>NZ_NHRQ01000002.1:60967-276142 GCF_002165335.1 Acinetobacter sp. WCHA29
GAGTGATTTAGCTGCACAATTCGCTTTAGATAAACAAAGCTTGCAATCAAGTGATTCAAATCGTGACTTTGATCCAGACTTGTTAGATATCTTCCTTGAAGAAGCTGATGAGTTATTGGTTGGTATTGATGCTGATCTAAATACATGGACAGCTGATCAACAAAATGTAGGTGCATTGAAAAACTTGATGAGATATTTGCACACCTTAAAAGGTGGTTCAAATATGATTCAAGCAGGTCATATTGGTTTAATTGCACATGAATTGGAAACAATTTATGAGAAATTAATCAATCAGCAGTTACAACCGAACCCACAATTAATCGCAATCATTCGTGCAGTACAAGATGATATTGCAGATCGAATTCAAACTATTCGTGATAAGCAAGTCGATTATCCAGCTACACATGCGTTGAGTGTATTAGCAAACCAAGATTCAGCAAGTTTTGCATCAATGGTTATTCCTGTTGATGACATTGAAGAATTGGATAGTTTGAATACAGCCACAGTGGAAACCACGGTTGATTCGACTGTTTTTGTAAATACGTTAAGAACTGAAACACATCATGCTGTTGATGTGGGTGATTTAGCTGCACAATTCGCTTTAGATAAACAAAGCTTGCAATCAAGTGATTCAAATCGTGACCTTGATCCAGACTTGTTAGATATCTTCCTTGAAGAAGCTGATGAGTTATTGGTTGGTATTGATGCTGATCTAAATACATGGACAGCTGATCAACAAAATGTAGGTGCATTGAAAAACTTGATGAGATATTTGCACACCTTAAAAGGTGGTTCAAATATGATTCAAGCAGGTCATATTGGTTTAATTGCACATGAATTGGAAACAATTTATGAGAAATTAATCAATCAGCAGTTACAACCGAACCCACAATTAATCGCAGTCATTCGTGCAGTACAAGATGATATTGCAGATCGAATTCAAACTATTCGTGATAAACAAGTCGATTATCCAGCTACACACGTACTTCAATTGCTTCAGCAAGCAGATCAATCTATTGATTTTACTTCGTCATCACCTGTTACTTTTGAGCCTGTAGCCGAAAATCATGTTGCCGCTTTGATCGAAACGGATGATCTCACGGACTTATCAATTGATGAATTCTCATTGGTCGAAGCTCAAGAAGTTCTAGAAGATACTTCAAATGCTGGAATTGTTCATGAAGTTGCCCTTGATGATGATGTTCGTTCTCTTGTTGAGCAAACATTCTTAGAAGAAGCAGAAGAACTACTTGAACAAGCCAAAGGTCTATTAAGACAATGGTTTGATCAACGTGGTAATCGTAGTTTGCTCTTACAGTTACAACGTAATGCCCACAGTTTAAAAGGTGGTGCACGTATGGCTGAGTTAGATGCAATTGCGATTGTTGCTTATCATCTCGAGAATGCATTTGAACAGTTTGGTGTACATCATTTCAATTCAAATGTTTACGATAATCTTCTCAATACAGCATTGGCTTGGTTGAGTGATGCGATTTTCAAACGTCAGTATGCAAACTTTGACGGCTTAAAACAAAGTTTAGAGAATATGGAGTTTGTTGATGTTTCAGCACAACTTCCACAAAAGCTCTCAGCTAAAGATATTTTCACTCCAGAATATACAATGGAGTTTGTTCAAGGCGATGGTACAGAACCTCCATCAATGTTAGGTGAGTGGGAAACGACCGAACGTATTGAACAAAATAATGAGATGATTCGTGTCTCCGCTGACGTCATTGAGAAAATGATTGACTTGTCAGGTGAGAATGCGATTAACCGTTCGCGTATCGAAATGGACCTTGGTCAATTGGGCGGTACATTAACGGAGATGGAGCTTGCGATCAAACGTTTGGCAGATCAGTTACGCCGAATGGAAGGTGAGTTAGAAAGTCAAATTATCGCACGTCATGGTGGTGAGAACTCTCGCTATGCAGATTTTGACCCATTAGAGATGGACCAATATTCATCTTTAAATCAGTTGTCAAAATCTCTTGCGGAATCCGCGTCGGACTTGGTTGACTTTAAGACCACACTTTCTGAGAAGATTCGTGATACGGAAGGTTTGTTATTACAACAATCTCGTATTCAAGCAGAAATTCAAGAAAGTTTGATGCGTACCCGATTGGTACCTTTCTCTCGATTATTACCACGTTTACAACGTATTGTTCGTCAAACAGCATCGACTTTAAACCGACCAACAGAATTAATTGTTAACAATACTGAGGGTGAATTAGACCGTAGTATTTTGGAAAAATTGGTTGCGCCATTTGAACATATGTTGCGTAACGCGATTGACCACGGTATTGAAGACAGAGAGCAACGTTTACAAGCGAAGAAACCAGAAACTGGACATATCGCTTTAAATATTGGTCGTCAGGGTACTGATATTGTTGTGACATTTAGTGACGATGGTAAAGGTATCGATGTGAATCGCATTAAAGATAAAGCGATTCAAACAGGTTTAATGACTAAAGAGCAGAAACTTGACCATGAAGAAATTCTGCAATTTATCTTCCATCCAGGTTTTAGTACGGCTGCACAAGTTACACAAATTTCTGGGCGTGGTGTTGGTCTAGATGTTGTTCAGAGCGATATTAAAGCGCTTGGCGGTCATGTGAGCGTTAACTCTGTTTTAGGTAAAGGAACAACATTTACCATTCGAGTACCGACCACAGTAGCTGTAAGTGATGCCTTGATGGTAAAAGCAGGCGATCAACAGTTTGCCTTCCCACTTGCACAAATTGACCGTATTGTTCGTATTTCACCTGCGGCATTAGAACAATACTTTGAAAGTAAAGACGATTATTTCAAGATCGATCAAGAAAGTTATCGTTTACGTTATTTATCTGAGTTTGTTGCTGGGCAGCCGATTCCTCGTTTAAATGGCGTTGTTCATTCATTGCCTGTATTGTTGGTTAAAGGTGCGCAGGGGCAAACAACAGCATTACTTGTTGATCAGTTAGTTGGTTCTCGTGGACAAATTGTTGTAAAACCTATTGGACAACAGTTCTCAAGTATCGGGGTGATTGCTGGTGCGACGATTATGGGTGATGGTCAGGTATGTTTGATCTTAGATGGTCAAAATATTGCTCGACAAGCACAGTCTACAGCACGTAGTAAACAGGCTGATGAAACTTATACAAAACAGCGCTATGATGAACGTCGCTTGATTATGATCGTCGATGACTCGGTAACTGTACGTAAGGTAACTTCGCGCCTATTAGAGCGTCAAGGTTATGATGTTGTGACTGCGAAAGATGGTGTGGATGCGATTGAGCAGCTTGAAACCATTAAGCCAGACTTGATGTTACTTGATATTGAAATGCCGCGTATGGATGGTTTCGAAGTGACAAACCTTGTTCGACATCATGAATTACATCGCGATTTACCAATTATCATGATTACATCACGTACGGGTGAAAAGCATCGTGAACGTGCTTTATCACTTGGTGTAAATCAATATATGGGTAAACCATTCCAAGAAGAAACACTCTTGGAAAATATTGAAAGTTTACTAACAGTGCGCTCATGAGGTAAAAATTAATGGTAAAAAAAAGCGCAAACTCAGGTTTGGGGCAAATTGACCAACAAGAGTTACAACATTTAATTACGGTATCAACAGGGTTTATTGACGCTTATATTATTAAATGTCATGAAAAAGTTCCAATGCTGCTACCGCAGAATATCGTGTTATCAGCGATGGATACACAAACCAATATTGATCATGTTGAATGGCATGATCTCAAACTTCCTATTTATGCTGTAAATGATCCAGCAAATAAAAATGGGGTAGCATTGGTGGTTGAAGGTGATGACGTTTCAGAACGATTTGCTTTGGTTTGTAATGAAATGCCTGAATCCATTCGTTTACGTATTTCTGAAATTGTAGATGAAGAAAAAGACATTGATGACAATAACGTATATAAATATGTCAAGATTGGGGAAAAACAGTTTTATGTCCCTCATCTACAAAATATTCAAACCCAACTAGGGTTATAAATAAAAAAGGAACTCAAAAGAGTTCCTTTTTTATTGCCTCAACTTGTATGTTAAGCAAGTAATTCAACTAAAATTTGCTCATAAATCTCAGCAAGTGGCTCTAAATCATCGACATTTACATGTTCATTGATTTGGTGAATTGTTGCATTTAATACGCCTAATTCTAGAACTTGAGCGCCCGTAGGTGCAATAAAGCGGCCATCTGAAGTTCCTCCACTTGTCGATAGAACAGTTTCAACACCAGTCACATTTTTGATCGCTGTTTTTGCAGCATTCACTAATTCACCAACAGGGGTGAGGAAAGGTAAACCTGATAGTGTCCACTGAATATCATAAGTTAAATTATATTTATCCAAAGTCTCAAGTACGCGTTGTTTGAGAATTTCAGCTGTCACTTCAGTTGAGTAGCGAAAGTTAAAAGTAACTTTTAGTGTGCCTGGGATTACGTTGGTTGCACCTGTTCCAGCTTGTATATTTGAAATTTGAAAAGAGGTCGCAGGGAAATATTCATTGCCATTATCCCAAACAGTATCGCACAGTTCAGTTAAAGCCTTCGATGCTGAATGAATAGGATTTTCTGCTAAATGAGGGTAGGCCACATGTCCCTGTGTGCCATGAACAGTCAAAATCGCATTCAAAGAGCCACGACGACCATTTTTGACGATATCGCCTAATTGATGTGTGCTCGATGGTTCGCCTACCAAGCACCAGTTCATTTTTTCGTTACGTGCTTCTAAAGTTTCAATGACCTTCACTGTCCCGTTGATTGAAGGACCTTCTTCATCAGATGTAATCAAAAATGCAATAGAACCTTTATGGTTCGGATGCTTCGCCACAAAACGTTCAGATGCAACCACCATTGCAGCCAGTGCTGTTTTCATATCTGCTGAACCACGACCATATAATTTACCGTCACGGATACTTGGTAAAAATGGATCTGAATTCCAAGCATCTAAATGGCCTGTAGGAACGACGTCTGTATGACCTGCAAAACAAAAAACGGGTGCTGTAGTGCCTCGGCGTGCCCATAAGTTATCAACATCTTCAAAACGCATGTTTTCGATATTAAAGCCAATTTTTGCTAAACGCTCGGCCATAATATTTTGACAATCATGGTCAACAGGGGTGACAGAAGGTTGGCGTAGGAGCTGTAAACTAAGTTCAAGAGTATCGGAATGGTTCATGCGAGATGTGGTTAAATCTGGTGAAATCTGAACCGATATAATAGGGGAATATGATAGAGAAAGGTATGCAAAAATAAACCTTATCTATGTTTAGATAAGGTTTTGCGAAGGGTGTTCACTAAAATTACATTTTATCCTGAGTTTTTTCAGCAGTTTGAGTAACTTTGTCACCTGCTTTAGATACATCCTGCCCAAAACCCTTAAATGTATTACAACCAGTTAAAACAAAAGCAGTCATGATTGAAGCAACTAAGATTTTTTTCATCATCTTCTCCGTTTAAATGTAATTATGATGTTCTTAGAGGCTAAGAAAAAATGCAGAAAATAAACATAATGGTTTGATAGTAGAAGTGTTATAAAATGTTACTTTATAAAAAATAATCTGATGAAGAAGATCTAACGAATAATAAAGAGGGTTGGCGAAACATATAAAATGAGGGGCTAGGTGTTTCATGATAATAAAGACCATTTGTCCACCATGTTGCATTTTTTGAGGATGCTTGCTGATTAGGACATAACCATTCATGACGTTGTAATCGATAGTAATCTGTTGTGGGAATATTAGTTCCCCATAATCCCAAACGACGGGACGAGTTGACCCAGTTGGGGAGTGCAAACTGATTCAAATCAGTCGGTAAATATAATTGCCCTTTCATAATCGCAAATCTTCGTTGAATCTGATGATGATTTGCATCCGCAAACTGAAATTGACGTTGAGTGAAATGCTTCAATTTTCTTTGTAATGTGTCTTCTCGATTTAGCCCATACCATTGCGCTAAGTCTAAGTTACTTTCACCTAGGTAATACTTTAGCGCAACTTCCCAGTGTTCAATTTCTTGCGTGTCTTTATTTAAAATGACGAAATCTAGTTCACCTAGCGTAACCGATCCTACAATTTTTTGAATGCTATGACCTAAAAGTTGATAGGGATGATACTCATCATCTAATAACCAAAACCAAAGTAAGTTCTCGAATCGTAGCCCAAGGCGAGTACTTTTGAGTTGAGCAAGAAAATCAATGAGGGCTTGCGGATGTTGATCAAGTTGCTTTAAGCGTTCTTCATAGCGTTCATAATGAGTTTGCCAGATTTGATCAGAATGGAGCTCAAAAGTATGCTTTAGCACTAAATCTGGCGGGATTCGAGCTAAAATATTTGGACTCGCGATGCAAAAAGCCAAGTGACGTACTATAGGATTCTTAAACTGCAACCAAGGTTCAAAAAAAAGGGTCGTACTCATTAGGCTCGACATGCTGTTACTCAATCATGGAAATAATAAGTTAAGTTTAAGAAAGAGCAATAAAAACAATTTATACTACCATGGTTGTAAACATGTGTTGGTTAATTACTCAATGAAAACATTGTTCTGGCGTAGTTTAGTTGTGATTTTTATTATTTTAGGAATCATTGGAGCAATTTTACCAGGCATGCCAACCACTGTGTTTTTAATCCTTGCAGCATGGGCTGCATCGAAAGGATGGCCTGAAATGGATGCTTGGCTCTTAAATCATCCTAAATACGGACCCACCTTACGCGATTGGCGTGAACATGGGACAGTACCGCGTAAAGCAAAATGGATTGCAAGTATCATGATGCTAATGAGTGGTATTTTAATGCTGTTTACCAACGCACCATTCCTTGTCAAAATTTTTACAGATCTCACTATGTTTATTGTTGCTGTGTGGTTGTGGTTAAGACCCGAGCCTGAGCGAGGATAAACAAAGCAACGCTTTGTCCGAGCGCAAGACGAGCAGCTATGCTGCGAGTGGCGAGTTAAGAAAAGCAACGCTTTGTCCGAGCGCAAGACGAGCAGCTATGCTGCGAGTGGCGAGTTAAGAAAAGCAACGCTTTGTCCGAGCGCAAGACGAGCAGCTATGCTGCGAGTGGCGAGTTAAGAAAAGCAACGCTTTGTCCGAGCGCAAGACGAGCGGCTATGCCGCGAGTGACGAGGATAAACAAACTTAAAGCTTTTCCTTAATGGCAAGACCTCGCACCAAATATGACCCATATGCCGTGAGTTACGTTGTTAAGAAAAGCAATCCTTAGCGCTGAGAATTGATTAAAACACTACTTTTGCTGATCTAAAACAGCATGTTTGATCTTACTATGCTGTTTTGTTTTTTATATTTAAAATCAATCAACAATCAAAACTACCGAAAAATACAAGAAAAAGCTTTGGGTGTATGTTGAAATATCTGTGTTCTATCATCTGTTGAGATAAAAATGACTTATACCCTTGATCAGGCAGACATCGTCATAGATTTAGCACAACAAATTCTACATTTGCCAAAGCACAATAAATTTTATGTGATCTCTTCTGGCAAGAATGGTGTTGGTGAGCAAGAGAATAGCGGTAAGACGCCAAGAGGTTGGCATCAAGTCGCACAAAAGATTGGTGCAGACCTAAAGAAAAATACGGTCTTTATTGCACGTCAGCCGACAGGGGAAGTGTATAACCAACAACTCGCACAACAATTTCCACAAAGAGATTGGATTTTGTCACGAATTTTATGGTTGGATGGTTTAGAAGATGGATTCAATCATGGAAATGGTTGCGATACATTTAAACGATATATCTATATTCATGGCACGCCTGATACAGAGCCGATGGGCATTCCGATGTCACATGGCTGTATTCGGATGAAGAATGATGAGATTATTGAGTTATTTGAGCTAATTTCTGAGCAGGCGCTGGTTTATATTTCAGAACATACTTTAGAAAATGAATGATGAAAATATGAATAAGTGCTTAAATAAAATACGAAAATCTTGATTTTTTCAATGAATTACTTATTTTTTAATCATTCGTACGCTTTTTTCAGAAAAGAATGGCAAAAGCGTTTGACAGGCTGTAAAGATTCTCTATAATGCACCTCACAAACGATGAAGACGTTAAGGGCGCTTAGCTCAGTTGGTAGAGCGTCTGCCTTACAAGCAGAATGTCGGCGGTTCGATCCCGTCAGCGCCCACCAAGCCTTTACGTTAAAACTCAAGTGCAGCGGTAGTTCAGTTGGTTAGAATATCGGCCTGTCACGCCGAGGGTCGCGGGTTCGAGCCCCGTCCGCTGCGCCACTTAAGTTTTAATATCGTTTTACCCTATAATTGCAAAATTATTGTGCAGCGGTAGTTCAGTTGGTTAGAATATCGGCCTGTCACGCCGAGGGTCGCGGGTTCGAGCCCCGTCCGCTGCGCCACTTTAAGATTGCAAGAATAGATAGAGTTAAGTAAATTAGAGTTTATATTCTTTGATACTTAAACAATATTTAGAGCGTTGCTTTAAATTTGTTACCTCGCTCAGGGCGCTTAGCTCAGTTGGTAGAGCGTCTGCCTTACAAGCAGAATGTCGGCGGTTCGATCCCGTCAGCGCCCACCATAATTAGTGACACATACTTCTTAATAGAAGTAAGCAGTGCAGCGGTAGTTCAGTTGGTTAGAATATCGGCCTGTCACGCCGAGGGTCGCGGGTTCGAGCCCCGTCCGCTGCGCCATTCTCTTAATACCTTTTTTTGAGAATGTTTGTTTTAACAAGTATACTTATACTTGATCTCTGATACGAGTTTACTCTCGCTCAGGGCGCTTAGCTCAGTTGGTAGAGCGTCTGCCTTACAAGCAGAATGTCGGCGGTTCGATCCCGTCAGCGCCCACCATAATTTCTCTTCTAGTTCAAATCCTTGTAATTTATATAGAATTGTTTTATTATTAGCGTCAATAATGATTCTAATATTGAACTATTTTATGAAAAATCCATATCAACGCAAGGCTGCGTCGAAATCACAAACAACAAATTCTAGTTCCTCACCAAAAGATATTTATCGTCAATTTATTCAAAATATTATTATACAAAGGCAAGTTATTGCGCTTTATCATGATGGGTGGGCCTTATGTTCAACCCCATCTGGTCAACACGCATTATCGATTTGGCAAAATAAAGGTTTGGCAAAATTATTGATTAAAGATAATTGGGCTAAATACGAGATTCAGGAAGTATCACTGTGGGTTTTCATTGAAAAGATGATTCCTTTTTTAAAAGAAAATAATACGATTCTATCTTTAGACCTTACCCCAGAGGGTAACAATCTATTGGTTTCACCTGATACTTTTTTATTGGATGTAAAAAATTTCCTTTACCAAATTTATTTACAACGACCAGATGTATTTGCTGAGTTAAAGTTACCTTTGCCTAGAGATATTCGTCTACACAATTAAATGAGATAAATTGATTGGGGGACAACCCCAATCAATATTCATTCAGAAGCCAACCACTGGCATAAGCAAAGTATTCTCTTAACCATGCATTATAGCGTGTGGTCACTGGTGTCGTTGCGCCAAGCATAATGATATTACGATAGCCTTGTTTCTTTGCAATGGCGGCGGCGCGTAATGTGTGGAAATCGCTGGTTACAATTGCGATCGGTTGATGGATGTCAATCTGTTGTGTCTGTAATAAGTGTTGGCTATTTCTAAGATTCAGCTCCGTACTCGTGCTTTTATCTTCCAAGATGATCTGTGAGGCAGGAATATGATAGTGCTGCTGTACATAACGTGACATGACAATCGCTTCACTATTAGTTTCACCAAAATCAATACCACCTGTCATGACTAATTTGGCATGAGGTTGTGCTAAAGCTACAGGGGCAGCACGCTCTAAGCGTTTCGCCAATGTGGCAGAAGGTTGTCCATTTTCAACGCCACTGCCTAACACAATAATGGCTTTAACCGTAGGGATATTTTGAGTTTTGGTATTATTGTCTGAAATGTAATTAAAGAAATAGCCTAAGCTAACGACCCAAATCCAAAAGCACAACCAGCCGAAGCGCCAAATTGAATGTAGACGAAAATGATAGAAGAAGAAACGTTCGATATGATAATAGAAATAAGCATAGAGGCAAAAAAATAGCCCAAGTAGTAGCGGTAGTACTGTTCCAATATAAATCTTTTTAAAGGCGATTAGAATAGCGCCATCTAAGAACAGAACTGAACCGATAAGGGCTAAAACAAGACGAACCCATGAACTTATTTGCATAATCTTAATTGTAGTCAATTTGAATCGTGCTCAGTGTATGCAAAATTCTAAGAAAGGCAAATTCTCTTATGTTTTGATGAAAAAAACGAGTGGCTAGCACTCGTTTTTAGATATCAAAAGGGTTTAATAAACGTCTCGACGATAACGTCCAGCTTGTCTTAATTCATCTAGTTTTTCTTCGCTGAGAATATCTGTCAAAGCTTGATCGACTCCTGAAGCCATGCCTTCAATGCTGCCGCAGACATAAATCACCGCACCTTGATCAATCCATGTGATCAGTTCATCAGCATTGCTTCGCAAAATATCTTGTACATAGATGCGTTGTTCCTGATCACGAGAGAAGGCGAGGTCCAAACGTTGCAAGCTTCCCATATTCAACCACGCTTGAATGGTTTCTTGATAAAAGAAATCATGTTCGCGTTGGCGTTCACCGAAGATCAGCCAATTGGCTGTATAGTTTTGTCGATTACGTTGCTGTAATAAACTCATCAAGCCTGCAATGCCTGTGCCATTACCAATACAGATAATTGGACGGTTATCGTCAATCAGATGGAAGGACTCATTGGTCCGAATACGCAGGGCAATGGTCTGCTGCAACTGAGCAAATTCAGTGAGCCAACCTGAACCAAGACCAAGTTGATTCTGTTCATCATATTTTTGACGAACCACCAGTCTCAGGAGTTGTTGCGAAGGAATACTGGCAATCGAATATTCACGTGTAGGTAGAGTGGGTAGTTGTTCAAGTAAATCTTCAAGTGTACTAAATGGCTGAATCTCAACTCGTAGGTTTCTATTCCAAAGGAGCTGTTCAATCTCTTGGTTCAATGATTCAACGACACTGTGTGTTGGAATCTGATACTTGATTAAGAAATCCTGAATGTCGGTTAAGCAATTGGCAGGCTGAATTTCTGCAATATCGCCAGCATGCCAAGTTATATCAGAAGCGGAACGAAGTTCAATATTATAGGCTGCCTGTCCTAAGCTATTAGGGTTGAGCAATGTGCGTTCAGCGAGAGTCCACTGGTCAAACACTTTCTCTATATTCATGGCATGTAGTTCATGCTTAGTCACCACCGAAAGCGCTTGATTCCAGCGTTGAATATCATTGCTATTGGCATTATCTACTTCGATCAAGTCAAATAATGGTTGTGCCTTGCATTGTTTTAACCATGCATCAACGGCATAACCAAAGCTGCAATAGCTGTCAGGATATTCTCTTGATCCTAGTGCAAGCACTGCGTATTGCATATGAGCTAACTCTAGCTTTTGTTGCATCAGTTTTTTGCTAAAACTTGTTGCAAGATCAGGTGCTTCACCTGTGCCATATGTGCTGATTACAAATAAAACCTGTGATGCTTGTTGTAGGTCTTGTTCAGTCAGTTGCTGAACCGGTTTAACCGTCGTTGGTTGTTGCGCTTCCTGCAAGCTGGTCGCAGTACGCCATGCTAGTTGTTCAGATACACCTGTTTGCGTCGCATAAGTGATCAGCCAAGGCTTGGCATTTGGATCAACCTGCTGTGCGTTGAGTGATTGACGTGCCGCTTGGGTTAGCTTTTTCTGCTTGCGACGTTTTAGATACAACATCCAACCCGTTACAAAGAACAGAGGCATGGCCAATGATGCCAGCATGGCAATAAATTGATAAGTCGAACCAAAGAAGCTGCCGCGATGCACAGGCAACATGCTGCTCATGATTTTTTCATTGAGCTTCTTGTCTTTATACAATTCAAATTTTTCAAATTTATTGTCTTGATAGTTATAAATCGCTTGGTTACGTGCACGTTCATGTTGAGGAATGGCATCGACAAAAGAGAGTTCAACTTTGGCATCCGCATTTTTGGGAATATTCAGGGTTAAACTTGAGTATTCACGACCAATCTGGGCATTTACTCCAGTCCATGTTTGCATCAAGATAGTATTAAGCTGTGCGTTTGTCAGCTTAGGTTGTTTATCTTTGCCATGTTCATTATTTTGTTGATTACGTTGTGGCTGTTCAACGCCCATGACCTTGAACATACCTGCACGCCACCAGTCATAAGACCAATATAAGCCAGTGCAAGCAAACAGTAGGTAAAACACAACGACCCAAGTTCCTACCACTGCATGTAGGTCCCAAATAAAGTTACGACCTTTTAGTTTTGGCTTAATAAACAGCCATTGTTTAATGCTATGTTTCTTTGGAAAGCGTAGATAGATGCCACTCAATACAAAGAAAATCAGCATTAGTGTAGAAGCACCTGTGATTTGTGCTCCAAATTCCCCAGCTGTTAAATTACGATGTAAACGCTGAATAAATTGTAAGGTGTCACGACCTTTAATATCGGGTAGGACCTCAGCCGTATAAGGGTTCACCATCATATTATAACCACGACGTGCACCTTCTTTTTTAATATTGACGGTAGAAGGTGCTGTTGGGTCGGCAGCAATAGTAATGCTGTTAATTTCAATCTCGGGTTGTTGCTGATTGAAATGTTGGTATAACTGGGCAGGGCTAAGTTTTGGTGTTTGAGCAGCCTCAACGACATAGCTATCTTGGTTGAGCCATTTTAAAATTTGCTGTTCATAAGAATAAATTGCACCGGTTACTCCCATTAAAGAAAGTATAAGCCCTGCAGTAATCCCTAAAAACCAATGGATTTGGAAGAAGACTTTTTTAGACATGGTCAAAAATGAAAAGATAATGGAATTTATGTCAAAAATTATAACTCAAGAATACGAACATAATATGGATTTTGTAGGTAATATTGATTTTGATTCTCATTTATTTTTATGGGGTTGAAAAAACCTCTCATTTCGAGAGGTTTTTAGAATCATAGGCGTTAAATTGACTTTGGTGCGCCTACAACTTCATTTAAATGTTTACGTACCGTGTTAAAAGGGAAATTCTTAGAATCCATACGCTTAGGTAGGATGTAAGCACCTTGTTGTTGTTCGCCTTTTGGTGTTTTTACTTTGAAATTAACTAAAATAAACTCTGGAGAGTTGTACCATTCGTAAATGTCTTTCCAGCCAATGGTCGCAGTACCTTCTTGTAATCCAACTTTTTGGCGCATCACGATACCATGGGGTTGTACGCCTAAACGAAGACCTTTAATCTCTTGAACCGGAAATTCTGTCATTTTGCGTTTAACGTACCACTCAAGACCAAATTTTTTCACAAGATAAAAAAGGATCACAGCAATGATCACAACCCAACACAATACAGTTGAGTAAGTTGAATAATACTTAATCAGTCCTGCTGAAACTAATGAAAGCACCACAAGTGCAATCATAATCATCCATGCTTTTTTACTGAATTTATTGGTACTACGCCAAATCATCAGTTGAGCTTGACGTTGTTCAGCTTCAGAGACTTCGTAAGGAACAGGTTGTAGCGTATAAGCGTATAGCGTTTTGGCGGTCATAGTTTAAAAAATGAGTTTAGAACTGAGTTAAGTTTAACACCAATTGGCACTCAAAGATATTATGCCAATGGCGGATAAATTAAAGAGAAGCAAACTCAGTGCCATCTTCATTCGGTTCATGACTGAGACTTTGTTTGAGCATACTTAAACGAGTTAATATGCTAAGCATAAGCGAAAGCTGCTGTAAAATAATTAGAGACTTTTGATTGTTTTCATCATTGCGATTTAAATGCTCACGTATGGTTTTCATCATATTTTGTGCAGATAAATCAGGGACTTCATCTCTAAGCAGAGCACCTTGAATATCATCTAATGCTTGATCGAGCAGGGCTAGAACCTCTTGATCTTGAATTTGTTCGCGATGAGCTCCAAGTGCAGCGATATAACTTAAAAAAGTATGACTTAAGCATAGAAACTCAAAAGCCAAAGTTTTCTGAGTAGATTCAATATTGGGTTCTGTGGCAAGCGTGGAAATAAGAGAAGCAACTTCTGCATCAGTATTGTGCGCAGCGCGCCGAACTACACGATAATTTAATGCATTATTACGACCTTGGTGATATTGCTCAATTACTTCTGCTAAGTAGGTACATTGGGCTTGTAAAGAACGTTGGATCGAGCGAGGTAGCCTGCGGAATTTCCAATCTGGCCAAATGAAACTGACCCCAAACCACGCCAAGGCACAGCCGATCAAGGTATCAATAAAGCGTGGGAAACCTGCCGCAAATGCAGAACCATCTAGATTAAAGTTAATTAAAGCGAGAATCGTAATAAAAGCTGTTGCTTGAGCATACTGTTTACTTCGAAGTTCTAAAAATAATACGCCACTAAGAACTAACATCACCAGTTGCCCTTCAATCGAAGGAATAAAATAGATGATGGTTAGCCCCACGATAATACCGATTAGAGTTCCAACAATTCGCAAATATAAGCGGCGTTTGGTAGCATTAAAGTTAGGTTGGCAAACAAACAATGCTGTGAGCAAAATCCAGTAACCGTAAGCAATATGGGTTACTTGAATAAAGACATAACCAATAAACAACACGATTGAAAGTCTAACCGCATGGCGAAATAACACAGACTCAGGGGTTAAATGTTGTTTAACACGGACTAGAATATCATTCCAACCTTTTAAATCATCATCTTTTAGTTGATTTTCTGCTTGTTGTGCATTGATTAATTTCAGATTTCTTTCCGTTTCTAAATTCTGTAATTGTGCATCAATCGATTTAAGATTTTGATAGAGTGCAAATAATGCATTGATGCGAACTTGATCGTAAAGTCCATCTTCTCTTAATTTGTCTAAGGAAACTCTTAAATTTTCAAAGCTGTGTTTAAAGCGTTTGTTATGCACATAAGGTGTACGGCTTAAAATTGATTGGGCTAAATCCTGACAGGCTTTACCCTGAATCGTGAGAATGCGTTGAAAACGGAATAAGATATCACTGTGTTGAAATACTTTCGCTAGCTTTTGATAATCAATATGTGCGGAGTCTGCACGTTCATGAATATCTTGTGCAACGAAATAGTATTGTAGACTGCGACGTGTATCTTTCTGACCGCGGTCACCTTTTAAGCGGGTTAACAGTGACATTCGCATATCATTAAAAATCGCCACCAATTTGCCATTTTCTAATGCAATATCAATCATACTTTGTTGATAACTGGGTGGAGTAATGTCCACATCAAATAAGTTTGATTTAGCAAATAAAAAACTACCTAAAGCATTATAGGATGCATAAAGTTGGTCTTGTACTTTTCGTACAGGGAACAGCAAGAAACTGATTGTTGAAAGTAATCCATACCAAGCGGCTCCCAAAACTAAGAATGCTGGTTGTAAATACCATTGTTCAAATAAGTGTACACCGAG
The DNA here is from genome assembly GCF_002165335.1 of Acinetobacter sp. WCHA29. Classification (NCBI taxonomy): domain Bacteria; kingdom Pseudomonadati; phylum Pseudomonadota; class Gammaproteobacteria; order Moraxellales; family Moraxellaceae; genus Acinetobacter; species Acinetobacter sp. WCHA29. The sequence continues at coordinate 76,440 of NZ_NHRQ01000002.1, forward strand.
CATGGTATAGACAGAAATCACTAAACATCCGTAAGCGATGGTCGCATAACGCCGCCCCAAAGAGCCTAATAAAATCCATCCAATACAGGAAACAATTAATCCAACTGCAAAAATAATTGGGTAGGGGAATAACAATTGAACCGATACCGCAGTGATAAAGAAGCCGATATAAGTATAAATCAGGTTCATGATCCGCACGGAAAAACGGTCATCAATGTCACTGATCGCTGCGGCAACCACACCTAATGTCAGCGGAATGGTAGCAAGTTGGAAATTGAGCAGATAGGGAACAAAAGCCGTGCCTGTAAAGGCAATAAGCATACGCACGTTATACATAAACGTGGTGTTGTAGGTTGCCTGTTTTAAACGTCCGAACCAGGGATTCAAGGTTGATCCTTTTTGTATTCTGCTATCGATTTTATCACTCATATTATGCACAAATACAGTGAGGATGCTAAGCTTGCAAACATGATTAACATGAAAAGTACAGTATTATGCAGGCAGAGCAAGCTCGTCAGCGTCAATATTCAACAGCATGGATATTATTGCTGGCTTTATTGACCGCTTTGGGGCCGTTATCCATTGATATGTATTTACCCGCACTGCCACAAATGGCAGATGAGTTTGGGGTAAGCATGCAGATGATTGCCAATACTTTACCTGCATATTTTCTGGGACTTGCGATTGGACAACTGATTTATGGGCCTGTAAGTGACCGCATTGGACGCAAGACCCCGTTGTATTTTGGTCTAGGCTTGTATGCGCTTGCCAGTCTGGCCTGCGTTTTCGAGACCAATGAGTGGGCCCCGATTCTTGCCCCTATATTTGGTGCCTGGATTCTAACATTTTTCCCGTGGCAAGCTATTTTTATCACTTTGGCGGTGATTGGAATAATCTGCTGGTTGTGTGTACATTTCTTCTTTAAGGAATCCTTGCCTGTAGAACGCCGTTTAAAATTGTCTTTTTATCAGGTAACGACCCTTTATGCCGCAATCTTAAAAGATGAGAGTTTTAGAAGACCAATGTTTGCAGGCTGTCTGACGGGTGCGGCATTATTTTGTTATATCAGCTCTGCTTCAGCCGTTTTTATGGGGCAGTACGGACTGTCTCAGCAACAGTTTTCTTATGCATTTGCATTTAATGCAGCTGGGATTATGTTGATGTCCTCAATCAATAAGCACTTAAATACTCGAATGGATATTTTTCCGCGCTTGTGCTTAGGTGGGACAATTCAATGTTTTGGCGCAGTGATTGTGGTCAGTGCTGGCTTGATGAACCATGCGCCACTTTGGCTGTTGATGTCAGGCTTGTTTCTTGCTGTTTCTGGAATTGGTTTAACTGGGCCTAATGCGATGGCTTTGGCCATGTCGAAACAGGGTGCAAGGGCAGGAACGGCCAGTGCCATCATGGGCAGTATGCAGTTTGCCTGTGGTTTGTTAGGTGGTGTGATTTTAAATTTCTTGTTATGGAAAGCTAGCCTCAATATGGGATTGATGATGTTGATGTTTACCAGTGCAGGATTGTTTGCCATTTTTAAGGTGGAGAAACAGCAAGACAGTATCTCCAGCTAGAGATACTGTCTTATAAATCCATTATTCATCTAAAAACACAGTAAAGTTTTCAACAGCTTCGCGTGGCGTGATAAAGGTATTTACGATGTGGTCGGGGTCTGCATAGCCCAGAGCAACAGTACACACCAGTTCTTCATCGTCAGGTGCGCCAAGCACATCCAGTACGATAGGGTGGAAATGGTTCCATGCGGCTTGTGGACAGGTGTCCAAGCCACGAGCTTTTGCTGCAACCATGACATTCTGGATCATCATGGAAATATCCATTTTTGAACCAATGCCCATTGCCTTGTTCACGGTGAAATACAGGGCAACAGGGGCATCAAACAACTGGTAGTTACGCAATTGCTGTGCCGCCATTTTTTCCTTTTCCCCTTTTTGAATGCCCAGCAAACCATACAGTCCCCAGCCATTTTCACGACGACGATCAATAAATGGTGAAATCCATGTTTCAGGGTAGTAGGCGAAAGTTTCTTGATATTGTTCAGCGAGTTCTGGTTGTTGAAAAAGTGCTTGTTGAGCAGCACAAACTCGCTCAATCATCTCGGCGCGTTTTTGGCCTGTCACCACATAAACTTTCCATGGTTGAGTGTTTGTACCTGATGGCGCACGAGCGGCAACATTTAAAATATCCTTAATTGTCTCTGTTGCAACAGGTGTATCTAAAAATGCACGTACAGAATGACGGGCTGTAATCGCATCATCCACATAACGGATTTGTTCCATGTTCATCTTAAGGTTCCTAAGCTTATGGCTCTTTCTCATGTAATGAGACTATAAAGTAATAAGATAGATTTGAGGATGGGTTTTTAGTCGTAGATTGAGATTTGAATAAAAAATAGTCGAGTAAAGATTAACGAGATGAGATGATCCATAAAATTTTTTAATTTGTTATCTTTATGTGAAAAAGAAATGTATTTGTAACACAATGAAATAGAAATAGTATTTATTGATACACGCTGAAATCGTTATGATGATTGGAATAAAAAAATACACACAATAATCTAAATTTATGCATAATACGCCCTTTTCAAAAATCGATTAGGCTTTTCTAACCAAGAAGGTGAGGGAAGTTTTCTATGATAAGCATATTTATTTACCCAATTTTATGCTTATGAAAAATGTTGAAATATACACGAATACAGGAGCTTCTCATGAGTTTACCTCTCATCCGTAAGCCGTTTATTCAAGATTTTGCAATAACCGTTGCAACTTCCATGATGAACAATGCCTATGTCAGTGGGCAAGAACAGATTCAGCACTTTCGTGCCAGAGCTACAGCGCTTGTTTATTTACATAACAAATAGAATAAATGGAATAAAACATGGAATTTACTTTTAATGGTTTTTATACGCTAATTTCGGCAGTGATCGTGCTGTTATTAGGACGTTTGCTGGTCAACAAAATTGATTTCTTAAGACGCTACAACATTCCTGAACCTGTCGCAGGTGGTTTGGTGGCAGCAGTGGTATCCTTGTTGGTGCATTCACTCTGGGGCTACAGTATTGTTTTCAGCAGTCAGTTGCAAACCAGTTTTATGTTGATCTTTTTTGCTTCGATTGGCTTAAGTGCAAACTTTATGAAGCTCAAAGAAGGCGGGATCGGCTTAGTTTTATTCTTGATCTGTGTCGCTACATTCATCATCGTACAGGATGTTGTCGGGATGAGTCTTGCCTCTTTATTAGGTATTGATCCTTTGGTCGGATTGATTGCAGGCTCAATTACTTTAACAGGTGGACACGGTACAGCAGGGGCATGGGGTGAAATTCTTGAAAGCCAACATGGAATTCAGGGTGCATTAGCACTAGGCATGGCAAGTGCAACTTTTGGTTTGATTATCGGCGGCATCATTGGTGGGCCACTTGCAAAACTATTAATCAATCGTTATAGCCTTGCTCAAGAGCAATCATCCACTGCGATTAAGAATCGTGATACCCATCTAGATCAACACCCTGATGAACTCGCACCATTTGAAAATCCACACCAAGTGCGTTTAATTACGGCTGATAATGCGATTACCACGCTGGGGATGTTTGCTGCGTGTCTAGCATTTGCTGAGTTTATGACAGGTTATAGTAAAGGCACATGGTTTGAGTTACCCACCTTTGTATGGGCATTGGGTGGTGGTGTCATCCTGCGTAATATTTTAGAAAGCGTATTAAAAGTTGATATTTTTGATCGTGCAATTGATGTGTTTGGTAATGCATCTTTGTCACTTTATTTAGCGATGGCATTGTTGTCATTAAAGTTGTGGCAATTAGCCGATTTGGCTGGCCCGCTGGTTGTAATTTTGGGTGCACAAACTATTACCATGGCGTTGTATGCAGCATTTATTACTTTCCGCGTCATGGGCAAAAATTATGATGCAGCAGTTCTTGCTGCTGGTCACTGTGGTTTCGGTATGGGCGCAACGCCAACAGCTGTTGCTAACATGCAAGCAATTACCAACATGTATGGACCATCACATAAAGCATTTTTAATTGTTCCGCTTTGTGGTGCGTTCTTTGTTGATTTAATTAATGCAACAGTAATTCAATTAATTTTGAAATTCTTTGCCTAAGTCGGATCAAAAGCCCCATGTGGGGCTTTTTTGGTTCATCGATTGTTATCGTATATGTACTGCCGTACATAAAATATTTTAAAGCGAATAAGTGATGAATGAACAATTAAATGCCACGCTGATGTCGTGGGTACAATTCCTGAATGATCCACTCTGGAATTTTCTGGTCGTCTTATTGGTTGCGGTTGGGGTGTTTTACACATTCGTTACGGGTGCGGTACAGCTTCGCTTGTTCCTGCACAGCATTCTTGTGATGAAGGGAAGCCGTAAAGAGACGCAAGATGAACATGGCATTACACCATTTCAGGCTTTCGTCACGGGTCTTGCAAGCCGTGTCGGTGTTGGTAACGTTGCTGGTGTTGCCATAGCAATCGCCATTGGTGGTCCTGGGGCCGTGTTCTGGATGTGGTTCACTGCCTTTCTTGGCATGAGTTCTGCATTTGTTGAATCATCGCTTGCCCAGTTGTTTAAGGTGAGAGACCATCAAAACAAGCAATTCCGAGGTGGACCTGCGTACTATATTACTCAGGGCTTAAAACAAAAATGGCTGGGGATTGTTTTTGCACTGTCACTCATTCTGGCTTATGGCTTTGTATTTAATGCCGTGCAGGCAAATGCGATTATTGGGGCAACCTCACATGCATGGGGGTGGGATAAAGCCAATTTTGTATTGGGTCTCGGTAGTCTTAATTTTGAAGTGTCATGGGTTGGTATTGCATTGGTGGTTATGACAGCATTGATCATCTTTGGTGGGATCAAGCGTATCGCCAAGGTTGCCGAAGGTATTGTTCCTTTCATGGCATTGCTTTATATCATGGTCGCTTTGTACATCGCGATAATCAACTTGCCGATGTTGCCTGAGATTTTTAAACTGATCTTCACCGAAGCATTCCAGTTTAATGCGGCAGCAGGTGGTTTCTTTGGTGCGATGATTTCTATGGCAATGATGATGGGCATCAAACGTGGCTTGTTCTCCAACGAGGCAGGTATGGGTTCAGCGCCAAACGCTGCTGCTGCATCTGATGTGAAGCATCCTGTGAATCAGGGGTTGGTACAAATGCTGGGTGTATTTGTTGATACTTTCGTGGTGTGTTCATGTACTGCGATCATCATCATGGTGTCTGGTCTGTATCATGAAGCTGGCTTTGAGGGCGTGACATTGACCCAAAAAGCATTGGAGAGCCAAATTGGTGGTTGGGGTGGAGGCTTCCTTGCCATTATCCTGTTCCTGTTTGCCTTTACCTCAATTATTGGTAACTATGCCTATGCTGAAAGCAATGTACAGTTCATTAATGACAACCCAAAGGTCATGTTCATTTTCCGCCTGCTGGTATTGGCAATGGTCTATTTCGGGGCGATCACAAGTGTACCTTTAATCTGGTCAATGGCCGACCTTTCAATGGGCTTGATGGCCACCATTAACCTTGTGGCAATCCTGCTGTTAACACCAATGGCACGCATACTGTTGAAAGATTATACTTCTCAGCTTAAAAAAGGGATCAAGGAACCAGAGTTCAAGATTGATCAATATCCTGAGCTAAAGAAAAAAGTAGATTCTGATATCTGGTAAGTTATTGGATTTATAAAGGCTTACTTCACTAAATTAAAGCCCCTTTCGAGGGGCTTTTTATCAATATATTGTGGATATATACATAAAAATTGATACAGCATTTCACCAATAATGGCGTTAAAATTAAAAGATAGAATCACGTAGATATGGCAAGACAGCATATGAAACAGCTTAAATTATTGACGCTTGGACTTTCAATGGTGATTTTGGCGGGTTGTCAAACGACTTCGCATTTAAAACCTTTAGTTGAAGATGCCCAAGTACAAGCAGTTGTTCAGCCCTTTGCACATATTAAACAACAAGAAAAAAGACCTGTTGTTGCCTTAGTACTCGGCAGTGGTGGGGCACGTGGATATGCTCATATCGGCGTACTTGAAGTGTTGGAACAGCAAGGTATTCGCCCTGATTTTATTGTAGGTACAAGTGCAGGCAGTATTGTAGGTTCAATTTATGCAAGTGGTAAATCCGCTGCAGAGTTGAGAGATATTGCGCTTAAGCTTAAGGCTACCGATGTAAGAGAAGTGAATATCAGTTTAAAAGGTTTCTTTGATGGTAAAAAAGTTGAGGACTATGTGAATGAGCAAGTCCAAAACATTCCTTTACAGAAGTTAAAAATCCCGATGTATGTGGTTGCAACGGAATTAAAAGACGGCACCAAAACTGTATTCAATTATGGTAATACAGGCCAAGCAGTACGTGCATCTGCTTCGATTCCGAGTATGTTTATACCAACCAAGATCCGTAATGTGGAATATGTTGATGGTGGCCTAGTCAGTCCTGTGCCTGTACAGGTTGCACGGGATTTAGGCGCAGATGTGGTGATTGCAGTGGATATTTTGGCACAACCTATTCATACTGAAACCAGTAATGTTTGGGGGCTATTCAACCAAAATATCAACATTATGCAAGGACGTTTGGCTGAAGAAGAATTGAAAAATGCAGATATTGTCATTCAGCCTGATCTACGTGAAAAAGCGCATATCTTTGATATCAAAGGCCGTGAAATGACTATGCAAGCGGGTATTGATGCTGCAAAAGAAAAATTGGCCAATATTCAATGGGTAATTAAAAGCAAAACAAAGCAAGTTGATTTAAATCAACAGGATTTAGCTTTAAAAATGAGTAGCCTTGAGCCATAGTTTCTGCAAAATATTGAATTAAGGGTAGACAGCGATAATGTTTAAGTTCGTCTATCCAGTTGATGTTTATTAAACAAATTGTAAATACGCTACAAAAAGCTATCAAAAAATTGAGAAAACAGGTAAATAACTACCATTCATTAAACTTTTTCATCAGACAAATTTAAGTTTGAAATTATAGGATGACGTTCCAACGTCAATAGCAACACTACAAGGATTGTTAAACGCGATGTTTAAATCTTTTTTTCCTAATCCACGCTTGTTCTTTATTTCAGTCGTTGTGTGGTTAGCCTTGAATATGCTGCTTTGGTATACAGGTGGTCATAGTTGGGGTGAATATCTCGGTTTTACCAAAGGTTATGCTGAAGTAGAGCTACCTGTTGGTGTGAGTCGATTTTTATCAGCATCGTTCATTTGGTTTTATATTTGGTTTTTGGCTTCAACAGCACTTTTTGCAGGATTCTGGCGATTTTTTTCTGATAATAAATGGCAGAAATGGTCAGTTTGGGGTTCTGCATTTATTTTGTTTAATATCTGGTTTGGCGTGCAGGTGAGTGTTGCGATCAATGCTTGGTATGGTCCATTTTGGGATATGATCCAAAAGATGCTAAGTGAAGGTGGTGGTAATATTAATGATCTATATAAAGGTACGCTAACATTCCTTTATATTGCGATGGTTGCTGTTACATTTGCCGTAATTAATGCCTTTTTCACCAGTCATTATGTATTCCGTTGGCGGACAGCAATGAATGAATACTACACAGAAAATTGGGAGCAATTACGCCACGTTGAAGGTGCTTCGCAGCGTATTCAGGAAGATACGATGCGCTTCGCAACTATCGTCGAGGATTTAGGTGTTGAGTTGATTAAATCAGTGATGGTTCTCATTGCCTTTTTACCGCTATTGTTCAAAATTTCAGAAAAAGTACCTGTCTTACCTGTCGTTGGTGAAATCAAACACTCATTGGTGTGGGCGGCTGTGGTTTGGGCTATCGTGGGTACGATTATTTTAATGTTTGTCGGGCAAAAACTACCAGGCTTGCAATTTAACAATCAAAAAGTTGAAGCAGCTTATCGTAAGGAACTGGTTTATGGTGAAGATCATCCGAATAGAGCTGATCCAATCACGTTAAAAGAGTTATTCAGTAAAGTTCGTTTAAATTATTTTAGACTTTATTTCCACTATGCTTATTTTAATCTAGTCGCGATTTGGTATAAGCAACTCGATGTTTTATACAGCTTAGTTGTCCTATTTCCAGCGATTGCATCAGGTAAAATGACTTTAGGCTTGATCAACCAAATCAGTAACATCTTTGATAAAGTGCGTGAATCATTTCAATATCTCATCAGTTCTTGGAAAACGATTATTGAATTACTCTCAATTTATAAACGTTTAAAAGCTTTCGAGTCAATTTTAAAAAAATAAGTGTGATTAAAAAACCTGCATCTAGCAGGTTTTTTTGTGCCTATGATTTGATTAGTGAGTTGCGTTGTAAAAATTTAGAATAGTTCCAACCAAATGCTGTTGTGATTGATCAACGGTGACTTTGATTTCTCTAAAGTTAAACGTGTCTTCATCTTGATATTTGGCTACGCCATCTGTTCTGTTCTTCAGCTTAGGAATTTGATAACTAAAGAAAGCGATTTGTTTTGAAGGGTGTACAATCTTCAATAATTTAAGCGGATCTTGATAACCGCCGTATTCATATTCCACACTTTGTTTTAAAAGATGTGGAAAATAAAGCGTCGCATTTGGCATGCCGCAACCTACACAAAACGATTTTAAATTTGACCAAACTCAGTTTGCTTTAAGCTCATATCTTCTGCAATAAAATGACATATGACAAGTGTAGATTAGCCCTTTAAACTGTTTTCAAGTTTGATAATAAATATGAGTAATACAGAATGATACCAGTGAAGAATATACTTTCAGTTTGCTGCTTTATGGCACTCAGTTCTACTAGCTTCGCACAAGAAATCAAAGGGATTTCATTTTCACATCAAGATTGGGAAATTTACTGTAGTAATACAGGAACCTGCCGAGCAGCAGGCTATCACAATGAATCCAGTGATGATTATCCAGCATCTATCCTATTAACACGTCAGGCGGGCAAAGCTCAGCAAGTCACAGGCGAGTTTGCTTTGGGTGATGGGTTTACCGAACCTCAAATTCCTAAAAATCAGCTTAAAAATATTCATTTTTATGTCAATGGCAAGGATTTAGGGGCTGTTTTGGTAGATGGCACTGAATTTCCACTTATGGGTAGATTGACCGCAGCACAGGTGAATGGATTGTTGCAACAAGCCAGTGGAAAAGCAGACATAGTATTTAAAAACAACCGACTGCAATGGAATATTTCGGATGCGGGTATGACCGCAAGCTTATTAAAAATTGATGATTTTCAGAAACGTGTTGGAACGACAGGGGTATTGGTCAAAAAAGGGAAAATGAGCGAAGTAAAAGTTTTGGCAGCTCAACCGAAATTGATGGTGAAACAGGTTAAAACAGCCAGCAAACCTTATTTAACCCTACAGCCTAATAATAAGCAGCATCAGTCAGTGTATAAATCATTGATGGCAACACAACCCACACCCAAACAAGATGGTTTTTGTGAGGGAGTTTATACTAGTGATGGCGTAAAACCTCAGTCGATTGAACTTTACAAATTAAGCAATAAAAAAGTATTGGCAACGACCCTATGTTGGCGTGGAGCATATAATGAGGGGTATGGAGCGTGGGTACTGGATGAGTCTTTAACAGGAAAAGCGATCTTTGTGACTGAACATGCCTCAGATTTTGGGGATGGGATAATCGGTAGCTCACAAAAAGGAAGGGGGATTGGAGACTGCTGGTCAAGTGATGAGTGGGTTTGGGATGGGCAAAAATTCGTACATACTAAAGATATGTGGACAGGCATGTGTAAAGGGCTTGCTGCAGGTGGGGTATGGGAACTCGATAAAATTGAAGCCGTTGTAAAATAAAGCGTTACGCCAATAAAAATAGCCTAAGGAAATATCATGCTGAATCATAAAATTCATTTACGTGGGCTGATTTTAACGGTTTCATTCAGTTGTTTTAGCACTTCAATTATTGCTGCGCCGTTGCAAATTTTAGAATTTAAAAAAGGGCAACTCAGCCAAACGGAACAGACACAGCTATGTGAACAGGTGAAAGACTTATGTCAGCAGCGTGCGCAATGGCGTAGTTTAAAAGCTACTGACCAAAGTTTATGGTTATTGTCAGATGGAAATGTTGCTCAATTTGGCATCTCGACCACTGGATTTAAATTGTTGCAACAGTGGCATATTCAATTATCTCCTGCGGATGAAATGGCAAGATCGGGGCAATATGTTTTTCCTAAGCTATTTCCTATGGATCCAAATCGTTATGCCATTGCAGTGATTGATACCTTTTCGGAAATGTATTCGGGTGGTGGAGCAGGAATTGAACGTGCCAGCTTTTACGAGTTAAAGGAATCAGGCAAAACACATCGTTTTATTGAAAATTATCCGTTTAGTTTTAATCGTATGATTCGGGCGTGTTTCTCAGAACAGGATTATGAAAGTTCTAGAGGCAAATGCCATGATGAAGATAGTTTGAGTCTGGATATTCGTCCAATTAAGCCGATGCTTTGGCAATTCCGTTATCGTTATAGTTTGGATGTATCGCCTGCATCGGATTCAGGTGAGAAATCATTTAAGGGTAGCCGAAATCTCAATATTGACTTAAACAAAGTATCAAAGCAGCCAAATATTCCTGCAAACTGGGATTATCAAGGGCAAGGCTAAGTTAATTCGGTTTTAGATTTTGCTAAAGCTTTAAGTCCGTGGACTTATGCAATTTACAGCGTCATAACAGATGATTTGTATAGTGCGTGGTACACAAAGAGACTGATTGCTTTTTGGAACTGTGCTTATGTCTCATACTATTTATACCTCATCTCGCCGTAAATTTTCTCATTTGAGCCGTTCTGTAATCATGGCTGCGGCTGTGTTGGGAACAACCCAAGTGGCAATCGCAGGGCCAACCGTCGATCAACTCAGTGATTGTTTGGTGAAAGCCACGACGGCAGCGGATAAAACCACAGTTTTACAATGGACGTTTACCGCTTTGGCAGCGCATCCTGATTTAAAATCTTTTAGTAATGTTACGCCTGAGCAAAAGAATCAGTTAGATCAGAAATTGGCACAGGTTTTACAGCGTGTGATCGTGGAGCAGTGTTCGGCTCAGACTAAGGCGGTGATTCAGGCTGAGGGGATTCAAGCGGTTGGAGAGGCTTTTCAGCAGTTAGGTCAGAGTGCGGGTGAGGATATTGTGAAAGACCCAGCGGTCAGACAGCAGTTGCAAGGCACGTTGCGTTATATTGATTTAAATAAATTGGTTACGACTTTTTTAACACCTGATATCTGGAATAAGTTGGGTGTGTTAAGAGGGGGGTAGTTTTAAACGCTGCTTTTGGAAAAAGCGTTTAGGCAGAGCACTTACATCAAATCGGGATAAAAATTTTCATATTCAGGATTGGGTTCTGGTGTCACTTTTAAATTGCCTTGATAGCCTTTAATAAAACTATGAATTTCTTTTCTCGGTTGTTCATGCCAGCCAATATTAAATGCACAAAGTTTTGGGAAAAATTGTAGGTGGTTGTAATTCAAATTATTATGAATCCAATAGGCGAGTTGTTGCCAATTGGCTTGATCTTTTTCATATAGCTCTAAAAATGATGGAATGACAATACACGCCGTTGCCCCATAACCTTTTGCATCGGGATAGTCCCAAATGTGACTGGCAAAGTTTTTCTCGTTGCTGGCGCAGTTATGTCCTTTTTCATTGCCGAGTTGATTGACGCTTGGAGAACGATATGCCGAGCGAATCGTAATTCGTCCAAATTTATCTTGGAGTGGTTCGAGCAGTTGCTCGCACAGTTGTGTACCTGTGTAGATGGCTTTTTCAGGATGATCGGGGAAGTTGGGTACACCATACCAATTAGCGATTTCGCTATAGAGGAAGTCACGCATGAAGAAAGACTTTGAAAGTTGGATACGTCCTAAGTCTTCAAGTTTAGTAATAGAGGATACTTTTTTGATATTCATTTGTATTTGTCTTGCAAGTATTTTGCAGTGTTTTCTAAAGTAGGGTAAATTGTTCTAAGATTAATATTTATAAGATCTAGGTCTTTTAAAATTTTCGATTTAGCAGAACCAGCGATTCTAATTCTATGAATTTGATAGTCTGAATCTGATCTTTCATTCATTTTAGCTTTTAGACCAAATAACAAAAACGCTCCAGTTTGAGCTAAGATACGTTTATTGTTAAGTTTGCTTTTAATGCATATAACACGGTTTAAATCGCTTGGTTTAACTAAATTTTGAAAATAGGGTTTTTCCTCTTTAATAAAATGTAAGAATTTTTTATGAGAAGTTAGGCTATAATTTAGCTTGTTAGGAAATGGTTTTTTAAGCAAAAAATAAGTAAGGCTATTTTTGTCATTTATATTAAGTTTAGCAATATTTGTTATACAACTAACCGTATCAGAGTCATAATATTTAATATTTTTTTTGTTTGGTCTAATAATAATTACTTCTCCATCTTCATTATTTTTATTCTGACAAGCAAAAAATAAAGCAGTTAACGGATTAGAAGTTATATCCAATAATCTAGTATATAAACCAAAATGTTGCATTCTAGTCAAAATTTCTAGAGCATTTTTATCGTCATTAAATGGGAGGGGTTCATTTATAATTAATTCTCTATAAAGTTTATCTTCATTATGTAGATAAACTCTTTTCCCATTATAAAATCTAAAATTTGAAGGTTCTAACCTATACGTTAATGAAGAATGCCCTCTAAAAAATCTTTCATTGAAATCTGGATTTTCAATATTTATTAGTTTAATCATTTTTCTAAAGAAAGATTCTAAATCTGTTACGCTTTCTTTCTCAGTTTCATTGGAATCTTCTATTATTTTCCTGAATAGTTCGGGATTGAAATACAATAAATCATCACTATAATTTTTTATATGATTAATATAAATATTTTCTTTATCTAAGGTGATAATTTGAATAAGTATATCGCTTTCATCTCTTCTAAATCTATTTAGTGAATCTAATTCGATAATATCATTTTTTGAATAAATCTTTTTTTGGGTATTTATAAAAGAAAATTCTATAATTGAATTTTCTTTTTCATATACGGCATTTTTCAATTTACATAAATAGATGTCGCCTAATTCATTTGTGATTATAAAGGGGATATGAGTTAACCAAGATAGTTTTTCACTATCTAATATTTTATAAAAAATTTGAAGTTCGGTTGATGCATTAGAAAGTATTAAGTCAGCAGCAAAAATCCTTAAGCTCTTTTTATCGATTATTTCTTTTAGATAGGATGAAGTTGTAGATATATATGCAATAGTCTGATTCATAAGAAACCCCGCATTAAGCGAGGTTCTTATAACATGAAATCAATTAATTAGCGAATTAATCAACCAATCAATTTCTTCATTAATTCATTCACTTGCGCAGGGTTCGCTTTGCCTTTCGCAGCTTTCATCACTTGACCAACAAGACCGTTAAAGGCTTTCTCTTTACCAGATTTATACTCTTCAACCATTTTTTCATTGGCTGCAAGCACGTCTTTGATAATCGCCTCAATCGCACCTGTATCGGTTTCTTGCTTTAAGCCTTTTTCAGCAATAATGTCATCTGCAGATTTTCCTTCTGCTTCCCACATAAAGCCAAACACTTGCTTCGCGATTTTGCCGTTAATGGTATTGTCAACAATACGTGCAATCATACCACCCAACTGCTCAGCAGAAACAGGAGAGTCCGCCAATTCTAGGCCTGCTTTGTTTAAAGCACCTGAGAATTCGCCCATCACCCAGTTTGCAGAGACCTTACCTTGCGCAGCACCGCCAGCAGCAGCGACAACAGCCTCGTAGAAGTCAGCCATTTCGCGTGACAGCGTCAATACATGTGCATCGTATTCAGTTACACCGAAGTCAGCCATAAAACGGACACGGCGAGCAGCAGGCAACTCTGGAAGCGCAGCACGTGCCGCTTCAATCTGCTCATCGGCAATGATCACTGGCAACAAGTCTGGATCAGGGAAGTAGCGATAGTCGTTGGCTTCTTCTTTCGAGCGCATTGAACGGGTTTCCATCTTGTTCGGATCGAACAAACGGGTTTCCTGATCAATTGTGCCGCCGTATTCCAAAATTTCCATCTGGCGTTCAATTTCAACATTGATCGCCTGTTCAATGAAACGGAAAGAGTTGAGGTTTTTCAACTCACAGCGTGTGCCAAAAGGTTGACCTGGACGACGCAAAGACACGTTACAGTCGGCACGGAATGAGCCTTCTGCCATGTTGCCGTCAGAAATACCTAACCAGCGTACAAGCGTGTGAATCGACTTGATATAGGCAACCGCTTCTTCAACCGAACGCATATCTGGCTCAGATACGATTTCAAGCAATGGCGTACCAGCACGGTTTAAGTCGATACCCGACATACCTTCGAATTGGTCATGAATCGATTTACCTGCATCTTCTTCAAGATGGGCACGGGTCACACCAATGCGTTTGGTCGTACCATCTTCCAGTTGAATGTCGATATGACCCAAGCCTACAATCGGATTGTCCATCTGGCTGATTTGATAGCCTTTTGGCGAATCTGGATAGAAGTAGTTTTTACGCGCAAACACAGATGCTTGATCGATATAGGCATCAATACCCAAACCAAAGCGAATTGCAAGATCAACCACTTCGGCATTCAATACAGGCAATACGCCCGGCATGGCTAAATCAACAAGGTTGGCTTGTGTATTTGGGTCTTGACCAAATTCAGTCGATGAACCTGAGAAGATTTTAGACTTGGTCGCCAACTGCGTGTGGATCTCAATCCCGATAACGACTTCCCAACCGTCAATTAATTTTAACTTTTGAGCTTCAGCCATTATGCATTCTCCTCAGCAATTGCCGCACGTTTGGTATGCCAGTCTGTGTTTTGTTGATATTGATGCACAATCGAAAGCAATTGTGATTCTGACCAGTAGTTACCAATCAACTGTAAACCAACAGGCAAGCTGTCTTTATCAAAACCTACAGGTGCATTGATGGCTGGTAGACCTGCCAAGTTCACAGCAAGGGTATAGATATCGCCTAAATACATTTCAGTCGGGCTGAGGTTTGCACCGATCTTATATGCTGTGGTTGGTGCAGATGGTGCAGCAATCACGTCAACATTTTCAAATGCTTTCAAGAAATCTTGCTGAATCAAACGACGTACTTTTTGTGCTTTGACATAGTAGGCATCGTAGTAACCCGCAGACAGGGCATACGTCCCGATCAGGATACGACGTTGTACTTCAGCACCAAAACCTTCTGAACGTGAGCGTTTGTACAAGTCCATTAAATCCACTGGATTTTCACAACGGTAGCCATAGCGTACACCATCAAAACGTGACAGGTTCGAAGAAGCTTCCGCAGGGGCGATCAGGTAGTAAGTCGGTACATAGGCTTCAGTCATGTTGAGATCAATCTCAACCAAGATTGCACCCATCTCTTCAAGTTTTTTCAATGATTCTTCAACACGTGCTTTTACATCGGTGTCTAAACCTGCGACATTGAAGTATTGCTTTGGAATACCAATGCGTAAGCCTTTGACTGCTGTGCCATTCAAGTTAGCAACGTAATCGTCAACCTCTTTATTCACTGAAGTTGAGTCTTTGGCATCATGACCTGCAATCACATTCATCAAATATGCACAGTCTTCCGCAGAACGTGCCATTGGACCGCCTTGATCGAGTGATGATGCATACGCAATCATACCGAAGCGTGATACACGACCATAAGTCGGTTTTAAGCCTGTTAAGCCGCAGAATGAAGCTGGTTGGCGAATTGAACCACCAGTATCCGTACCTGTTGCAATCGGCGCGAGATCAGCCGCCACAGCCGCAGCGGAACCACCTGATGAACCACCTGGGACATGATCTAATGCCCAAGGGTTACCTGTTGCACCAAAGTACGAGCTTTCAGACGTTGAACCCATAGCGAATTCATCCATATTCACCTTACCTAAAGTCACAAGACCTGCAGCTTTAGCTTTAGCAACCACAGTTGCGTCATAAGGTGAAATGAAGTTATCGAGCATTTTTGAACCCGCAGTGGTTTTAATGCCTTGAGTACAAAAAATGTCTTTGTGTGCAAGAGGAATACCTGCCAACGCATGTGCATGACCTGACTTAAGTGCAACATCAGCAGCATCAGCTTCAATAAGTGCTTGTTCTGCTGTCACCGTTACATAACTTTTTACTTTCGGGTCAATTTTGGCAATACGTTTTAAATAATGTTCGGTCAATTCGCGTGATGAAAATTGAGCTTGTTTTAGCCCTTCAGAGAGTTCACGGATTGATAAGCGATGTAAATCTGTCATATGAAAAATTTCTTTACATTCTAAATATAAAATATTGATTAATCGAATAGAAATTATTCAATTACGCGAGGTACAAGGTACAAGCCTGCTTCTGTTGCAGGAGCGACCGCTTGATATTCATCACGATGGTTGCTTTCACTTACAATATCAGCACGTAAAGGTTGCGGATTATCAAAAGGACTTTTCAAAGGCTCAACGTTATCGGTATTAATGCCTTTTAGGCTTTCCATCATGCCAAGAATTTTATTTAAACTTTGAGCATATTCAGTAGATTGCGTGTCATTTAGAGACAAGCGAGCAAGATGTGCAATCGCTGAAACGGTCTGTGCATTTAAGTCCGTTGTCTGCTGAGCATCTGATGATGTAGACATAACTTTACCTAATTCAGTATCAAAAAATTGCAAAATATCGTGCGTTATAATAAGCGATTGACTTGTTCAAAGCATCACATTTCGTTAAAGTTGCCACCTTGCATCCATACAAAGTTTAATTGAGAACGCCCCCGTGATTCTAAAACGACTAATTGGCTTGTTTTCGCCGGATTTAGCCATTGATTTAGGTACGGCAAATACACTGATTTATGCACCAGGCCGTGGCATTATATTAAATGAACCGACTGTTGTGGCGATTCGTCATAGCGGTTCACAAAAAATTGTTGCTGCTGTTGGTCTTGATGCTAAACAAATGTTAGGTCGTACACCAGCGAATATTTCAGCGATTCGTCCGATGAAAGACGGTGTGATTGCCGATTTTGAAGTCACTGAGACCATGTTGAATCAGTTTATCGGTAAAGTACATGAAAAGCGTTTATTTCCACCAGCACCGCGCGTTGTG
Source organism: Acinetobacter sp. WCHA29 (assembly GCF_002165335.1). NCBI lineage: Bacteria > Pseudomonadati > Pseudomonadota > Gammaproteobacteria > Moraxellales > Moraxellaceae > Acinetobacter > Acinetobacter sp. WCHA29. The sequence continues at coordinate 93,540 of NZ_NHRQ01000002.1, forward strand.
GTGTGTGTCCCATGTAAATCGACTTTAGTTGAACGTCGTGCGATTCGTGAGGCTGTATTTAATGCAGGCGCGCGTGATGTCCGTTTAATTGAAGAGCCAATGGCGGCAGCGATTGGTGCAGGTATGCCAGTCGAACAAGCATGTGGTTCGATGGTGGTTGATGTGGGTGGCGGTACGACTGAGATTGCGATCATTTCATTGCAAGGCTGTGTTTATGCCGATTCATTACGTATCGGTGGTGATGTATTTGATGAGCAAATTATCAATTATGTGCGTAAAGCGCATGGTTGCGTGATTGGGGAAACCACAGCAGAAACCATTAAAAAAGAAGTGGGTATGGCTGTGACTGATGGCAAAACCCTTCAGATTGAAGTTCGTGGTCGTAATTTGGCAGAAGGTGTGCCACGTGCGATTACCGTCACTTCTGATGAAATCTCACAAGCGATTGCTGACCCATTACAAAGCATCGTAAGCGCAGTAAAATCTGCTTTAGAACAAACTCCACCTGAACTTTCTTCGGATATTGCAGAGCGCGGTATTGTGTTGACCGGTGGCGGTGCATTATTACGTAACCTTGATAAATTGCTTGCGCAAGAAACAGGTCTACCTGTGATTGTTGCGGATGACCCTTTAACTTGCGTCACGCGTGGTGGCGGTAAAGTCTTAGAGTTCTTTGATAATCCGAACCATGACATGCTTTTTGTTGGCTAAATCATAAGGACTAGGCGGTGCAACCGAATCTTTTTTCAAGACAACCGCCATCTTTTCGCTCATTTATTATTGCGGTTATTTCATGTTTGGTGGTGCTTTTCTTTGATTGGCGCATGCCTTATGTGATTAAGCCAGCAAGAGATGTCTTGTACGCAGCGTATAATCCAATTTATGCGCTGGCAAGTTATCCTGTATTGTCGCGAGAATGGCTGAACCAACAAACCAAATCTGAAACCCAATTGCGCCGTGAAAATACCGCAATGCAGGCTGAACTCCTTCAAGCTCAAGTTCGACTCCAAAAACTTTCAGAACTCTCCGCGGAAAATAACCGTTTAAGGGGGCTTTTGGATACGCCATTGATTATTGATGGTCGTATGCAAATTGCAGAAGTGATTGGAACAGATGCCGACCCATTACGCCATATTATTATCATTAACCGTGGCTCTGTGGATCACTTAAAAGTTGGGCAAACTGTTCTCGATGATAAAGGGATTATGGGACAGCTGATTAATGTGTACCCACATAGTGCCCGTATCATGTTGTTATCTGATAAAGAACATTCGCTGTCTGTGCGCTTAGAACGAACAGGAATGCGTGCGATTGTATCTGGAACAGGTGATTTAGGTCACCTAAAAATGGAATACGTCCCGACAAGCGCGAATATTCAAGCGGGTGATAAGGTATTTAGTTCTGGTTTGGGTGAACACTTTCCTGCTGGTTATTTGGTGGGTACTGTTTCTAAGGTTAGCCGTCATACTTCAGGTGAGTTTGCAGAAATTGATGTTATTCCTGCGGCACAGCTTGCCAGTGGTCATCATGTGGTAGTTTTATTTTCAGAATCTTTAGCGCAGGAGCAACCTTATGCCGATCGCTAGATTGAGTTTTGAAAAACGCAAAGATCCACTTTGGATGATCATCATCTCAATTATTATCGGGTCTATTCTTTTAGTTTATCCGATTGCTTACGAAGCTTCAGGATGGCGACCATCAATTATGTTGATGACCATGCTGTTCTGGATTCTTTATCAACCTAGTTGGTGCGGGGTTTGGTTCGCCTTTGGCGTGGGGATTTTCACTGATTTATTGTTAGATGCGCCTTTGGGTTTAAATGCACTAAGTTTTGTTTTAATTACGTTTGGTACGCGTTATTTTATTCGTGAACGCCGAATTTTAACTTTCGCGAACTCATGGGTAATCGCTGTACTTGCAATTATTGCACACTTAACCTTTTTGTGGATGAGTCAAACAATATCGAGTACACATTTTTCAATAGCGAGACATTGGCAACCGCTTGTTACTAGCGTGATAGGATGGCCGATGGTTTATTACTGCTTACAAAAATGGCGCGTATAATTTTAGCTTCGAGTTCACCTCGTCGCAAAGAACTGCTACAACAGTTAGGTCTGGACTTTGAAATATACAGTCCAGATATCGATGAAAGTGTCCGAGAAAGTGAAATTGTTGAACACTATGTTGAACGATTGGCGAGAGCAAAGGCACATGCTGTTCTAGGTTTATTTCCTGATGCAATTGTGATTGCTGCGGATACCAGTTTAAGTTTTGCAGGTAAGATCATTGGAAAACCACAATCAAAGCAGCACGCATTTGAAATCTGGTCAACAATTTCTGGGCAATGGCATGATGTGTACTCTGGAATTTGTGTGGCAAGCTCTGTCCAATGCTTAAGTAAAGTGGTTAGAACTCAAGTCGAGTTGCAACAGTTAAGTCATACCGAAATGGAAAAATATTGGGCAACGGGTGAACCTGTTGGAAAAGCAGGGGCGTATGCAATCCAAGGGATCGCAGCTCAATATATTCCCCAAATTCGGGGGAGTTATAGTAATGTGGTCGGTTTACCGTTGTACGAAACAGCACTGTTATTAGAAAGCGTTAAAATTTAAAGTAGACACTTTCGGATATAAGAATTTTTATAAAATTTTGAGTGGATTATGGCAGAAGAATTGCTAATTAACGTCACACCGATGGAGTGTCGTGTGGCTTTAATTGAAAATGGTACGGTCAATGAATTATTTGTTGAGCGTACTGTAAAACGTGGTTTAGTGGGTAATATTTATAAAGGTAAAGTGGTACGTGTACTGCCGGGTATGCAAGCTGCTTTTGTTGATATTGGATTGTCTCGGACTGCTTTTTTACATATCAATGATATGGTCTGGTCACGTTCGCAACCTACCCCAAATGTTTTCGAGCTTCTGCATCCGGGACAGATGTTGACGGTTCAAGTGATGAAAGACATGTTGGGAACTAAAGGTGCACGTCTAAGCACAGATCTTTCTATCCCATCACGTTATCTAGTATTAATGCCTTATGGTAATCATATCGGTGTATCACAACGCATTGAATCAGAAGAAGAGCGTGATCGACTTCGTAGCATGATTGAACGCATTCAGACCGAACACAGCTTACCGGGTAGTGTGATCGTTCGCACCGCAGCGGAAGGTGTAGATGAAGCTGCGATTGCACAAGATATGTGCTATCTGAGTAAGCTTTGGGAGTATATTCAACGTAAGCAAAAAGAAGTTGCGACACCTGAACTTATTTTTGAAGAATTACCTTTACCACAACGAATTGTCCGTGATTTAGCCAGTGATGAAACCGCAAAAATTTATGTCGATTCTCGTGAGATTCATGCCAAGTTAAGTGAGTTTGTGCTTGAGTTTGTGCCAACGATTGAAAATCGTCTGATTCACTATCCCGGCGAAAAGCCACTTTTCGATTTGTATAACGTCGAAGAAGATATTCAAAAAGCGTTGCAGACCCGTGTCGCACTTAAGTCAGGCGGCTATCTGATGATAGATCAGACTGAAGCCATGACCACCATTGATGTGAATACAGGCTCTTATGTGGGTGGCCGTAGTTTAGAAGACACGGTATTTAAAACCAATATGGAAGCGACACAAGTCATTGCGAGACAACTTCGTCTACGTAATTTGGGTGGCATTATCATTATTGATTTTATTGACATGCAAGAGCTTGAGCATCGACAAGAGGTCATGCGTCAGTTTGAACGTATGCTTGAACGTGATCATGCCAAAACAAAAATCACCCAAGTTTCAGAGTTAGGCTTGGTTGAAATGACACGTAAACGTACACGTGAGTCTTTAGAACATTTATTATGTGAGTCATGCCCAACTTGTCAGGGACGTGGATATGTAAAGACAGCAGAGACAGTATGTTACGAGATATTTCGAGAAATTTTGCGTTATGCCCGTGCATTTGATTCCAAGAGTGGCTTTACTGTCGTTGCACATCCAGCAGTGATTGATCGTTTATTAACGGCAGAAGCCCCAGCAGTTGCAGATTTAGAGCATTTCATTAGCAGAGTGATTAAATTCCAAGTTGAAAATTTATATACGCAAGAGCAATACGATATCATTCTGAGCTAAAGTTGTAACAAAATTTCGCTTAATCCTTGTTACAACTGAAATTTTACTTTCTATCATGAATTTTAAATACTAGAACCATAGAATGAGCCATAGGTATCTTGAGTACCTTAGCAAATAATATGAGGTATATAATTATGAATGTGAGCGAAAGATTAGTGAATCATGGTTTTAAGCATGTTTTAGACAGTAATCCAGTCAATACATGTTATATGGTTGATAGCCAAGGTAAAGAAGTCCAAATTACTACGGCAATGATCCGTTTAGCCTGCCATCAACTATTACAGCGTTGTCGTACAATTAAAAAATAAGGGGCGATTTAAAGCCCCTTAATTTTTTCTGTGAATTTAATTCGCAACTTTCTGTTCAGGCAAATCCTGAATGGCCTGTTCAAAACGCTGAATTTCGTCCTCTAAATGCGTAAGAAGTGTCTGCATTTTAGGTACTGTATTACGACATGCAATCAAACCTACTTCTAACTTATCTAAATAACTTGTCATTGTAATATTTAGTGCTTGGCCATCCATGACGATTGAAGCAGGGTAGAGCGCATCCAATTTTGCGCCATTCCAATATAATGGTTCACGTGGACCTGGTACATTCGAAATCACTAGATTAAATGCCTGACGTTTCGGTAACATTCCTGAAGCGATGTTTAAACCTGCTGGTCCATAGACTAATGCACTATAGTTCAGGATTTCATTTGCAGTCATGCGGTTAAAACGCTGTTTTGAATTCTGTACGCTACGGCGAATAATTTCTAAACGTTCAATTGGGTCTGCAATATGAGTGGCTAGGTTTGCCAAAATCATGGTAATACGATTGCTGAAATCAGAATCATCGGTACGCAATGAAGCAGGAACCATCGCAATCAAAGGTTTTTTGGGCAAACTATTTTGATTAATCAAATATTCACGTAATGCACCAGAGCAAACTGCTAGTACTACGTCATTGAGTGTTACACCAAGTGTTTTAGCGATAAGGCGGAAACGTTCCAACTCAAAAGATTGTGCAGCAAAACGGCGAGAAGAACTCACACGTTGGTTTAAGATCGATGGTGGTGCTTGAAATGTTGAGACATAATCAGGATTTTTCCCGATTTCCTTAAATAAGGTTTGTGAAAGTTCGTGCATCACTTTAGGTGCAACTTCACACTGTGATTTAATCGTATCCAAGACTCCTCTGATTTTACTTGCAGTAGGGGCCTTAGGTGCCTTTAAGCGTTTAGTTCGCTTCCCTTCGACACACCATAATGGTACGACATGCTTTTCATTTGGGTCTTTGGAGAGTGATTTTTCGATCAATCGCATTCCTGCAACACCATCCACCATCGCATGGTGAATTTTGAAATACATTGCAAAACGATTGCCTTCAATGCCTTCAATAATGTCGCATGTCCATAGTGGTTTAGCACGGTCAATCAAGGAACTGTGTTGCTGTGAAATATAGACCAATAGTTCACGAATACGCCCTGGATTTGGTAACGCAATATGACGGAAATGATGATCGATATCGAATTCAGGATCTTCACCCCAGAATAATCCTGTCAGTTGATTGTTAAATGGAGGAACCGGAATACTCTTCGATTGACGGATATCTTGAACAAGATCATGCACGAATGTCGGAGATGCATTTTCTGGGATTTCAAATAAAAATAATCCCCCTACATGCATAGGTTGCTGTCTTTTCTCTAGTGAAAGAAAAATAAAATCAATAGGGTGTAATGGGCGCATAGCAGATATAGCCTCTCATTGCATTTTTTATAAGATACTCTTTGAGCTCTTATTAGAATTATTGAACCGTTGTGTAAAGTATATACGGTTTGGTCTGGTTAAAATATGACTTTGTACTGAAGAGTTAGAAAAAATAAAACCACTGACGAATCAGTGGTTTTTATATACCAAATCTGCTAGGAATTATTTTTTCAGATTACCCGAGTGTAATCCGCACTCTTTGTGAGTTGCTTCTTCCCACCACCAACGACCTTCACGTTCATGTTGGTTTGGTAATACAGCACGAGTACATGGTTCACAACCAATTGAAATAAAACCACGTTCGTGCAGCGGGTTATATGGAATTTCCATCATTCGAATATAACTCCATACATCTGCACTGCTCCAATTTGCAAGCGGATTATATTTAATCAATTGCTTGCCTTCACCTGAAAATCCAACATCCGCTTGCACCACTGGGATCTCATTACGTGTGCCTGGGCTTTGATCTTTACGTTGACCTGTAATCCAACCATCCAAAGTCGCTAATTTTTTACGTAAAGGTTGTACTTTACGAACGCCACAGCATTCCTGATGACCATCTTCAAAAAAGCTAAATAAACCCTTTTCATTTACCAACTGCTGTACAGCAGCGGATTCAGGAAAGCAAATTTCGATCTTAATATTGTAATGTTTACGCACAGTTTCAATAAATTGATAGGTTTCTGCATGTAAACGCCCTGTATCTAAACTAAACACACGGAATGGTTTACCAAGACGCGAAGCAATATCAATTAATACAACATCTTCAGCACCAGAAAATGAAATTGCAATTTCGCCTTCTTGGCTTAAAGCAAGCTCTAAAATTTCTCGTGGTGATTTATCTGAATATTCAGCAGCGAGCGCATCTACAAGGTCAATAGTCGGAATAACAGTCATAGGTGTTCCTGGCGAAAGGCTTGGGTACAATTGTAAATCATTCTAAGCAAAGCCATTTGCTTGTCTTCGATTTTAATCTTGCAGAATAAAATCGTTTTATTTAACAACAGCGCAAAAAATGAAAATCTTAATGGTATGATACAGCAATTTTTAATCAACATTGGATGCATTCATGGAAATCGTATGCCTAGACCTTGAAGGGGTACTTGTACCAGAAATCTGGATTAACTTTGCCAAGAAAACAGGAATTAAAGAATTAGAAGCGACGACGCGCGATATTCCAGATTATGATGTTTTAATGACTCAACGTTTAAACATTTTAAAAGAGCATGGTTTGGGTTTAAATGATATTCAAGCTGTGATTGCGGATATGGGACCATTTGAAGGTGCAAAAGAATTTGTTGAATGGGTACGTACACATTTTCAACTGATTATTTTATCTGATACTTTTTATGAGTTTGCACATCCATTGATGAAACAACTGGGTTGGCCAACGATTTTCTGTCACAAACTTGAAACTGATGAAAATGGTATGATTACGGCGTATAAATTACGCCAGCCTGATCAAAAGCGTCAGGCGGTGAAAGCATTACATGGTTTAAATTTCCGTGTGATTGCTGCAGGTGACTCTTATAATGATACGACCATGTTGGGTGAAGCGGATCATGGTTTCTTATTTGATGCGCCAGAAAATGTGATTGCTGAATTTCCACAGTTTCCACCTTTGCATGGCTATGAGGCACTAAAACAGGCGATTCGTGCTGTTTCACAACGCGATATTCCAGAATAATTAAAATTTCTAAGCTTTTTATGAAAGGTAAAGGAAATTTAAAAATAAAAGGCGCTTCTAAGCGCCTTTTATTTTTTTACTATTTATTAGAATTTATAACCAATTTTCAAACCATAAGCGATAGCATCATTATTTTCAAACTCAGCTACGTAGTTAGGCGTATTAAATTGAGAACCTGATTGAGCTTTAGCATCTCCTAACCAGAAATACTTTACACCACCAGCAATAAAGTAATTCGGGGCAGGGCTATATTGAACTCCTATGCCTACATTCCAATAACCTTCTGTTGGACCGAGTGTTGTAACTGGGTTACCTGCACCAGAATCCCAACCTACAGATACACTACCAGCCCAATGATCATTGACTTTACGACCTACGCCAGCAGTTACAGAATATTGGTCGTCAGTATAAGCCACTAGATCAAAGCCGTCTTTTTTACCAGTCTTATTAACGATAGGAGGTAGAACTGAAGCGGCTCCAAATTTATATGGACGAATCGCAAAGTCTTTCCAGTTTACCCAACGAACGTTTGCGAACGCGACAGTATTTTCCATAATTCCCGTTTGAAAATCGAGATTAACGGACTGAGGTGTCGTGATTTCAGTTGTACCTTGAGCATTGTTAATTTGATTTAACATCGCATCAAAAACAGGACTGTTTGTAAAACCTGCAAATCCATGATTCTCATATGCATTCATTTCATGCTTGATTTTTGCACGGTAAGTTAAAGATGTTTTGAGTGCAATTTCTGGAATTTGATAAGCGACACCTACTAACCAACCTACAGCTTCATCACGACCTGTTTTAAAATCATAACCACTGTACGCACTATAACTTTCACCACGTAATAATACCGTTGCATCTAGTGTTTGATAAACTGCGCCTGCATATATGTTCCAGTTTAGGGTTGGTTGATAACCTAAAATTAAATTCAAATCTTCAGTATCAACTGTAACTGAAGTACCACCTTTAAATGGAAGAGGGCGGCTTTCGATAAAGTTACTTTTGCCTTTGTACTCTGCATCAGCCCCATAAGGTTGGTCATAAATAAGACCAATAGAGAATTTTTCGGTTGCCTGAATTTTTAAAGCAGCGTTTGGCGAGTAATAGTTACCTGCCATATTACCTGTCTCATTTTTCGATGTATCTTTTCCTGATACATTTGGATCAAGAACTGAAATACCTGCTTCAAAATAGTTGCCTGCTTGTAAAAAAGGGGCAATAGATTGACCTGAACGGTCTAAAGCTGCTGCAAAAGCTGAAGTGGTTGGGAGTAAGCTAAGTAAAAGAGCGTGCTGAATCGCATTAATCTTCATTGGTATTTTCTCTCATATCACTCTGTAACAAGAATGTTGCGAAAAGTAACATAATTTTTATGGCTCAAAATATTTTACAAATGTCCATAAATGAACTGATAAAGTCATGAAAATTTCTTGAGAAGTGTAGTGTTATATACTATTCGGTTTATTTGTGAATTCTTGTTAAGACTTTGATTAATCATGTTTTTCTATATTTTAAGAATAATCCATAATAAATTTTGAACAGTATTTATTTTTAGCATAGCAATAAAAAAGACCATCAAATGATGGTCTTTTTTATTCGATGTGTTGATTAGAAACGGTAACCCATCTTTAAACCGTAAGCGATAGCATTATTATCTTCAAAACTAGCTACATACTCATTAGTACCAGCTTGTGCACCGGTTTGTGCTTTAGCATCGCCTAACCAGAAGTATTTCACACCGCCAGAAATAAATGTAGCAGGTGTAGGACTATATTGAACACCAAAGCCCACATTCCAGTAACCTTCTGTTGGACCTAAAGTTGTTACAGGGTTGCCTGCTCCAGAATCCCATCCGACAGAAACATTACCAGCCCATTTTTCGTTGAGCTTACGACCAACACCTGCATTTACAGACCATTGATCATCAGAATATTCGACTAAATTAAAGCCATTAGGTTTACCAGCAACTAGACCTGCACCACCAAGAATTTTTGAAAGTTCACCGAATTTATACGGTTGGATTGAGAAATCCTTCCAGTTAACCCAACGTACGTTAGCAAAAGCTACGGTGTTAGCCATGATACCAGTCTGTAAATCTAGATTTACAGATTGAGGGGTTGTAATTTTTGTTTTTTTGTCAACACTTAAAGCCGCAAGTTTACTCGCATCAACACCTAAACCAGTAAGTACACTAGTTAACCCAGGGAATCCTAGCAAAGAAAGGTCTTCTTTAATATTAATTTTGTGATCAATTTCTGATCTATATGTCAACGATGCTTTAAGTGCAATTTCTGGGATTTGATAAGCTGCACCTGCTAACCAACCAGTACCAGTTGTTTCTTTAATATCTGCGTCATAGCCATTATAAACACTATAAGCTTGACCACGAAGGCTGACATGACCTTTTACAGTTTGAATGACAGGTCCTGCATAAAAGTTAAGATTTTTATTAGGTTGGAAACCAAAAACCATTGAAAGATTCTGACTATCTACTTCAACTTGAGTGCTATTTGATCCCGTACTTGAACCTAAATAAGCTTTTGCTGCATTTAATGCCGTTTGAGTTTGTTGAAGCTTTTGAAGACCAGCAGCAACAGTAGTATTACCACCGATAGCAACCTGCTGTAAAGCACCCAGAATTTCTTGTTGAGTTGGGTTTGCTGGATTACCGCCAGTCTGATTAGTTACCTGTTGAAGAGCAGGTCCAAATGAAGCACCAGCTGCATTTACTAATTGACCAATAGACTTAGTTGATAAATCAGATAAAGACTTTTGACTTAGTACGCCATCATTTGGGCTTGAAACAAATACGTTCTCACCGGTGTATTTGGCATCTGCACCAAAAGGTTGGTCGTAAAGTAATCCAAAAGAAATATTGTCTGTAAGTTGAAGTTTTAAAGCTGCACTAGGGAACATGTAATCGTCACCCATGTCACCAATTTTACGTTGAGTTGGTGTTCCGCCAGCTTCTTTACCTTCTACAGTTGGATCTAGAACCGAAAGACCAGCTTCAAAATAGTTACCTGGCTGTAAAAAAGCAGACATTGACTGACCTGAACGATCTAATGCTGCTGCAAATACTCCAGTTACAGGCAGCGTCGCTAAAATCATGGCAGTGCTAAGATGTTTTAATTTCATTTTAAATCTTTCCTTGAACTTCAAGATTTTTTAGGTAGAGAAGCTATCATTGATAAGCCAAATCATTTACGACACATGATTTGCTATAACTCCATGTAACAAAAATACCATAATTAAAATAAGAGTAAATGTTCTAAATGAACTACTCAGTACGATTGATTACATGAAACCGAATAGAAATAATGCTATTAATCTTTATATACATCTGTGTTTTTATTGGTAATGTTATGAAAAATATAACTTATTAATTAAAAATAAAGTGGTGTTTAATTTGCATTTTTACAAAAATATTTTTTTAAAAGGTCAAAGATTTTTTGTAAAAATTAAGAAATTTTTCTCCATAATTTTTTTTAAAGCATTTTTTGGCAATACAGAGAATAGTTTAGGAATAATTTTACGCAAAATTTACGTCTACTGGTTTTTTCAATATAGAGAATTTACGCTCTCAATTTCCATACTAAAGCTGACCTATTTTAAATGGCATTTGCTATGTGGGAATTTATTACTGTATTTTTCTTTTCATTGTTGTTGGCTTATCCGCTCGGACACTATCTTGCGGATGTAATGCAAGCCAAACCAATGAAAAGTGACGCTTTGTTTAAATGGATTGAGCAACCGATTTATGCGCTACTCGGTGTCAAGCACAGTGGGATGAACTGGCGGCAATATTTAACGGCATTTGTGCTCAGTAATATTTTACTGCTTGCTGCAAGTGTCACTATTTTAATGACACAGGCATGGCTACCATTGAATCCTGATCATATCCCGAATATGAATTGGGATTTGGCTTTACATACCACCATTTCATTTCTGACCAATACCAACCAGCAGCATTACTCGGGGCAGTCTCAACTCTCTTATCTATCGCAAATGACCGTGATTGTGGGATTGCAATATTTGTCACCAATTATGGGACTTGCCTTATTGGTTGCCATGTTAAGAGCATTATTTTTACAATCAGCTCAACAACAAGACCTAGATCAAAACAAATGGAATCGTATTAATTTGGGTAACTACTGGATGGATATCATCCGACCACTATTTCGATTTTTCATTCCTTTGGGATTTATTTTTTCTTTACTACTCACTTTTCAAGGTGTGCCAGCAACCTTATCTGCGGGGCCAACAGCGCAAGTTTTAGAGCAAAGCACAGAAGTCAAAACTCAACATATTCCACTCGGCCCAGTTGCACCGATGGTGGCGATTAAACAATTGGGTAGTAACGGTGGCGGTTGGTATGGCCCAAATAGTAGTGTGCCTTTAGAAAATCCAACGCCACTATCCAATGTGATTGAGATGATTGCGATTTTACTGATTCCACTTTCTGCGGTGTTTATGGTTGGACGTTTTATTCAACGTAAAAAACTGATGTGGATGATTTTTGGCACTATGTTGTTGATGTCACTTTCTTCAACGCTGTTGACCCTGTGGGTTGAAAAATCTTCGTTCACTCCAAATACTGCTTTGATGGAAGGGAAGGAAATGCGTTTCGATGCTGAAGCATCGGCATTGTGGGGAAGCGTGACCACACAAGTGAATAACGGCTCAGTCAATATGATGCATGACTCTGCCTCACCCCTCACGGGATTGGTTGAACTGTGCAATATGTTGATCAATGCCATTTGGGGCGGCATAGGGTGTGGGCTATTACAGTTCTTCATTTATCTGTTTTTAGCGGTATTTATCGCAGGTTTGATGACAGGGCGTACCCCTGAATTGTTTGGTCGAAAAATTGAAGTCACTGAAATTAAGTTATTAGCACTGGTGATTCTTTTACAACCTGTGGTGATTCTTGGTTTGACTGCGATTGCTATTGCATTCCCATCCATGACAGGGAGTTCCAATCCCGCATTTCATGGCATTAGCCAAGTGTTTTATGAGTATGTTTCTGCCTATGCCAATAATGGTTCGGGCTTTGAAGGTTTAGGTGATAGCACGCTTTGGTGGAACCTAAGTGCCAGTGTGGCGTTATTGGCAGGGCGTTATAGCGTATTGATTATTCCTGTTTTGATTGCAGTGAGTTTAGCAACCAAACCGCAAGCAGCCGAAAGCAAAGGTTCTTTACAGATCGAATCTCCAACCTTTGCCCTGACTTTAATCGGGATCGTGTTGATTCTGACCTTGTTGCAATTCATGCCAGTGTTGGTGATTGGGCCAATTGCTGACTATTTGTCGATAAAAGTTTAAGCGTGGAGCAAGCACAATGAAACATTCAAATGCGACACAACAGATGGATATCTTGAATAAAGAAATTATTCAGCAAACTTTCCATAAATTGCTGCCTCAACACGCGTTTAAAAATCCAGTGATGGCATGTGTGTGGGTAGGAACAGTTTTAACCCTTGTTGCCACTTTGATGGGTAATGCCAGTTTTGGTTTTGGCTTAGTCCTAAGCTTGATTTTATTGGTCACGGTCTTATTTGCTAATTATGCCGAGGCGGTTGCAGAAGCCAAGGGACGTGGACAAGCTGCATCTTTACGTCAGGCGCGTGAAAACTTAACCGCAAATCGAATTCTCTATTTAAATGCTGTGCCGACTGTGATTTCCGCAAATTTACTGAAAAAGGATGATTTAGTTGTCGTCAAAGCTGGTGAAATTGTTCCTGCGGATGGTGAGATTATTCAGGGTTTTGCCACGATTAATGAATCAGCCGTTACAGGTGAATCTGCGCCCGTACTGCGTGAAGCCAATACTGACCGTTCAGGTGTGATTGGTGGAACTAAGGTTTTGTCAGATGAAATTATTATTCGAGTCAGTAATGAGGCAGGGCATAGCTTCCTAGACCGTATGATTGCCCTAGTTGAAGGTGCCAACCGTCAAAAGACACCGAATGAGATCGCACTGAGTATCTTACTGAATATTATGACCATCACCTTTATTGTGGTGGTGGCAACCTTACCTTTTATTGGTTCAATGGTTGGGATCAAAATCAGTATGGTTTTGCTGATTGCACTGTTGGTGTGTTTGATTCCAACCACGATTGGCGGCTTGCTGCCTGCAATTGGGATTGCAGGGATGAACCGTGCTTTAAAAGCCAATGTCTTAGCCAAATCAGGTAAAGCGGTTGAAGTAGCGGGTGATATTGATGTGTTGTTGTTGGATAAAACAGGCACGATCACCTATGGAGATCGCCAAGCTACTGCTTTTTATCCATTGGCAGGTGTGACAACAAGTGAGTTACGTCAAGCAGCGATGCTGACCTCTTTTGCCGATCCAACGCCTGAAGGGAAGTCGGTCATCAGCCTTGGGAAAGAATTAGGTGAAAGTATCCAAGAGCCGAAAGATGCTGAGTTCATTCAGTTTAGTGCCTCAACACGTTTATCGGGTGTGGACTTAGCAACTGGACAAACGATTCGTAAGGGTGCTGTCGATGCCATTCTTAACTTTACCCATCAAAATATTCAAGACAACATTGAGCTTAAAACTCGTGTAGAGCAAGTGGCTTCTAAAGGTGCAACACCACTCGTAGTAGCTTCGAATCACAATATTTTAGGCGTGATTGAACTGTCGGATGTGATCAAACAAGGCATTAAGGAACGTTTTGCACTGTTACGTGAGATGGGCATCAAAACCATTATGGTCACAGGAGACAATCCATTGACTGCGGCTGCGATTGCGGCCGAAGCAGGGGTGGATGACTATATTGCGGAGGCGAGACCTGAGGACAAATTGGCGTGCATTCGTAACGAACAAGCAGCAGGAAAATTAGTCGCAATGGTGGGTGATGGTACCAATGATGCTCCCGCCTTGGCGCAGGCAGATATTGGTTTAGCCATGAACTCAGGTACCCAAGCAGCCAAAGAAGCGGGCAATATGGTGGATTTAGATTCTGATCCAACCAAATTGCTAGATGTGGTCGAAATTGGTAAGCAGCAATTGATTACTCGTGGAGCATTAACCACTTTTTCTTTGGCAAATGATGTATCTAAGTACTTTGTCATTTTACCTGCATTGTTTGCGGTAGCGATTCCACAACTTGGTGTTTTGAATATTTTGCAATTGAGTAGTCCAAGCAGTGCGGTGATTTCCGCTTTGATCTTTAATGCCTTGATTATTCCAATGCTGATTCCATTGGCACTCAAAGGTGTTCAATTCAAACCTGCCAGTGCATTGCAATTGCTACGCCGTAATATGCTGATTTACGGTGTAGGTGGTGTGATCTTTCCGTTTATTGTGATCAAGCTGATTGACCTTGTTGTGTCCTTGTGGATTTAGGAGTTGGAAATGAATACTTTATTGAAGCATGAACAATTGAATCAACAGAATCTCCAATTATCGAATCCTGTCCATTCAGTTTTACGCCCAAGCCTCGGTTTGATTGTGGTTGGTTTTTTCATTGCAGGCATGTTGTACGCTACAGCAAGTGTCTCGATTGCGCAGTTGATCTTTCCCAAACAAGCCAATGGCAGTGTCATTGAACTGAATGGTAAAGTAGTGGGGTCAAGTTTGGTAGGGCAAAACTTTGTTAGTGAACAATATTTCCATGGACGACCAAGTGCGGTAAGTTACAATGTCGATGGTATGGCAGGCAGTAATTTGGCAATCTCTAATCCTGATTTGCAAAAACAAATTAAAGAGCGAACAGTACAATTTGCCCAAAATAATCAGATTACTAAGCAACACGTGCCGAACGAGATGGTAACTGCATCAGGTAGTGGGATTGATCCTGATATTTCACCTGAGAGTGCATTGTTACAGGTGAAGCGAGTGGCGCAACAACGTCATTTGCCTGAGCAGCAAGTTCGTGATTTGGTACAACAACAAACTCAGCCTGCACAATTCGGCATATATGGGCAAGCCCGAGTGAATGTGTTACAGCTAAATTTGGCCTTAGATCAATTGTCATCGACCACACGTTGATAGAGCGTAATTATGCAGATCGACCGTAATAACAAAGCAGATGCATGGTTGGCACATAGTCAACGTGAACAATCTGGACGTTTGACCATTTTCTTGGGTGCAGCACCTGGGGTGGGGAAAACCTATGCCATGCTGACCCGAGCGCATGAATTGATGCAACAAGGGCAGCATGTGGTGGTTGGCGTGGTGGAAACCCACGGTCGATCTGACACCGAAGCTTTGATTCAAGGGCTGAATGTTATTCCAAGAAAGTCTGTGGAATATCAGGGGCGAATGTTGGAAGAGATGGATCTCGACCAAATTCTTAAATTAAAGCCTCAAATTGTGCTTGTTGATGAATTGGCCCATCGTAATGTACCCAATAGTCGGCATGAATATCGTTGGCAAGATGTCAATGAGTTGTTGGATGCAGGCATTGATGTCTATAGCACCTTAAATATTCAGCATTTGGAAAGTCTGAATGATGTAGTTTTTCAAATTACGGGGATTCGGGTAACTGAAACTGTCCCCGATGCACTACTTAAACGTTTGAAAGATATTCGACTGGTTGATTTACCTGTTCCCGAACTATTAGAACGGATGAATCATGGCAAGATTTATTTCGCCGATGTTGCACCCCATGCATTACAAGGTTTTTTTAAAGCTGCGAATTTGACGGCGTTACGTGATCTGGCAATTCAAACTGTTGCAGGGCAGGTCGATATTGATTATCGAGAAAAATTTGTTGCGCAAGGGCAGATTATTCCGATTCAAAATCATGTGATGTTGGCGATAGATGGTTCTGAATTCTCTGAAGATTTGGTACGCCGTGCGCATCGGATTGCGGAAAGGCGCAATGCAACGTGGAGTGTCATTTCGATTCAAAAAAGTAAGGTTGAAACGACCCAAGCCTTTGCAGTGACGAAGGCTTTCAATCTAGCGCGTAAGCTCGGTGCAGATACCTATTTGCTGTATAGCAATCATATTGCATCGACCATTTTACAAGCGGCTTATGATTATGGTGCATCTAATATTTTGCTTGGCAAAAGTCCTCAAAAATCGCTATGGCAACGCTTATTTTCAGATCATATTGCTGACCAACTGTTAGAGAAACAGCATCCTTTTGAAATCACCTTTGTTCAGCCTTTAAAAGCCAAAAATAATGAAAAGCGTTTGCAGAAAGATGTGGCGCATTCATCTTGGCTGGAACAAGGTTTAGCATTTAATCAACGTGAAGTGTTTGAAAGTATTATCATTGTGTTGTTAGGGCTGATTGTGGCAGCAATCAGTGATCATTTTATTGGGTATAGTGATTTAGCCTTAATTTTTATTGTGACCGTATTACTGGTTGCGATACGCGCCCGCATGTTGATCACGATTATCAGCGTATTCATCTGTTTTTTACTCTACAACTATTTTTTTATCGAACCTCGATTTACTTTTATGATTAGCGCTGAACGAGGCGTGATTACCATCATTACGTTTATTGTCTCAGCCTTACTAGTCGGGCGTTTAGCCAACCAATTACGTGCGCAGGTATTGAATTTACGTGCTGCAAATTCAGTCTCGTTACAGTTGCAAGAATTGGAAAGAAAACTATCGACTTGTGTAGATATTGAGCAGGTGTTAAATGTCGCCAAACAACATTTAGAAACCTCATTAAATGCGACGGTCTGGTTAAAAGTTGAAAATCAGTCTTTGGGTGATGTCTCTGCTTTAAATGAAAAAGATCAAATAGCCGCAGATTGGACACAGAAGAATGCGAAACCCTGTGGACGCTTTACCAACACACTGACCAATTCTGAATGGTGGTTTATTCCACTGAATGTAGTGAAAGAATATGGGGTGATTGCAATTCGTTTTCATCAAAATGCTCAAACCATCAGTTTTGAATTACAACGTTTAACTGAGTTGATGATTGAGGATATTGCTCAAACTGTTGCTCGGGTACAACTGTCTTTACAATTAGAAAATTCTAGAGTAGTGGCTGAAACGGAAAAACTACGTTCAGCTTTACTTTCTTCGGTATCGCATGATTTACGTTCACCCTTAGCCGCGATGATTGGTTCAGCAGATACGCTCAAATATTATGGTGAACAGATGCCTGAAAGCGATCGGCATGAATTATTAGACACTATTCACATTGAAGGGGAACGACTGGATCGTTATATACAAAACCTATTGGATATGACTCGACTAGGTCATCAGGGTTTGACTTTAAGTCGTGCTTGGATCGGTGCAGATGAGCTGATTGGCTCAGCAACGCAACGGCTTAAACGCTATCAGCCTGAGGTGAAAATCGAAGTTGCTTTGCCGGAAGAACTTCTGCAATTGTATGTGCATCCTGCTTTGATTGAACAAGCCATTTTTAATGTCTTGGAAAATGCCGCCAAATTTTCACCAGAGGATGTTCCGATTGAAATAAAGATTCAGCAAGAGGAACAATTTCTACAAATTGACATTATCGATCAGGGGATTGGTATTCCCGAAGATGAACGCGAGCAAATCTTTGATATGTTCTACACCATGCAACGCGGTGATCGAGGAAAAACGGGGACAGGTTTAGGACTGGCGATTGTTAAAGCTATTATTGGCGCACATATGGGCAGTATTGAAGCTTTTGCTGGAACAGATGGTCAAGGCACCTTAATTCGCATACGATTACCGTTACATCAGGATTAAAATTATTATTTATGCCGCAAACAACCCATCCGAATGCTTCAATTTTAATTATTGATGATGAACCTCAAATTCGAAAATTTTTAGACATTGCTTTACGTGCGCAAGGTTATCAGGTGCATGTTGCTGAAAATGGCATGAAAGGCTTAGAAATTTTGGCAACACGAGGTGCGGATTTACTGATTTTAGATTTGGGTTTACCAGATATGGAAGGACAGGAAGTATTGACCGAGATGAGGCAATGGTCAGATATTCCTGTGATTGTGTTATCTGCCCGTCCTGATGAAAATCAAAAAATTAAATTGCTCGATGCAGGTGCGAATGATTATGTGACCAAACCGTTTAGCATTCAGGAATTATGTGCCCGTATTCGAGTGATGTTTCGTAATAAACCACAACAGTCTGAACAGAATATTGTATTTGATGATGGTCAATTATCTGTGGATGTGGCTGAACATGTAGTGACGTTCGCGAATGAAGAAATTATTCTGACTAAAAAAGAATTTAAACTGTTAGCACTATTGATTCGTCATCAGGGGAAGATTGTTACGCAAAAGCAAATTATGACCGAGTTATGGGGCATTAGCCATGAAGAAGATACTCATTATCTTCGAATCTTGGTGAAAAAACTCCGAACCAAAATCGGAGATTCTGCAGTCACTCCAAAATATATTTTTACCATCGCGGGCGTGGGGTTACGTTTCCAAGGGCAATCCTAAATTGAAAAATAAAAAGAGAGTTTGCAAAACTCTCTTTTTGACGAATAAACGATTTATTTTAAGTTTGGATCGCTTTTTTTCAAGAAGAAACTCAAAGCAAGTTTTTGCACCCAAGTGCCATAAGGTGGATAGAATAATTGCGTTGGGAAGAAGCGATGACGAGCAAAAACTGTTTTCGCATGTGATAGCTCACGGAAGCCTTCCTCACCGTGATAAGTTCCCATACCTGAGTTACCAATACCACCAAATGGTGCATCATGGTTGACCACATGCCAACCCCAATCATTGATCGTGACACCACCTGAATGAGTTTGTTTTAAGATGTAGTCACGTTCGGTTGAATCATGGGTGAAACAATAGAGTGCTAGAGGTCGTTCACCTGCTTTGATATAAGCGATCGCGTCATCAAGGCTATCGTAAGCAACTACGGGCAATACTGGACCAAACAGCTCTTCTTTGAGAATACGCATGTCGGGTGTGCAATTCAGCACAATATGTACAGGCATACGACGTGCATCTTTATCACGATCATATTCGGCACAGGCAATAATTTGAGCACCTTTGGCTTTGGCATCGTCTAGGATTTCTAATAAACGTTTGAAATGGCGATCATTGACGATAGAGGTGTAGTTAGAATTATTGCTGATGTTACTGCCATACATTGCCGTAAAATTCTTTTTACATTCTTCTGCAAACTGATTCACTTGTTCTTTCGGCACAAGCGCATAGTCAGGTGCAACACAGATTTGCCCACAGTTGGTTGCCTTACCATGCAATACGCGTTTAGCTGCATCGGCTAAGGGATAATGACGGCTGACAAGCGCAGGGGATTTACCGCCTAATTCTAATGTGACAGGCGTTAGGTTTTCTGCTGCTGCACGCATTACCACTCGACCAATTGCAGGTGAACCTGTAAACACAATATGGTTAAAAGGGAGTGATGTGAATTGTGCAGGATCAAGAATTTCTTCACCGAAAATACAAACTTCATCTTCAGTAAAAACTTCAGCCAGCATGCGTCTCAGTACTGCATTGGTTGCAGGCGTAATCTCGGGCAGTTTAATCATAACTCGATTGCCCGCAGCGATTGCTGCAACCAATGGGCCAAGTGCTAAATAAACAGGGAAGTTCCACGGCACAATCACGCCGACCACACCTTTCGGTTGATATTGGACAGCCAGACGGTTTGATAAAAACAGTAATTCAGTACTTCGCTTACTCGGTCGCATCCATTTACGTAAATGTCGAATAGCATGTTCTGCTTCCAAAACTGAGCCTAATAAATCCAATAATTTTGATTCATCTACCGATCGAGAACTAAAGTCGCTATTGATGGCAGCAGCGATAACATCTTGGTAACGAATAATTTGTTTTTTAAGTTTGAATAATTTTGTACGTCGAGCATCGAGATCAGGATATGGATGCGCATCAAAAGCAGCACGTTGTTGGGCGAATACCAAGCGCATATGTTTAGTTGCCGAGTCGCTAAATTCCTGCGAATGAGAAAGTGTCATTGTTGCTCCTTCCATGCTTATTGGTAGAAATAGACTTTATGATTGATTGAATTTTTAGTCGATGTTAAATTGAGACAACAAAAAGTAATTTAGTGCCATTATCTACTGATCGAATGGATAAAGTAAAAATGCCTAAACAGAATATTGAGCAAAATATTTATATTGAAGCTCGTTATGATCATACGCTATTCGGTCAAGGCACGCCTATACTTGGTTTAAGCAGTTTGTTTGATGAAATGCAAAAACAAGGATATTCAATCGCTCAGATGTTGGACGGTACGGGTATTGCGCATGATGCGCTGACAAGTGCGACCACAACAATATCTCAATATCAAAAGTTGAAGCTATTTCAAAATATCCAATCTTTGTCTAAAGATTCATTGATCGGGCTTAGGGCAGGGCAAAAACAAAAATTATCAGATTTTGGGGTGTACGGTTATGCACTGTACTCTTCCCGTAATTTTCAACAAGCCGTCGAACTTGGCATTCGACATATCAAACTAGCCAGTCCTGTACTGAAAAAATCATTTTATATACAAAATGATACTGCAATTTTTGAGGCTAAAGAAATTATTGCTTTAGGACATTTATTACCATTAATTTGCGAGTTTTGGTTTAGTTCAATGCAGACCTTAATTCAGTGTGTACTCGAAGCACCATTTCAAGCTAAAAGGTTATTGCTGCCTTATCCTGCCCCTGAATATGCAGATGAATATCAAAAGGTATTTGGTTGTGTTGTAGAGTTTGATGCAGAAGTGATGCAATGGCATTTCGATTTAGCATGGTTAGATGCGCCTTGTCCAAATGCAAACCCGATTACTGCGGATATGTGCCAATCTTTTTGTGAACGGATGTTGGGAGATGAAAATGATGAGGAATATGAACTGATCAAAACGATTCGTCTTATTTTTTTGGACAGTGTTGGGAATTTTCCAACTGCTCAACAAATGGCAGATCAATTAAATGTATCTAAAAGAACTTTATATCGCCGTTTAGCCGATCTGAACGTGAGTTACCAAGAAATATTGGATAGTACGCGAACTCGTCTTGCTGATGAATATCTGGCTGCAACGACACTGAGTATGGACGAAATTGCCGAAAGACTTGGTTTTTCAGATACTTCAAACTTTAGGAAAGCGTATTGTCATTGGACGGGAATTTCACCTAATCAATATCGTAAAAAGTTTGCTTAGTGAAATGCAAGAGCTAGAGATTATTTAAAATTAATTTTGATAGAGATTTAATCATTCTTTCATGATTCGCTTATATATTGCGATGAGCGAATCTAAAAAGATAAATATGCAATGATATTTGAAAGCTTAAACATTTACTTGTTTGATTGCATAAACTCATTTGCGACTCAGAATGCGATTGTGGATAGAGTTGCCATATTTACAGCTCATGATTTAAATACAGTTTTTATATGTTTTCTTTTATTTTTATTGGTTTACCAATGGAAGATCTATAACTATTTATTCGCTAAAACACTTTTAATTGTGTTGCTTTCTTTAATCCTGAGTGATTTAGCTGAAATTTTCTATCATCATCCACGTCCGTTTGAAATAGGACTAGGTCATCAACTTATTGGGCATGGTCCAAGTTCATCATTTCCCAGTCAGCATACCCTAACCATCACAATCATTGCCTTTTCATATTGGTTAGCAGGCTTTAAGAAGATTGGTGTATTCGGTATTTTTGTCGGTATGGTCGTTGGTTTATCAAGGGTTTATGTTGGGGTTCATTTTCCATTTGATATCATTGGATCTTTTATGATTGGTTTGATGTTGGTTCTATCTGTCAATTATATCGTGAAGGAATTGACTGTTAGAATTCGTAAAATTACATCGGTCAGTGCTTATGATGTCTAACAAAATGCTAAATGGTTATTTGAATTTTACGATAAATTTATACTGAGCTGAGATAAGTTTATATTATCTTAACGTTACATATTTATAAGCATAAATTATTCTATTCGTAACAATATGAACTTGGTTTAATTTATGAATGCTGTCTTTGTAGAATTGAATCAGCTATTAAATTCTAATAATGTGATTAATCAATCAAATGAGCAAAAATCTGAAAATATTCTGCTCGATAAGGGATTATTTTTACAGGAAGTAGATCATTATTTAGAAAAGTATCCGAATACACAACATATTGATATTTATTTGTATGATTTGAATGGACATCTACGAGGTAAAAGAATTGATGTCAAATGCTTAACACAATTGGTGAAAGCATGTTATTTACCTATTTCTATTTATGCGATGAGTCTAAATGGAAATGTGATAGAAGAAACAGGATTGGGTAAATTTATTGGTGAACCAGATCATTTGTGTCAGCCTATCCTAGGTTCATTGCAACCTTGTGCCATTGAGCCTGAAACTAATGCTCAATTGTTATTGACGATGAAAGATGATCGCCATCAAGAATGTTTAATTGAACCTCGTAATATTTTAAAAAGAATACTCCAACAATTACATGAAAAAAATTATCACCCTTGTATTGCTGCAGAAATAGAATTTTATTTGCAGCCGTTGAATGGGGAACAGGAAGTTCAAGAATTAATAACTCAATGTTTTGATATTCATCTCTCTGATACACATCAACAAATTTTAGATGAGATTGAAGCTATCGCTAAACTCCAGAATATTATAATTACAGGAATTATTTCTGAAGCATCTTTAGGGCAATATGAGCTTAATCTGCAACACACATATGATCTTTTAAAGTTATGTGATCAGATTATGTTGTTAAAACGAACCATTAAACAAATTGCACATAAACACGGATTTCGTGCAAATTTTCTAGCAAAGCCAGATTTGTTAAAAGCGGGCAGTGGAATGCATTTTCATATGAGTTTGCTTGATCAAGATCAAAACAATATTTTTAGTCCTCGGGAAAATGAGTTATCTCAAGATCTTTTAAAAGTCATCAGTGGTTTGTTATGGTTAATGCCAAGTTCGATGGTAATTTTAGCACCCAATTTAAACTCTTTTAGACGCTTTAAAAAAGGTCATCATGTTCCTTTAGAAGCGAGTTGGGGGCTGAATAACCGTAATGTGGCTATTCGAATACCTTGCTCTGATCAAGAAAATCAAAGATTGGAATACCGTGTGGCAGGAGCAGATTGTAATCCTTATCTTAGCATTGCCATGATTTTGATTGGCACACTCTATGGTTTAACACACCAGTTAGAAGTACCGAAACAAATCAATCAACTTACGTTTAAATCTAAACATTATTTATTGCCAATTGAGCAAATTGAAGCTTTAAAATTGTTTAAAAATAACAAGATACTTACAGAATATTTAGGTAAAGAATTTATGGAACTATGGTGCACAGTAAAACAAGCAGAATATCAAAGCGTTCATAGTCAAATCACATCAATTGAAAAGTCTTGGGATATTTAGGTAGATCTATTGATTTATCTAGCCTTGATTTAGCAAATAACTGCTTTAAGGTCACAAAATATCTTTATAGGACAAATTGAGAAAATACATGAAAAAAAATTGACAGCATGAATAGTAGATTATAATTCAATCATAGTTCTAATTTGGAACTATGATTGAATTTATATCTAAGCTTGTTCAAGGGATGATGTAGCTCTTGTCGGTTTGCTGTTGAATATATGATTTCTTGGTAGTCTTGTTAATGTAGTTCAAGCTGTTTGCGTTTTAGTTTTAGGGGAAGGAAAGCCATAATGTTACATAATACAATTACGGTGCGCCAAACGCAGTTTAAACCTGAGAAAATTAAAGCGCACTATACTGAATCTACGCTAATGTCACATTTTATCACAGCACTATCGATGAGCTTTCTACAGTGGGATTTATAACTAGTACGATTGTGATGACCAGTCATCTTGTCTGGCAAGACCGCAAAAATACCTTCTACTCCCCAGCACAACTTTTAAAAAATGCTCAAACGCTTTTAGGGCTGACTCAAATGACATGGCGTTTACTGCCTGATTATTTAGCATTCTATAAAGCTAGTTTTCATCCGTCTGAGATAGACCAGCAAGATTTACTCACCGAATTGAAAGGATTATTAGCTAATTAAATAGTTAAATTTATTTTTAAAAATTAATTATTTATCGATTTTTACTTTATTCAAGGATGCGAGTGTTTATATCTCAATTATCTAAATGGTGCGCTCAGCGGGACTCGAACCCACGTCGGTCGCTTAGGAGGCAACTGCTCTATCCAGTTAAGCTATAAGCGCATAATTTTATGATTATAAACAAAAAAGTGATTGCCTAAGCAATCACTTTTTGATGAATTTGATCAGATATTTAGTCTTTCGCTTTAAGATTTAAAGCTTTATATAGCACAAACATCAATACAATCCAGATTGGGATCATCAGCACAGATTCTTTGAAACCTTGTTGCCACATGATGTAAAGTACGACTGCAATGAAAACTAAGACTAAGTAGTTACTGATTGGTGACCATAACGCAGGGAAACTCGTTTTTAAATTCTTTTCCTTGACCATCGCTTTGAATTTTAAATGAGTTAGGCTGATCATCGCCCAGTTAAGCACTAGAGCGCCAACCACTACATACATCAAATGACCTAAGGCATCTTCTGGAACAAAATAGTTCAACAGTACGCAACCAAAAATCAATAAAGCAGATAATAAAACAGCAGGAATCGGTACACCTTGTTTATTTACTTTAGCGAAAACTTTAGGCGCATTCCCTTGTTGTGCTAAACCGAAAAGCATACGGCTATTGGCAAACATACCGCTGTTATATACAGATAAAGCTGCTGTTAAGATAATGAAGTTAAGTAAATGAGCCGCCCAACTAATTCCCATTTGACTAAAAATCATCACAAATGGACTTTTGTCTAAACCACCTAAATCCAGTTGGTTCCAAGGCACAAGTGAAAGGAGAATCGCTAATGAGCCAACATAGAAAACCAAAATACGCACAACAACTTGATTAATTGCTTTTGGAATGGTTTTCTTTGGATCATTCGCTTCTGCCGCAGCCATACCAATCAGTTCGATTCCACCGAAAGCAAACATAATAAAGGCAAGCATGTAAAACAAACCATCAAAACCGTTTGGAAAGAATCCACCATGTGACCAAAGGTTACTAAATGAGGCTGTTGAATTCGCATCTGCTGTGAAAAGTAAAAACAAACCAAAGAAAATCATAGCGACAACAGCTGTGACTTTAATGATAGCTAACCAAAACTCTGATTCACCATATAATTTAACGTTAGTTAAATTAATTGCCGTAATAATGACAAAGAAAAATAACACTGATTGCCAAGCCGCAATATGAGGCCACCAGTAGTTAATGTATTTTGCAACCGCAGTCAGTTCACTCATCGCAACAAGGATATATAGTACCCAATAATTCCAACCTGATAAGAATCCTGGAAACTTCCCCCAATATTGATAAGCAAAATGACTAAATGAACCAGCGACAGGTTCTTCGACAATCATTTCACCTAATTGGCGCATGATGAGAAATGCAATCAAACCACCGATTGCGTAACCCAAAATAATTGATGGTCCAGCAGACTGGATGACTTGCGCAGAACCTAAAAATAAGCCCGTACCAATAGCTCCACCCATAGCAATGAGCTGGATATGGCGGTTTTTTAGTCCACGCTGAAGTTGAGAAGAATCGTTGTTCAAAGGACTGAGCTCGACGAGGAATAAGTGGAATATTCTAATAGATTGCAAAGTTTTAGCCTAGTAAAAGTACAACTTGGCTATGACTGGAAAGTAGTTTTTAAAAGTTATTTAAAATCATATATTTGAACAAATGGTAAACTAAGTTGTGGTGGTATTTTAGACATTTAAATCAAAATTTTGTTTTTTAAACGGCAGTTGTTTATTTTCGTGCCATTGTTGAGTTATTCAACTTTACTCAATATATACGATGTGCTTTATCTATTACGTTTTGCTTTAATCGTATAGTCGTATGGCATTTCAGATGACTCTACGATAATTTAAGCTCACATTCACTTGCACCAAGAACATGATAAAAGGATGAAATTGACATGAGTTCAGTACCACAAATTAAAGTCCCTGCAACCTACATGCGTGGTGGCACGAGTAAAGGTGTCTTTTTCAATCTCAATGATTTACCTGAAGCCGCACAAGTTGCTGGAAAAGCACGTGACTTGCTCTTGCTACGTGTCATAGGAAGTCCAGATCCTTATGGTAAACAGATTGATGGTATGGGCGGTGCAACTTCAAGTACCAGTAAAACTGTGATCTTGGCAAAAAGTGCCGAGCCAGAGCACGATGTCGACTATTTATTTGGACAAGTTTCAATTGATCAAGCTTTTGTAGATTGGAGTGGTAACTGTGGCAACTTGACAGCAGCAGTCGGTTCATTTGCGATTTCTAATGGTTTGGTCGATGCAGATCGTATTCCTGAAAATGGAATTTGTACGGTACGCATTTGGCAAAAGAATATTCAAAAAACCATTATTGCACATGTCCCAGTAACCAATGGTCAGGTTCAGGAAACAGGTGATTTTGAATTAGATGGAGTGACTTTCCCTGCAGCAGAGGTGCAAATTGAATTTTTAGACCCTGCTGATGATGGTGAAGAGGGTGGGGATATGTTCCCTACAGGAAATGTTGTTGATCAATTGGTTGTGCCTGATGTTGGAACATTCCAAGCGACATTTATTAACGCAGGTATTCCAACTATTTTCTTGAATGCTGAAGATATTGGCTATCAAGGAACAGAATTACAAGATCATATTAATGGGGATGCCGCAGCCTTAGCACGTTTTGAAAAAATTCGCGCATATGGTGCAGTTCAGATGGGCTTGATCAAAGATATTTCAGAAGCAGCAGCACGTCAGCATACACCTAAAATCGCTTTTGTTTCAGAACCTAAAAGCTATACTTCTTCAAGTGGCAAAACTGTTGAAGTAACAGATGTTGATTTATTGGTACGTGCATTGTCTATGGGTAAGCTACATCATGCCATGATGGGGACAGCAGCCGTGGCGATTGGAACGGCAGCCGCAATTCCGGATACTTTAGTGAATTTAGCAGCAGGTGGTGGCGAGCGTGAAGCAGTTCGTTTTGGTCATCCATCAGGCACTTTACGTGTCGGTGCTCAAGCCGAGTTAATTGATGGGAAGTGGGCTGTCAAAAAAGCGATTATGAGCCGTAGTGCACGTGTATTGATGGAAGGTTGGGTACGTGTGCCGGGTGATAGCTTTAGTTCATGATTCTAGATAGTTAATCTTCTAGAAATTCTAAAATATTTCGGCTTAAAGACTTTCTCTGTCTAATCATTTATTCCTAGAAAGTCTTTAAGTACTATGCGATACATATTTATAAATATCCTGTGGTTTTAGCGGCAGGTAGTGAATGATGTAACTATAAAATAGTTTTAATATCCATATTTCATTTTTATTTTTAAGATGAATTTATCCATGATCTGGAGTGTCAAAATAATAAATTTAGACTGTTTGGGTTTTTAAGATAATTTCTATAAGAAACTATTATTTAATGTTAATTTTTTCTTTATATTTTTTTATTTATAGATTACTTTATGTGATATTGATTTTCTATATGAAAAAGTAAAAGGTATTATATGAAAAAATGGTTGTGGGCTTTAGGTTTTTGCGGGGTTATATCAAATATTGCTCATGCCGAAATTGTTAGTGTAATTGGTATAGGTAAATCTCCTATTATAAAAAAAGATCAAAATCTTACTCGAAATACAGCATCTGATTTAGCAAAAGCTGATGCAGTATCCGCTTTGATTATTAAAATTAATGGAATGCAATCATTATCAGAAGCAAAACTTTTATTACCACAAATTATAAATCAAGTGAATCCTGCCTATTTCTCAAATTTAGGCAGCCAAACTGATGGTGAGAATAATCTAGTTACTCGTGTTAATTTAGAAATTGATGACAAAGAATTTCGTACAATATTAAATGATTATGGTTTGTCAAAGAAAAATAGCCGTACAAGCCCTATCATGATTGTTATGGATGAGTACTTCGGTGTTCCTCGAGATAATAGTAAACCAGTAAAAGAGTTTACATCATATTTTAATGACCAAAGTTATAGTAATGATGAAAAAGCGGCTTATTCAAGCCGTGAAAAAGCCAGTGCTTCCTCAAGAGAAAGCGCATCTTCTCAAGGGCGCTCTAGTAGTGGCTATGTAGGTGGCTATGACAACTGGTATGGTTCAGGAGCTTATGCAGCAGGCAGTAAAACAAGTCATAATAATAAATCAAGTTCTTCCGCATCTGCGAGTTACAGTACATCAGAAGATGCAAGTTATTCTCAAAAAGAACGACAAAATAATATTCAAAGTTTTGTGAAATATGTTGAATACCAAACGCCCAGTGTTGTTCCAGAAAAAGTCAATCAAACCTTAAATAGTATTGCTCAAAATGCAGCTAAATATGATCTACGTTTAATGGATTCAGATTTATTTAGAAGTAAATATTTAAAGGGACGTAATATGACGATTCAGCAATTATTAAGTGATGCTGAATTGGCTAAATTTGCTGCTGCTGCTCGTGAAACAAAAGCAGACTGGTTTATGGCAGGTTCAAGTAATATTTTTGATCGTGGTCGTTCATCAGCAACAGGACAATATGTATGTGATGGTGCCGTGACATTTAAGGTCTATTCTGTAGATGATGCGACATTAATGGGTGGGGAAACGCGGACTGAATCAGCATCAGGAGCAACGGCTGAGGCTTGCCGTACCAATGTTGCGGCTAAATTAGGAGAGTTGGCAGTCAGTAATGTCGGGCCACAGATTTTAAACTATGCTAAGAACCGTTCTATGTACGGTAAAGAAATCACGATTTTTGTAAAAAGTATCACCAATAACGTCTCTACACGTTTAGGAGACGATTTATATGAAGCCCTTGATCAGATTGCTGGTACAGAAAATATTAATATTCGTAGTCAAGATGGGAAATTGGTTGAAATCACAATGGGGTATAAAAGTGATAAACCACTTACTGTCGAATTAAATAAAGCACTTAGACAAGTTAATCAAACATTAGCATCTGCTGAAAGAATACAACAAGGCAATACGATTACTTTATGTATTGGTGGTTCACAATGCAAATAAAGACTAAATTATTAAGTTTGGGATTGCTCAGTTTTGTAAGTATAAATAGTTATGCGAATTTACAAATTTATCCATCTAAGGGATTATTTGGTTTAAATAGTTCTAAACATCAGTGTAAAAGTCTTTTGACCCCTTTATCAGAAATTATTGATTCATCGCTATCTTGTAATTTTGAAAAGGCAATCACACCTGAATTAAGAGTACAATTACAAGCAAATTTTGAGAAAGCACTAAAACAGGCTTTTCCCGATCAAGTCGTTACACAAATTGAGCAAAATACTAAAAATCGTACTTATGTTGCATCTTTGGATGTAGTGCGTGCGAGTGAATATTTAGTACAGAAACAATCGACAACTGAAATATTTTTGCCTTTAACAGTGTCGTTTAAGTTGACTAATATTTTAACGGGTGAAGTAATATTTAGTGAAAGTAAAACATATGTTCAGCCCATTAAAGTAATGAGTAGTGAAATTGGTCAAACTGCCACTGATCAAAAAATTATTACACAGTATCAGAATAATATGCTGATTTTAGTACAGCAACTTGTAGAAAGTACAAAAGCTAAATTAAAGCTTTCAGAAATTAAAACAACTATTATTGATCGTTGGAAATCTTATCTGATTTTAGATAAAGGATTTGATCAAGGTATTGGCAAAAATGATGAGCTGAGTTCGAGTGAAGGTGATCTTATTCGGATTGTCCATGCTGATAGAGACTATGCGGTTGCAATTCCTATCATGCTGTATGGAAATACGAAAGAATTTAGTAAAATGACGTCTAATGTAAGACAGTCTATTCGGAAACCTAAAGCTCTTGTTATGGATATCATTCGTTTTGGAGATGAACCAAAAGAATTGGTTGAGCAAATCTTTTCTGATGCGACAGGAGATAATGCACCATTTACTTTAGTTCCTGTCAATCGTCGTTATAGTGCTCTTGCTCAGTCCATTAGTGAGGAAACGAAATTAGCGCAGGCTGAGGATATTAACCGTCGAGAACTCCCTGATTTTTTTATTCGTTTATATGTTACACCCACAATAGGTTATGAACAAAAAGTGGGGCAACTCACTCAGCAGCAATTTGTTTATAGTGATGTCATGGCAGAAATGATTGATAGTTCTGGTCGAGTCATTCATGTTGCACATGCAAGTAATGAAATTAAGGATATCATTTCAGATGGTATGGGATTTTCATTGGAAAATCAGAAAGAAGTTGCACTTAAAAATGCATTAATTAAATTGGCAGAAACTTTTAAGAAAGATCTGAAATTTACTCGTACTGACTTGAAAGTAAGTAAATCAGATAATCAGATAATCAGTATTCAAGATCAAGGTAAACAATTGAATTTAGGGTTAAAAATTAATATTTATAACTCGCAAACGATTTCTGGTAAACAAGTGTTGATCCCGACTTGGGAGGCAACGGTCATTTCCCGTGATGGTAATGAAGTCACAGCACAACTCGATGCACCTATTGGGAAGAGTGACAATATCTCTGTTAAGTCAGGAGATATAATTCAAGTTGATACTCAAGAAAATGCTATAGATTCTAATCTATCACGTTCAATGTGCGCATTTTTAGCTACAGAACAAAGTGGTGAGATTCAATTTAAGCCTTTTACAATAATGACGTATTATGGATTTGCTAAATATTCTAAATACCCGTTCTATGCCACAGGTGTCGACTTAGAAAAGGGGCGCTCACTTAAAGATAATATTCAATATATGACCGAAAATGCTGGATTTAAAAAACAATTAAATCTTAAATTATTTGAACCAAAAACTTGTATACAACCAGTATTTAAAGTGAATGTACAACCTAATTCTCTGATATGTGATGCAAATGATAAAAACTGTCGTGCAACTCTAGATGTCACTACTGGTGTACGCTTATTTAATGAGAACCAACAAAAAATTGGAACTCAAGGGATTAAACAAGAAATTAATTTGAAAGGTTTTTCTATGCAAAGCTATAAAGAAACTTATCTTTTACAATTATTAAATGATTTACCTCCGCTACTTCAACAAATTGCTCAAAAAGCTGATTCAACCCAATAAGGAAACCTTATGAACAAACTTATAGTTGCAACAATGATAATCGGTACAATTTCAAATGCACATGCCGGTTTTGGAGATTTTGCGTCTAAGATGACCCAAAATGTAATTGGTACATCAGCATCTAGCAATGTTAATGTTACCGATTTTTTAACACAAGCTAGTGCGACTAACTTACTTTTTCAAGAAAGCCGTGCAGCTTTAGCTGCTACGATTTCAAAAAGTAAAATGAGTGGTGAAATTCAGGCTAAATTAAAAGCACTTAAGTCTACAACTAATTTACAAGAAAAAGAGGCCATTCTAGCTTCTTTGGAAAAACCAACTGATGAAGTGATGGCTGCAAGTAAAAAAGATGAAGCAGAAACAATTGAAACTATTAAAAATTTAAGTGCGGAGAAGAAAAAATATTTACTTGCTGCAGCACAAAATTTTGGTATTGCAACATTAATGGCTAAAGATCTGGCTGGCGGAGCTTCACAGATTTCTACAGCGATTATTTCAAATCCACAATCATTAACATCAAGTGGATTTACAGTAGGTGGCGCTAAAAATTTAGTAGGTGATGTGACAGGTATTGCTAAGAACTCGTCAATGGCATTAGTTGAAGTACCACAACTTTTTAAAAAGGCTGGGGTTGAATTCACACCTCCTACTAGTTCGAAAAGTAAACCTCAAGATATTGAGCTTTGAACTAAGTAATTGATAAATAAATTTAAAATTTTCACTAATATTTAAAATACCAATAACAGTTGTTACTGGTGGGATAAGCATTAGTTTTTAATAAAACCGAGCCAATTTATTGGTTCGGTTATTATAAGTAAGCTAAACAATAAAAATTGATAAATTACAAAATCATTAAAAACGGCTGAATTACCTGTCATAACTAAATAGTGTTATGATGCCAGAGTTAAACCTATTTTATCAGATCATTTCTCGAGGCAATCGTGTCATCTATTTCTCAAGTTAATGCGGATGTTCTACAACAATCTCAACAACGTATTCAACAAGATTTATTGACAGCATTGGCTGCATTTTCCATTCCTGAACCATTAAAGTCGGCCGTTCACCACGCAGTAATGTTGGGGGGTAAGCGTGTTCGTCCTGCATTATGTTATGCAACAGCAGCTTTATTGCCAAATCATAATTTTGCAGCGGTTCGTCGTGCTGCCGTTGCGATTGAGTTAATACATTGTTATTCCTTGGCACATGATGATTTGCCGTGTATGGATAATGATTTGTTACGTCGAGGTCAACCAACTTGTCATGTGGCATTTGGCGAAGATACTGCACTATTGGCAGGTGATATTTTACAGTCCATGGCATTTGAGATATTGGGTAGCCGTTTGTTTGATGAACAAGGTCAAGGTATAGATGCAGCTATTGTCTTGAAGCAAATGCAGATTTTGGCGACTGCAAGCTCTAAAATGGTTTGCGGACAGGTGCTTGATTTACAAGCTGAAGGTAAACAAGTTGATCAAACTGAATTAGAAAATATTCACCGTAATAAAACGGGTGCATTGATTCAAGCCGCGATCATGATGGGTGCAGTGACTATCTTTACTGGGACAGATCAAGCAATTCCTAAATTGCGTCAATTTGGGCAAAGCATTGGTTTAGCTTTTCAGGTTCAAGATGATATTTTAGATATTACAGCAAGCACTGAAATTTTAGGTAAAACTGCGGGTAAAGACGAGCAAGTGCAAAAATCTACTTATCCTGCATTGATGGGATTGGCTCAAGCTCAGGCTTATGCTCAAACTTTACATGATCAAGCCTTTGAAGTATTAGCATATTTCGGGGATGCTGCTAAAGAACTTGTTGAAATTTCTCAATTCTTGTTAGCACGCCAAAGTTGATCTAAGCCAAGACCATAAACGATAAGAAATAAAATAGGATACGGTTTTATGAAGGATGATCAATTAAAACAACTTGCACTCGAGTATGGACAAGAACTTGCTTTTTGAATTCAGTCCCAACGCTTTGGACCAGATTGTGAGGTGTTTAAAATTTTTGACAAAATGTTTATGTTGATTGGTGCATATTCTGGAAAGTTGCTTGTAACCATCAAATGTAAGCCTGAGAAAAGCTTGGAATATCAAGAGCTATATCCTTCAATTTCTGCAGGTTACCATTTGAATAATAAACATTGGATATCAATTGCCAGCGGTGATGAAATTACAGCAGATTTGCTGCAAGACCTAATTAAAGATTCTTATGATTTGGTGGCAGGAAAATTGCCAGTTAAAGAACGAAAACTGATTCAGAATGTATAAAAAATAAAGCAGCGATAACGCTGCTTTATTTTGATTGGAAAGGGAGTTTAATGTTTCCCCATAATTCCACGGATAGCATTAAGTACATCCGATGGGAGTACCACAGTTTTTGCATTGCTTGATTTAGATAGGTCCTGCATTGCTTTCACATATTGCTCACCCAATAAATAAGCAACAGGAATTTCTTTATCACCTACAGCAGTGGTGATCATTTCAATTGCGCGTTGTGAAGATTCTGCAAGGACTACCTGAGCTTCTGCATCACGACGGGAAGCTTCTAAACGACCATCTGCCTCTAAAATCGCAGCTTGTTTTTCACCATCTGCTTTCGTCACCGTTGCACGACGTTGACGTTCAGCCGCCGCTTGTGCTTCCATCGCAGCTTGCATGGTGTGAGATGGTTGAATATCTTGAATTTCAACTGTTTTAAGGGTAATGCCCCAATCTGAAATATCATCAGAAATGGCAGCTTTTAATTTCGCCTTAATGTGGTCACGAGATGATAAAGCATCATCTAAATCCATTTCGCCGACAATCGAACGTAATGAAGTTTGCACTAGGTTTTGAATCGCCCACGTATAATTTTCAATTCCATACACGGCTTTTTCTGGAGTTGTTAGATTGATATAAGCGACAGCATTCATCACTAAAACAGCATTGTCTCGAGTAATCACTTCTTGTGATGGAATATCTAACACAATATCTTTAGTTGTAATTTTATATGCCACTTCATCGATATAGGGAATAACAAAGTTCAGACCCGGGTTTAGGGTGGTATGGTATTTACCTAGACGTTGTACAATCCATTTATACCCTTGAGGAACAATACGCACCCCTTTAAAAATAGTTATGCCAATAAAAGCTAAAAGTGCTAAGACAACAATATTACCGACAGACATTGGAAACCCTCTTTATGTTTATGAGTTGCTGTGTGGTTGAACGACTAAATCATTACCTAAAATATCAATTACTCGGACACGATCACCAACTTGTACTGGAACTGTAGAACGGCAATTCCATTCATCAGAACCTAAAAGGGGCATGGGAAAGTGTACGACGATTTGTCCATGATCAAGTCCAGTTTTAATCACCATACCCACTTGACCTATTGTTGATTCACGCGCTAGACCTGCTTTAGTTTTATCAATTGAAAGTGGTTTGATAAACTTGAACCAAAGAATCGTACATAAAATGGATAAAATTCCCCATGTGACCACTTGGGTGGTAAAGCCCATCATTGGGAAAAGCCATAGTAAAATGCAGACCATAATTGCGGCTACGCCAAACCATAACGCAGCAAAAGCGGTCAAAATCAACTCTGAAAGGATCAGCAAAATTCCTAATACAAACCAGTGCCAAGGTTCAACTACAAACTCCATAGATTTGCTCGCATCATTAAACTGAGTTAGGTGAAAAAACATTCACTTTGGCACTGTAGCAGATCATTATGTTTATGAATATAAAAAGATTGTTTTTTTAGATATTGGGACTGATGATTATTATAAAATAGCAGCAGCCCCTGAAGATAATGATTAGAATTTAGGTTTTGGTGCAGGTTTAAATGCAGCAGGAGATTTCTTAAACGTTGCAATTGCATTTTGGATTGATGTAATTTTCGCTTGAGCCGATTTTTCGCCTTCTAAAATTGCTTGATTACTCGATTTCAGATCAAGTACACCCAAATGACCGACTTTCGGTTGAATTACAACATTTGCTTGGTTCAATTCTTCATTAATACTTTGTTGCCCCATAATATTAATGGTCTGATCCAATAAACCCCACATGCTTAATGGTTTATCACCTGTTGGACGCGCAGATATATCGACTGCAATCACAATATCAGCACCCATATCTTTGGCAGTTTTCACAGGAATAGGACTGACTAAACCACCATCTACATATTTGGTATTACCAATCACAGCTGGAACAAAGACGTTGGGAATACTGCAAGAGGCTCGTACGGCTTGACCTGCATTTCCTTTAATAAACTCAGCTTTTTTACCATTGTCTAAACGAGTGGCAACCGCCGCAAAGCGAATTGGAAATTTTTCAATTGGTTTGTTACCAACTTGAGTATTGACATAGTTTTGCAGTTTTTGCCCAAGGATAATACCTTGGCTATTGATAGTAAGATCACGCAAATCAGATTCTTGAAGTTTTAATGCGAGATTTTGCATTTGATAAGGGGTTTGCCCACTTGCATAAATACTTCCAACAAAGCTACCTGCACTTGTTCCAGTGACAATCTTAGCTTTAATATCATGCGATTCTAAAACTTTAATGACGCCAATATGCGCAAAACCTTTTGCACCACCTCCACCTAAAGCCAAAGCGATAACAGGTTCACGAGCTTTAATCGAGGTCGTAGGGGGAGCATTTTTTACAGTTTGATCACAACCAAATAAAGCTAGGCTGAATAAAGCCAAGCAAGACAGTCGAGCAATTTTCATATGAAGTGGAGATAAAATAGACAAAAAGATGGGCACATCAGAGCAGATTTACCCCTAATTTTCTAGTCCTTTTTCACTAGTTTTTGTAATGGTTCTGCCAGCCAAGCAGGATTCTTTGGAGAAAAATGACCAACATAACGCTGCATAATCTGTTCAAGGTCATTTTGATAGTGACCTGTTGGTGTAAATGCTCCTAAGCTGTAAATGGTTTTGCGATCGTAGTCGAAAGCAAACATCACTATGGGTATTCCTGCTGCATGAGCTATATGATAAAAGCCACTTTTGATTTTTTCAGCTTTTTTTCGTGTTCCCTCGGGCGCCATGCCAACCCAAATTTTGTCATATTTGTGAATAGTCGCAACTACTTGCTCAGTAAGACCATTGGTGCTGTCACGGTGAACAGGAATGAGTCCTGCCCAATCTAAAATTGACTTAAAAGGTGGTTTAAATAAAGTATCTTTTCCCAAAACTGTAATTTTTAAACCGAGCCCTCCAATTGCCAAGAAACCATACCAACCATCAATATTTGAAGTGTGTGGAGAAATAATAGCAACTGCTTTGGGTAAGTTTGGAATTTCTCCAACCACAGTCCAACCTTGTCCTAAAAACAGTTTTCTACACAAAGTACGACTGAAAGCCGTTCCACGCTGCGGAACTAACGGAGGTAAGTCAGGAAAATATTGTGGCATAAATCTGTAAATACGATGATAACTACAATTTATGTTAAACGCTCATGACAGGTCTCGCATTGGCAAAAAATAAGATTTTATTGCCAGATCAATGAAAGGATTGGATACTTGAGTTCTCTCTTTTGTTACTCTGGAAAACTGTAAATGCTTAATCTTCGACAGATTTACATTTTATTGTTTTCTCTATATTGGGCACAGGGATTACCTGTAGGCTTCATGACCCATGCCTTACCCGTAATTTTAAGGGCACAAGGTGTCTCTTTAGCACATATCGGTGGTTTTGGTTTACTGATGCTGCCTTGGTCGATCAAAATCTTTTGGGCGACGTATGTTGACCGTTTTGCACTCTCTCGTTTAGGGCATTACCGTAGCTGGATTATTCCGACGCAATTATCCAGTGTTTTTATTTTGGTTATTTTGTCATTTTTCCCTATTCAAGCACTTGATCAACCCAGTTATTTATTTATTTTCTTTGTCTTACTTTTTTTGATGAATTTTACTGGTGCGACACAAGATATTGCCACAGATGCTTTAGCTGTCAATTTACTTAAACAGGATCAACAGCATTGGGGTAATACTTTTCAAGTGATTGGTTCACGCTTAGGATTTATTGTTGGTGGTGGAGCAGTGCTTTGGTGTTTAGATTGGTTAAATTGGCAAAAGACCTTTCTTATTTTAGCCATATTGGTCGTTTTGAATACCATACCTATTTTGTTTTATCAAGAGTCTAGGCATCATTTCACAAATAGCGCGCAGACAACTTCTTCGATTTCAATTAGCCAATCAATTAAAAAATATCTTACGTATTTTACATCTTCTCAAGAGTTAAAAACGTGGTTGATGGTCTTATTGAGTTTTAAAGTTGCTGATGGTTTGGCAGGACCAGTATTAAAACCTTTGATGGTAGATATGGGCCTAAATTACACCCAAATAGGTGTTTTTATCACCATATTTGGTGCTATGGCAGCGCTGGTGGGAGCAGGTGTTGCAGGGCTTTTATTGAAACATTTTTCCAGAATACAATGCTTAATTACTTTCTCAATTCTGAAGATTATCAGTTTAGTTGCTTATACGGGCATTGCTTATGGCTATGAAACTAATCAGCAGATTACGCCATTTTGGTTATATATCGTCAATGCATTTGAAGATGCTTGTTCAGCAATGTTATTAGTGGTCATCTTAACTTTGATTATGCAGTACAGTCGCAAAGCATTTGCAGGTACAGATTTTACTTTTCAGGTATCGATTATGGCTACGATGAGTGGTTTACTCTACTTAGGAAGTGGAATTTTGGCTGATGCGATTGGGTATTATCGTTACTTATGTTTGATTTGTATGGTTGCTATTTTGTGTCTATTCCCGATGTTCTATTGGAAAGAAAATACAAGATGAAAACAAATTTTTATTACAAATTTCTTTTAATATTTCTTAATTTTGAAATATAAATGATAATTTTTATATTGCTTCATTCGCAAAGATTATTGTTTTAACTCAAAGTTTCGTGATTGCGTATAAGTATTTTTCATGGAATAGTGTTTTTAATAATATTATTTAATTCATTGAAATTTATTAATAAAAAACAATTTTTTATAAAATTCATAAAATGTAATTGATGTGTGTAAAAATTAAACTTTAGTCGAAAATAGAATAAATAAATAAGATTTTAATCGTTTTGTCATATAAAGTTAATGTGTAGGATTTGTTACAAATTTAGCTAGGACGTAAACAATGAAAATCAAAATTGTAACAGCAGCAGTGCTTGGTTTACTCGCAACTTCAACATTCGCAGCACCAACAATCTATGGTGAGATTGATGCCAGTGTTGATTATTTACCAGAAAAAAATGCAACGATTGGAAATAAAGATGTTTGGGAAATTAGCTCAAATAGTTCGTTCATTGGGATTAAAGGCGATGAAAAACTCACTGATCGTTTAAGCGCTGTATATGCTGCAGAATGGGGTTTAAGTGCTGATGGCGATACCACTGATTGGAGCCAACGTAACCGTTTTATTGGTTTAAAAGACAGCCAATTAGGTACAGTTAAGATTGGTAAGCATGATACGCCTGTAAAGCAATTATCAAGTGTCGTTGATACATTCAATAACTATGTAGGGAATAAAGCTGATATTGGTGGTATTTTCACTGGCGAAAACCGTATTGATAATACAGTGATTTATGAATCTCCAGCCGTTAAATTACTACATGGTGCATTTAAATTTAAC
The DNA here is from genome assembly GCF_002165335.1 of Acinetobacter sp. WCHA29. Classification (NCBI taxonomy): domain Bacteria; kingdom Pseudomonadati; phylum Pseudomonadota; class Gammaproteobacteria; order Moraxellales; family Moraxellaceae; genus Acinetobacter; species Acinetobacter sp. WCHA29. The sequence goes on from NZ_NHRQ01000002.1 coordinate 132,767, forward strand.
GCATTACTTGCTACGGGTGAATCATCTGGCATCAAAGCGACAAGTGGTGGTGCTAAAGTTGCTGGTCGTGGCTTAGGTGATGCATGGTCTGCATCGGTTACTTATGAAAATCCATTATTAGTAGCGGGTATTGGTTATGACAAAGCAATTCCAAGTAACTTCTTAGGGCGTGGCTTTTTAAATGCTGCTGAACCAAAATTAGGCACAGCTCCTGCTGCAGCTGCAACATTAGCTGCAGCGAATACTGTACGTGCAATTGGTCGTTTAAATCCTGTTGAAGGCTTAGCATTAAAAGCACTTTTCCAAACATCTGAAGTTGAAAAGTCTGATGGAAATGGTAACGGTGCATCAACAGATAATATCGATGATGCTCAAGGTTGGTTAATTGGTGCTGAATATAATATTCCGCAAGCAAAAAATTGGACGGTGAAAGGTCAATATAGCCAAAATGATACGAGTTTTAAAAACAACACGGCAGATTTTAAAGCCAAACAAGTGATTGCTGGTGCTGACTATGCATTTAGCAAACAAGTTAAAACATACGGTTACGCAGGTTATCTAACGCTTGAACAAGCGGACAAAAAAGATAAGCAACCTGTAGCAGGATTAGGTTTAGAATTTAAATTCTAATATCTTGTATCTAAAAACACCCCCTAAGTTTGACTTAGGGGGTGTTTTTTTATTTCTATTTTATTATGTTGTAATATAATCATTTAACTGAATAAAATGATTTTCGATAATAAAACTAAGATAAATTTTAGATGGAAAGTAAATGGAATTCATTGTTTTAAAATGAATTATTTTGAAATATACTTTGATGTCTAGATATAGATCCATTGTTTTGTTAACTCTCAATTATTTAGTTTAAGTCATTTTTAAGTTTTTATTCTTATCTTAAGCAAGTTAAGAAATCTATTTTCAGACTGTGAAGATCATGTTCCTACAGAAACTCAAGACCAAATCGATATCCTTGTTTGCATTTAATCTATTGCTTGCAATATGGTTAGGTATTTTTCTTAACTTTGCTTTTTATGAAAAAATCCAATCGCTTACGCCCTATACTGGGATAAAAGCGGGAATGTTTGTCGCAGCATCCGTTATAGTCGTTGTTGCAGCTTATCATTTTATTTTTCAGCTTTTTAACTGGAAATGGACAGCAAAACCAATAGCGATTGTTTTAGTTTTTATTGGTGGCTTTGCTTCATATGCTGTGAATACGCTTGGTGTTTTAATTACATCAGAGCAAGTGCAAAATTTAATGCAAACTGATGTTGCTGAAGCACGTGATACATGGTCTTGGCATTTAGTTGTATGGACATTAGGAATGACAGTACTTCCCATCATTGCTATTTTGATGGTGAAGTTAAAGCCTGAACCAATGCTGCGTCAAATTGTAGAAAAAGTGATTGCTTCAATTGTTTCATTGGCTTTGGTTGGTGGATTATTGTTTGTTTTTTACGTTGATTTTGCAGCGATATTCCGTGAACACCGTGATTTGAAGGGAATGATCTCACCGCAAAATATGATTGCTTCATTTGCTTCATATTATAAGAAGAAAGCACCTAAAGAAAATTTACCGTTAGTGACTTATGGTGAAGATGCTTCAATGCAGAAAGCGAATATTGCTGCTTTACCTAAATTGATGGTTTTAGTGGTGGGTGAGACGGCACGTGCAGAAAACTTTTCTTTGAATGGTTACGCTAAGAATACCAATCCGAAGCTTGCGAAACAGGATTTAATTAATTTTGCTCAAGTGAGTTCTTGTGGTACAGCGACAGCTGTTTCCGTACCATGCATGTTCTCAGGTATGCCACGTAAAGAATATGATGAACGACTAGCAAGCCATCGTGAAGGTCTACTGGATATTGCAAAACGTGCAGGTTATCAAGTGACATGGATTGATAATAATTCTGGTTGTAAGGGAACTTGTGATCGAGTTGAACAATTTAAGATTCCAGAGCCAATTCAAAAGAAATGGTGTAAAGATGAAGAGTGTTTTGATGATATTTTAATTGATAGCCTGAAAGCTTATCTTGCAACAATTCCTAAAGATGATACGCGTCCACGCTTAGTGGTACTACATCAAATGGGTAGCCATGGTCCAGCCTATTACAAACGTATTCCAGCAGAATTTAAAGTTTTTAAACCAACCTGTGATACCAATGCGATTCAAGGTTGTTCGCGTGATGCGCTTGTGAATAGTTATGATAATACCTTGCTTTATACGGATTATGTTTTGGACTCATTGATTGAAACGTTAAAAGGTCAAACACAGCACAAAGCAGGCTTGTGGTATTTATCGGATCACGGTGAATCAACAGGTGAAAGTGGCATGTATTTACATGGAGCGCCATATGCAATTGCCCCGACTCAACAAACCCATGTTCCAATGTTTATGTGGTTCTCTGATCTTTGGAAAAAACAAGCTCCAGAACAAATGAAATGTTTAGCGAAGCAAAATAAGAGTGAATTGAGTCAAGACAATTTGTTTCCAACGATGTTAAGTTTACTTGATGTCAAAACTAAGGTGATTGACCCTAAAAATGACATGTTAGCGACATGTTCTAACCCATAAGGTGAGATAAAGTCATGACCAAAATCTTGATGATCGAAGATGATTTTATGATTGCAGAATCAACATTGACTCTGTTGCGCTACCATCAATTCGAGGTAGAGTGGGTCAATAATGGCGTAGATGGGCTATCCTTATTAGCAAAGCATAATTTTGATTTGGTTTTGCTTGATTTGGGTTTGCCTATGATGGATGGTATGCAGGTATTGAGACAAATCCGTCAGCGTAGTGTACTTCCAGTATTAATCATTTCAGCTAGAGATCAACTGCAAAACCGTGTCGATGGATTGAATCAAGGTGCGGATGATTACCTAATTAAACCTTATGAGTTCGATGAGTTATTGGCACGAATTAATGCACTATTACGTCGAGGTCATGCAGAAACAGCACAACTTAAAAATCAATCGCAGTTATTGAAAAATGGTGATTTGGTTCTTGATGTCGAGCAGCATTTGGCGACCTTCAAAGGACAACAGATTGAGTTATCAAACCGTGAATGGGCAATTTTAATTCCGCTTGTAAGCCATCCAAATAAAATCTTCTCCAAAGCAAATCTTGAAGATAAGCTTTATGATTTTGATAGTGAGGTGACCAGTAATACCATAGAGGTTTATGTACATCACTTACGTGCAAAACTAGGTAAAGATTTTATTCGAACTATCCGTGGTTTGGGTTACCGACTAGGACAATCATAAATATTTATGAAAATATCTAAGCAATACTCACTGAAAAAAAGACTGATTTGGGGAACCTCGGTCTTTAGTTTGCTGCTTGGATGTTTATTAATTTTTACAGCTTATAAAACAGCTTTACATGAAGTTGATGAGATTCTTGATACACAAATGCAATATATGGCTGAGCGTTCGACTGCTCAGCCATTAACAACTGTTGTGAGTAAAGTTGAATTGCATCGCACATATCACGAAGAAGATTTGCTGGTTGATATTTGGGCTTATAAAGATCAAAGTCATTTATGGCATCAAACACACTTACTCATTCCCCCTGTAAAACAAGCGGGTTTTTATAGCCAAGACACGCCACAAGGCAAATGGCGTGTCTATGTCATTCCTTTAAAAGACTATCAAATACAAGTTAGTCAGCAGGAAGATGTTCGCCAATCATTTGCTTGGGAATTGGCAGGGAGTATGTTTGTTCCCTATATTATTTTATTGCCTTTTGCGATTTTGGTTTTAGCTTTTATCATTCGTTTGAGTTTAAAACCTCTCGACGATTTCAAAACAGAATTAAGGCGACGTGATTCAGATGGTTTAGCGCCCATTGATAGCAATGATTATCCTCAAGAGTTGATCCCAACTATTGAGGAGATGAATCATTTATTTGAACGAATTCAACATGCTCAAACCGAACAAAAGCAGTTTATAGCAGATGCTGCACATGAATTACGAACACCCGTCACTGCACTCAATTTACAGACCAAGATTCTGATTAGTCAATTTCCTGAACATGAAGCATTGCAAAATTTGAGTAAAGGCTTGGCACGTATTCAGCATTTGGTGACGCAGCTTTTAGCTTTAGCAAAACAAGATGTTGGATTAAGTTTAATCGAACCAAATACTCACTTTCGTTTGAATGATGTCGCACTCAATTGTGTCGAACAGCTTGTTAATCTTGCAATGCAAAAAGAAATTGACTTAGGTTTTGAACGTAACGATTTGATTGAAATGCAAAGTCTTGAATCAACTGTTCATTCAATTATTTTTAATCTGATTGATAACGCGATTAAGTACACGCCAGATCAAGGTATTATTAATATTTCGGTTTACAGTGACAGTGACGATTTTGCTTGTATTCAAATCGAAGATAGCGGTGTCGGTATTGATGCTGAACAATACGATAAAGTTCTAAAACGTTTTTATCGAGTGCACCATCATTTAGAAGTGGGCAGTGGTCTAGGACTTTCAATTGTCGATAAAGCCACGCAGCGACTAGGTGGAAGCCTAGTTTTATCTCGAAGTCTTGATTTAGGTGGTTTATCAGTTCTGGTTCGCTTACCTAAAAAGCTTTAAGTTTAGCTATCGTTGATTTGATTGATTGAATTATCAAATGAGTTAAGTGATTGTTTCAGAATGCTCTTTTAAGCAACCTAAAAACAAAACACATTTCTGAATCCGTTTGCCATCATTACCCACTTTGCTAATCTTAAAATTCAGAACCCATTTTAAGCGTTTCCCAACTTTGCATATATCACTATAAACTTGCGGTTCAGCAAGGAGGGCTTGATAAAGAATTTGACTAGCATCGGATAATTGTTCAAATTTGAAATGATAGGCTGTAGAAAAAATAAATAGCAACCAGTCACGAACAAAACAATCATGTAGACTCAGGACTTCATGCGGGTCAGTTTCAAAATCAATAAAACTAAATCGGTTATTTTGATCAACAAGAATGTTGCGAGCGAATGCTTCGCTTAAATAGCCTTGTTTAGAATGAATATACTGAATAGCTTGAATTGCTTGGCTAAATAATAATGATTTTGAATGAATATCTTTTTGACAAGCCAATGCTTGATCTAGTTGTGAGACGCTACTTTGATGTTGTGATCCGATGTCTTCAAGCAAAATTCCTTTTTTTGAAACTGCAAGGACATTCGATGTAGAAACACCTAAAGATTTGAGTGTTTGAATCCGATGGTATTCACATTGAATTGCAGCAGAACCCCCTTGATTAGGAACAGGAGTAATTGCACCTAAATTAAATATTTTTGCTAACCACTTCAATGGAGTGTACAGCCATAAACCGTGACGTTCAGATGCTTTCTTCAACCATACTTTTTGAGAACCTAGATTGTAGGCTTGAATGGAAGATTGTTGCTTAGTTAAAGTAGTTTCTAAGAAATTTTGAAAGTCATCCATCAGCAGCAAACAGTACCTAAGTGAATATCATGATCATGCATGAAGCCATGCGAGTAGGGCATCACTTTATCATATCAGGACCCATTTGCGTTACAGAATTAGCCGCTGCATGAGCTAAATGACGTTTATAGGTGATCATATAAATCACAACATTGATAGCAAAGCAAATCCAAGCTGTCCATAAATTATGACTGAGGAAATGTGCACCACGCATCATTTGTGCCCAGCCCATTGCGAAGCCAAGTAATACACCTGCAAATAAATAAAACCAAGCTCTTTTACGCTGATCGAGGCGATAAAGAAAATAGCCTGTAACTAAGGCAAAACCTGTACTTGCATGACCACCTGGAAAACAATGTCCAGCGGTTGCTGAAAAATCCCAAATAAAACCTGTGACAGTCTTATTGGTCATATCCCATGGGCAAGCATGAGCAGCTTGTGCTTTCATTAGACCAATAATGCATGTACATAACATACTGACCCAAAACATATAGCCATACTGCCAACGTTTCGCTTTGAATTTTTCTATTTTAAAAGAAGCGATCCACAGCAAGAAAAAGCTTACATAGACAATAGTTAAAACTTTTTTGACATAAGTATGATTGAGCTTTGCAAGATACCAATCGCCTTTCAAAGCAAAATCGCCAAAAGTTCCTACCCATGGTTGAATCAAATATAGATCTATTGCTCCACCGACTGGAAACACGAATAAGAGGATAAAAAAGCTCACAAATAATAAGAAACTTGCGATTAAGAAAAAACGTGTTTTTAAAATCATAGAGCATGCAATTCGGCAGAATGATAGTTTTGTTATTTAATAATTTGAAACTTAATTGTCTCTTAAAATGTTCATAAAAAAAGCGGCTGAATAGCCGCTTTAAAAAATTATTTTTAGAACATTGATTCTTCTGAATTTGCTGAAATTTTATGAATTGAAAGATCTGCACCACGATATTCATCTTCTTGAGAAAGGCGAATTCCCATCGTAACTTTCAATATGCCATAAACGGTGAAACCACCAGCAAGCGCAATCACAATGCCTAAAACTGTTCCAATGATTTGAGAAATGATAGAGACACCTCCTAAACCACCTAATGCTTGTAGACCAAATATGCCTGCCGCAATCCCACCAAATGCACCACATACACCATGTAAAGGCCATACACCCAAAACATCATCTACTTTAAGTTTATTTTGTGTATAAGTGAATAAATACACAAACAAAGCACCCGCAGCACCACCAATTACAAGTGCACCAATTGGGTGCACAATATCGGAGCCTGCACAGATTGCGACCAAACCTGCAAGAGGGCCATTATGTAAGAAACCAGGGTCACCTTTACCCATGAAGTTTGCTGACAATGTACCACCAACCATTGCCATAAGAGAGTTAATCGCAACTAATCCTGAAATAGCATCAACGCGTTGTGCGCTCATGACATTAAAGCCAAACCAACCAACAATTAAAATCCAAGAGCCTAAAGCAAGGAATGGAATCGATGAAGGTGGATGTGCACTCACACGACCATCATGCTTATAACGACCATGACGCGCGCCAAGTAAAATCACTGCTGCTAATGCAATCCAACCGCCCATTGCATGTACGACAACTGAACCTGCAAAGTCATGGAAGCTTGCACCAAAAGAGCTTTCTAACCATTTTTGAAAGCCGTAGTTACCATTCCAAATCATGCCTTCGAAGAAAGGATAGATTAAAGCAACCAGAATTAAAGTGGCGATTGCTTGTGAACGCATTTTGGCGCGTTCTGCGATGCCGCCAGAAATAATTGCTGGAATCGCTGCTGCGAAGGTGAGTAAGAAAAAGCAACGCATTAAGTTAAACCCATGGTCAGCCGCTAAAGTGCTTCCTGCATGGAAAAAGTTTTGTCCGTATGCAATCCAGTAACCGACAAAGAAATAAGCGATTGCTGAAATCGCAAAATCGGTCAGAATTTTACTGAGCGCATTGACTTGGTTTTTGTGGCGGACTGTACCAAGCTCAAGGAATGCAAAACCTGCATGCATTGCCAATACGAGTACTGCACCGAGCAGTAAGAAAAATAGATCTATGTTTTGCATAGTGGTGCTCAAAAAAAGTGCTAAATTTAATTTCGATGCAAACATTTGATTCGTTTTTTGCACCAAAATAGATTTAGTAAATCTAAAAACTTAAGCTGTCGTTGAACAACTCAATTTGATAAAAAATATAAAGCAAAAAACGCACCAATTTAGAAAGTAAATTGTAATTTTGGTGAAAAGTGGTGCATTTTTCTTAAAAATAGCACCATTTATTATACTTTGAGAATTAAATTCTTAAATATGAATGCGTTATTGCAACCGAAAATTACAGCTTAAGCTTGAGTAATAGAACTTGAGTCTATTTTCATCGGATTCAGTATTTTTCCAACTGCATTCGTTACTTTGACTTAATAATTCATAAAAGATCTTTGATATATTGCTGAGTTTAAAAAGTGATTTGCTATTAGGATGCAAATGAATATATTTCGCATACATTCCTTTCGTAATCGACTACTGGTCCTGTTCGCAGGGATGTCTTTTATGTTTGGACTATGTATTACTTTATATATTGGTAAGACTGCTTCGGCGCAAATGAGTCAAACCAGCGGTCAAACCTTATATATTGCAGCGAAAAGTATCAGCAATACCTTGGCAAACTCGCTTACAGAACGTGAGCGAGAAATGGTGTTATTAAGTCAATCTCCATTTTTTGCTGAGGCAGACTTTCATAACCCGCGAGTACAGCAACAACTTGAGCAAGTCAAAAAGTCTTATAAATATTATGCTTGGTTAGGAATCGCCAATACTCAGGGGCAAGTCGTCGTTGCAGCTAATCATTTACTAGAAGGGGCAGATGTTTCAGAACGCCCGTGGTTTATTCATGGTGTAAATCAAGTCTATCTAGGCGATGTACATAAAGCTGTTTTACTGGCCAAGAAAATTAAAGCGATTAATCCTAATGAACCATTACGGTTTATTGATTTCGCTACGCCAATTTATGATCCATCGACACAGAAAATTAAAGGCGTTTTGGCTGCACATGCAGATTGGAGTTGGGCGAGTCATGTATTAAGCAGTTCATTGTCAGAAAATTCTGCACAACGAGGTATTGAGGTATTTATTGTCAATCAGCATGGTGAAATTCTATATCCATTCAAAAGCATTGGACAAGTCCAGCCTCCTGCATTTCAGGCAAATCGTGGACATCATTTTTTGCATAATTGGAATGAAAAACAAAAGTATTTAACTACAGATGTCCCTGTGCTTTCGCAAACTAAGAGCAATTTAGGTTGGCACGTGATTATTCGTCAGCCTATTTCGATTGCTTTAGCAGAAGTGAAATCACTGCAACATAAAATATTAGCTCTGGGCTTTATTTTGTCATTATTGCTCTTGCTACTTACTTATAAATTGGCGAATAAGTTTAGCCGTCCGATTGAATTATTAGCAGATTCAGCGCATGCCGTGGAAAAAGGGCAAGAAGATATTCAATTTGAAGCACAGACCAGTATTCGTGAGATTCGGGGCTTATCTCAGTCGTTGCAAAGCATGACCGATACCTTGCTTACTCAGAAGCATCAACTTCAAGATGCCAATGCCACACTTGAGCAAAAAGTTGTAGAACGTACGCATGAACTACAAGTTGCCAATGTCGAGTTAGCTCATATTGCGCGTTATGATGCGCTTACGGGCTTACATAATCGCCGTGCTTTTAATGATTATTTGTCCTATCTATTTAGTCAAATGTCACGTACACAACAGACTTATGCAGTGCTATTAATGGATATCGATTTCTTTAAAAAGGTGAATGATACCTTTGGACATGAAACAGGTGATCAGGTATTGCAGCGTGTTGCAGAAATTCTTCCAACTGCTTTACGGATTACTGATTTCGTTGCACGCTTAGGTGGCGAAGAGTTTATTGCCTTGTTGCCTGCTACTTCATTGGATGGAGCTGCGATATTGGCAGAGAAAATCCGATCTACGATTGAGGAGGAACAAATTATTGTAAATCACGCCATCAGTTTAAGTATTGGTGTAAGTGTAGTCCTGTTAGATGATACTGATATGAATGATGCGATTCGTCGTGCAGATAAAAATTTGTATATGGCGAAACAGCAAGGACGTAATCGAGTGATTTCTTGATTGCTATAGTGGATTCAAAGTGCATGTAAATAGCTTTGGCAACGCACTACTTTTAATATTTGATTATTGCTAGGGTTTTTAAAATTTTTAGGTGAATGAGCATGTCCTTTGATCTCAAAGTTAGTTTACAACAAAGGGCTGAGCCGTCTGCGCAGCAGAAAAAGCTGAATCGCCTGATTGATAAAATTGAACAGCAAAAAATTAGCCTTGCCACATGGCAAAATGCCCAAGCTGAAATTCAGCAACATACACGGCAAAAACTTTTGCCCGTGTATAGCGAACTCCATGAAATATTATTTCAGCAGTTAGAGCAACTTTGGAATATGTTACACAGCCATGAGTTTTCCAAAGCTAATCTAAAGCAACTGGATGAAAAAATTGCCCAACTTGCACAAATGTTGAAGCGTTCCAAAATGTTGGATGAAGAACAATTAAAGCTAGTGAAGCAGATTGATGTCTTTTATCAGCAACATACACAGCAATCATCGAAAAAGAATAAAAAAGTACAGTCAGTTAAGTTCGAACTTAATGAAAACTTTGTTCAAAATATAGAGTTAGAAGAAGATGACTTTGAACAATATGCTGCTGAGCAGCAACAAGCTCGTGAACAAGCAAAACAACTTAGACAACAACAAAAACGTGAACAAGCTGAGCAGATGGCAGCACAGTCGTTGAAAACAGTGTATTTAAAAATTGCTGCGATGATTCATCCTGACCGTGAACAAGACGAAACTAAGAAAGCAGAAAAAACTGAATTGTTTCAGCATGCAAGTCAGGCGTATGAACAACAGGATTTGTTTTATTTACTCAAATTCCAGTTACAGCTTGAGCAGAATAAAGGTGTCGGGATGAAAGAGTTATCTGCGGAGCAAGTGAAGTTTTATAAATTGGCATTGGATGCGCAAAGTCAGCAGTTGGAAAGTCAAATTAAAGAAATTTTAGATTCTTTTCAGTTGGCGAAGAGGGTGAAAGCAGAGCATGTGCATATTAGTGATGTGTATAAAGCCGTAGATGCGGATTGTGCTGAGTTAAAGCAGCAGTTGAAGTGGGAAAAGGAACGTTTAAAGCATATGAAAAAGGTGAGTGGAGTAGAGATGCTGTTGGGGCATGGGGTGCTTTGATTTTTAAAAGAGTCTTTCTCTAACCTTATAGTACAAGGAGGGAAAGACGGTTTGTGCTTATTTTAAAATTTCAGATAAAAAAGGATCATTTCGAACATAGGTTTTCCAAAATGCAGAAAATGGATAATTCTGTTGAAGCATATTAGTAATATTTTCAATTAGATCTGCTTTTTGTTGCTGTCTAAGTCGATTCCATCCATTTTTTAATTGAAAACGTAAACTTTGTAAATAGGCATGTTCTTCTAAAATTTTTTCTTTTAGATACTCATGACTCACTTGTTGATTGCCACTATTCGCATTGTTGTAGCATTGCTCTAATAAAGCTATGGTTTTATTTGTTAATTCATATAAATCTGAGTCATTGTTTAAAGTATTAGTGAGTACAATTTTTCCATTAGGTACGCTTGGGGCTTGTAAAGCAATAGCAACATCCACATTATGATTTTCGTTACAGCAATCAAGTAATTCTTTGTGCCTTGAACCTTTAATTCCGTTACAGTGAGAGCATGAGTAATAAAGATTATTCCAATCTATTCTTAATTCTTCACTTTTGTTGAGATGGGGTAAAAAATGCTCCACATTTACATTACCGAAATCTGTTTGTTCACATAAATAACATTTAGATAAGAAATCTAGTTTCAATTGTTTGACTACTGCTGGATCTGTGTAATCAGAATTCGTCCATTCTTTTGGTTTCGCTGATCGAATTACTTTAAACATCAAGTTCTCCTAACTCTTGATTGTCTAATAAATGATTTAATGCTTTGAAATAAAAAGACTTTGACTCCACGTCAAGTTGTTTAGCATATGGAGTGATATTTTTTAGAGTTTCTCTAAGTTTTTCATAATTATTAGGATTACTATTTAAAATAGTGGAAATAGTTTGAATTTCTGTTTTTAAGTGATCAGATTGGGGGTTAACATGGAATAAACCTTTAATTACTGCTTCATAAGAATAATGACTTAAATCATCTTCAAAAAACTCGCCACTTGAAATATCATAAACTACAGTGTCCTTAGTAGAGGTAATAACAAATGGAGAATGTGTGCTTACAATAAATTGGATTTCAGGAAATGATTTTATGAGAAATGGTAAAATTTTCTTTTGTAGTGATATGTGTAAATGTACATCAATTTCATCAATAATTACTAAGCCCTCTAAATCAGTGTGATTAATATTTAGTAAGCGAGCTCGCATTAGAAGGCTTGAATAAATATTGAAAATTGCTTTAAATCCAGAAGGAAGCTCTTTTAAACCAAAAAATTTATTTCCATTATTTTGAATTATTAATACACGATTATTTCTGTCATCAAATGAAAGTTTTGTGGTTTCATTCTCGAAAATAAATTTTAGATCACTTTCTACATTAAGAAGCCATTTCTCATATTTATTCTTGTATGTTGTGGTTAACGAATTTTTTCTTTCTTCAATTATATATCTTTCAAAAGATCCTTCTAAATCGTGATCAAAAAGATCAAGCGCCTTATCTTTATAGTATTTTAAATCACATATATCATAATGGCTTCCCATTTCTCGATAAGTTTCTGGGGTATACAGTCTGGATGCTGTGAATAATGTACATGTGGCTGAATTTCTTAAAATTTTATTTTTTAGTGAAATAGGATCATAAAAAACAATATTAATTTTTTTATTAATTAGTTCTTGGAAGCTTTTTTGTATTATGTTCTTTGAGTTCTGTATATGTTCTATTTTATTAAAAAAATATTTTTTTGAGCTGTTATTTGAAAATAATTGAGAATCTATTTCATCTTTAGGATCAAAGCTGGAGTATATATCTGTATATTTCATACTGGATTTGTAATTGTGGTATTCAGTAAGAAAAGCTGAGAATTTTTTGTCGTATATCGAATATATTCTTTCAATATGGGATTTAAAGACAGATTTGGGGAGGTTTTCCTCTTTTGATAAAATATATTCTAACTCTTTTAAAAAGCTTTCATCTATATCTAACACATCTTTGTAAGTGTTAACTTCATTAGAGATTTTGGTTAATTTTGAGTAGCTATTTTCTTTTCTTTCAAGCTTATCTATATCTATGCTTTTTTTAATTTCATTATAAAGCTCATTTAATAATATTGTTTTTCCTGCCCCATTGTTTCCTGTAATAATTAAATTTTTACCTTGAATTTTTAAGTTATGATTATTAATGGTAAAAGACTTTAAATACTTCATGTTAAATATAAAGGGCTGGTTATTCAGCCCTTTATACAACAGATTAGATTAAATATGCAACAACTTAAAGCGCTGCAATCTGATCCATATTCGCTTTAATTTTCACTAACTGATCAGCAAACTCAGCCAATTTCACTTTTTCACCTTCAACCACAGCCGCTGGTGCTTTCGCAACAAAACCTTCATTTGCCAATTTTCCTGCAATTTGGTCATGCTGCTTTTGCACTTTGTCTAAGTCTTTTTGTAGGCGACCAAGTTCCGCTTTCGGGTCAATTAAACCTTTCATTGGAACAAATACAGACACGTGACCCACAACAGATGAAGATGACAATGGTGGTTGCTCAGCATCAGCCAAGAACGTAATGCTTTCTACTTTTGCTAAAGCTTTAAACAATGCTTCGATACGTGTGATCTGTGCTTTTTCAGCTTCAGTCGTATTTTGAAGTAGAACTGGTAATAAACGTGCATTACCTAAGCCCATTTCACCACGGATGTTACGTACCGCACCAATCAAACCTTGTAACCATTGCATGTCCGCTTCAGCTTGCTCATTGATTTTCTCTTGAGCAGGCACAGGATATGCCGCAGTCATAATGGTTTTGCCTTCAATACCGAGCATTGGCGCAAGGGTTTGCCAAATTTCTTCAGTCAAGTACGGCATAATCGGGTGAGCTAAACGTAAAGACGCTTCCATCACAGCCAATAACACACGACGAACTTCAGCTTTGCGTTCTTCTGACACTTCAGCATCGTTCAATACTGGCTTAGTGAGTTCTACATACCAGTCACAGTATTCATTCCAAATAAAGTCGTAGATCGCTTGGGCAGCTAAATCTAAACGATAGGTTGCGAAAGCTTGTTGAACCGCAGCTTCCGCTTTTTGCAAACGGCTGATAATCCATTGCTCTGGTAACTCCCAAAGATCAGGGCGAGCAGTTTGACCAACGGTTTGACCTTCAACATTCATCAATACGAAACGGGTTGCGTTCCAGATTTTATTACAGAAGTTACGATAACCTTCAACACGCTTCATATCGAATTTGATGTCGCGACCCGTGTTTGCGAGTGCACAGAATGTGAAACGAACTGCGTCTGTACCGTAAGCCTGAATGCCTTCTGGGAATTCTTTACGGGTTGATTTTTCAATCTTCGCTGCTTGTTTCGGGTTCATCAAACCCGTAGTACGTTTTTGTACTAAAGTTTCAAGGTCTACACCATCAATCAAGTCGAGTGGGTCAAGTACGTTACCTTTCGACTTAGACATCTTCTGACCTTCACCATCACGAACTAAACCATGTACATACACAGTTTTGAACGGAACTTGAGACGTCCCATCTTCATTTTTCATGAAGTGCATGGTCATCATGATCATGCGTGCAACCCAGAAGAAGATAATGTCAAAACCAGTCACTAACACATCAGTCGGGTGGAAGGTATTGAGGAAATAGTTTTCAGCATCTTTTGCTTTGTCACCAGTCCAACCTAAAGTTGAGAATGTCCAAAGCGCAGAAGAGAACCATGTATCCAATACATCTTCATCTTGACTCAATGCAACATCAGCAGGGATGTTGTTATTTGCACGAACTTCTGCTTCGTCACGACCAACGAATACATTACCTTCAGCATCGTACCAAGCGGGGATACGATGACCCCACCAAAGCTGACGTGAAATACACCAGTCTTGAATGTTGTTCATCCATGCCATGTACATGTTGCTGTACTGCTCTGGTACGAACTTGATGTCACCATCTTTCACCGCTTTAATCGCTGGCTCAGCAAGCGGTGCAATTTTGACATACCATTGGTCAGTCAATAATGGCTCAACGATCACACCTGAACGGTCACCGCGAGGTGGTTTAAGCGTATAAGGTTGAATTTGATCTAACCAGCCTTCCGCTTCAGCTTGTTCAACCAGTTTTTTACGTGCAGCAAAACGCTCTAAACCAATGTAGTCTGCTGGTGCAGCGATGGTTTTAGAAATTTGCTCACCTGCTTTTGCGATGTATTCAAACTCAGCCAACACTTCTGCATTTTTGTTAAAGATGTTGATGATCGGCAATTCACAACGCTTACCGACTTCATAGTCATTGAAGTCATGTGCAGGCGTAATTTTTACACAGCCTGTACCGAATTCTTTATCAACATATTCATCTTTCACGATTGGAACTGCACGACCTGTAATTGGCAGGATAATGTTCTGACCCACAAGGTGTTTATAACGTTCATCATCAAGTGCAACAGCAACGGCAGTATCACCTAACAATGTTTCAGGACGAGTCGTAGCCACCACAATGTGATCTTTACCATCGTGTGTACGAAGCGATTTGTCTTCAAAGAAGTATTTGAAGTGCCACAATGAGCCTGCTTCTTCTTTGTCTGATTCAACTTCAAGATCAGAAAGGGCAGTTTGCAGTTTCGGGTCCCAGTTTACGAGACGTTTACCGCGATAGATCAAGCCATCTTCGTGCAGTTTAACGAACACTTCTTTGACTGCATTGGATAAACCTTCATCCATCGTGAAGCGTTCGCGCGACCAGTCCACTGAAGAACCTAAACGGCGGATCTGACGAGTAATCGTACCACCAGATTGTTCTTTCCATTCCCAAATCTTTTCAATGAACTTTTCACGACCTAAGTCATGACGGCTGATGTTTTGTACGCCAAGCTGACGTTCTACGACCATTTGTGTTGCAATACCTGCATGGTCAGTACCCGGTTGCCATAAGGTATTTTTACCAGACATACGGTTGTAGCGAGTCAAGGCATCCATAATGGCATTGTTAAAGCCATGCCCCATGTGCAAGCTGCCGGTGACGTTTGGTGGTGGAATCATGATACAGAATGATTCACCTTGACCTGATGGTTTGAAGTAACCCTGTTGTTCCCAGATTTGATACCATTTTTTTTCGATCTCGGTTGGATCGTAAGTAGTTGCAATATTTTGAGCAGATTGAGCGTCAGTCATAGTACAGAAGATTAAAATTGAATAAAAAATTAGATCTATTGTAGCAAAAAAATGATGAATATTTTCATCAAAAAAAGTCGATGAAAACAGTTGGTTTTTTCTTGAAAAAGTTAGATTTATATGTGTTACATCACACAATTAAAAATGTTTAAGCATAAAACAACGATATAAAAAATATTAAAACTTAAAAAAGGACGGTTACGATGAGTTATTCAATTCTATTAAAAATTAATGAAGCAACACACGGTCAACCATTTTTGGCATTTATGCATGTTGATCGTGAATAGAATGTGGTAAATTCAGCATTTGAAAAGCCAAAAATGAAAGAAAAACAGAATCTAAGGATGAATAAGGGCTTATTGAATAAGCCCTTATTTTATGGAATCTAGAATAGGGTGATTAGAATGAACACTGCCGTTTTTTTAAATATTCATGCCGATACATACGCGCGATTTGCTCATATCCGTACGCAGCTCTTACAGGGTAGTAAAGAAAGCCAAGCAAATGCATTGGGGGCAGTTTTATCTGAAATTGCATGTGAAGTGATAGAACAAGTTTTTATGGTGCTATTGCAAGACAATCAACATCATTCACTCACAGGTGAATCTGAAAAAGTGATTCAGCAGATTTTAGAAGCAATCCGAAAATATATGCCATGGTCAGTGTCATTCTTTGGGAATGATCGTCTAGTTCCATTGATTGAACATTTATCTAAAACAATTCGAGTTGAAGATGAGTCGGTATATATGACTTATCCGATTGAGCAACAGTTGACTCAACAGGTTAAAGCTTCGAGTCAAAAATTAGCTGAAGGGGAAAGTCGGGAAATTGCCAATTCACTGAAGTTGCTCACAGAAGTGATTGATGTAGGTGTCACTCATTTAATTCGTGAGCCGAAAAAGAGCCTAAAATTTAATTTTGTAGTCGATAAAACCTTAAATGGCGTCATTAATATGACCACACATTTAGGGTATAAGCGTTTAGAAAAATTAGGTACTCAACTTGATCAACAAGTTGCGGCAACTTATGTAGATCACTTTCTTAAATTTATGCGTCACCCTGCATAAATAAAGGAGATAAATGACATGGCGAAACTTAAAAGTCTTGAAAATAAAGTCGTATGGATTACAGGTGCATCTTCGGGCTTAGGTAAAGCTTTGGCACGAGAGTGCGCTTTACAAGGTGCTCAAGTTGTACTGACTTCACGTCGTTATGATGAGTTGGAATCGGTTCGAGTGGGTTTACTTAAGCCTGAACAGCATCTTTCAATCGCTGCTGATATTACCGATGAAGCTCAAGTCCGCCATGCACATGAACGAGTTCTCGCAACCAAAGGACGTATTGATTGGCTGATTAATAATGCAGGCTTGAGTCAGCGTGCGTTGATTGAAGAAACGAGTATGCACACTGAACGTGCCATCATGGAAGTGGATTATTTCTCACAAGTGTTCTTTACCAAAACCGTATTACCCACTTTGCGCAAACAAAAATCAGGTCGGGTGGTATTTATTTCGAGTGTGGCGGGTCTTTTAGGAACCCAATATCGCGCGACTTATTCTGCGGCTAAGGCTGCAATTCACATGTGGGCCAATAGTTTACGTGCGGAAGTCGCCAAAGAGGGAATAGCAGTTTCAGTGGTTTTTCCTGGTTTTGTTAAAACCACTGTTTCATTTAATGCTTTAAATGGTGAGGGCAAACCACAAGGGCATCAAGATGAAGCGATTGAAAATGGTTTGGATGCCGATGTATTTGCCCAGCGAGTTGTTGAAGCTTTGATGGCAGGCGATGAATATGTGGTTGTCGGTGGGAAGAAAGAACAACTGGGTGTATTGGTGTCCCGTTTGTCACCAAGCCTGTTGTATAAAATGATTCGTAAAACCAAAGTGAAGTAAAAGGAGCTTTTGCTCCCTTTTACTCATTTAAAATAGCCGTACCATAAGCAAACACTTCAACCATACCAACTTGCATACCTAATTCTGTGGTGCTGAGACGAACCCCCATAATATGATTTGCGCCTATTCGATCTGCTTCTTGCTTAAGGCGGAGCATGGCTTCACGCCGTGCACGTTCAACCACACTTTCATAACTGGTCAGGCGACCACCGAAAAAGTTCTGAATATTGGCAAGTACATATTTAAAGTAATCATGTGAGATGACGACATTGCTACTCACCAATTGCCCCTTTCCTGATGTTTCAATAAATCGATTGGTATCAATTCGAATATGGGCAAATTGTTTTTCTTTTTCATCTAATTCACTTAAATGTTTTTGTTCGATATGACGACCAAATCCCCATCCGACTGAAAACAGAATCAAGAAAAGAATAACCTGAAAAATTAATCCACTCATAGACATGCCTAAGCGCTAAATGGATCAGGAAGTTTTGGTGTGAGCGGCTGGACGATGACAGCTGTTCCATAGACAAAGAGTTCAGATGCACCTTGAGCGATATTTGAGGTCGAGAAGCGGATTCCGACAACAGCATTCGCACCCAAACTTCGCGCTTTATCAATCATACGTTGAGTTGCTTCTTGACGAGATTCTTCAAGTAATTCTGTATAACCTGTCAGTTCACCACCCACGATGTTTTTCAAACCAGCCATTAGGTCACGACCAACGTGTTTACTACGAACGGTGCTGCCATAAACAACATCTAACTGACGTAAAATAGTGTGCCCGGGCATGGATTCTAAACTGCTTAATAACATAGTATTTGTCTAAATCATTGATATGCTATCTTTGAAGATAAGAAAAATTTGTATGTGTTGCAATAAAAAAGCTCACCGAAGTGAGCTTTTAAACCGAAAATAATCAAAATTATTGAGCGGCGTGAATTTGTGCGCTAGACGGTTGTGGGTTTACAGTTTCACTTGTATTGGCTTTTAAACCACCACCAAGCGTTTTATAGAGTTCCACTTGGCTGTTTAAGTTCGCTTGTTGTAACAACAATAAACCTTGCTCAGCCGAATATGCTGAACGTTGCGCATCTAATACGGTTAAGTAACTATCAATACCTGCACGGAAGCGAGCATTAGAAAGTTTATAAGTCGTATTTGTTGCTTCAACTAAACGACGTTGAGCTGTTAAACGATCACCAATATTGGCACGCGTTGCAAGTGCATCATTCACTTCACGGAAAGCCGACTGTACTGACTTTTCATAGTTAGCAAGTGCAATTTTTTGATCCGTTTCAGAAATCTTCACATTCGCTTTGCGTGTACCCCAATCGAAGATTGGCATGTTAATACTTGGTCCAATAGACCATAACGCATTTCCAGACTTGAATAAATCACTCAAGTCAGTTGATGCATAACCTGCCGAACCAGTCAAACTAATGGTTGGGAATAATTGTGCTTTTGCTGCACCAATATTTGCACCAGCAGCACTCAGTTGATATTCGGCAGCTTTCACGTCTGGACGGTTATTTAACAAATCACTTGGTAAGCCTGCACTTAACGCATTTTGCTGGGTAATGTGAGTTACTTGTTGTTGAGGCAGCAAGTTCTGAGGAACAGGCTGACCAACAAGCAAGTTTAACAAGTTCTGCGCTTGAGCAATTTGTGTTTTGTAGTTAGCAACGTCATTACGTGCAGTTTCAACTGAAATTTGCGCCTGACGCACAGGAATTTCACTATCAATCCCTACATCGAAACGTTTCTTATTCAGACTAAATGAATCTTGTTGCGCTTTGAGGGTTTGCTCTGCAAGTTTGAGTTGTGCACTGGCAAATGAATAATTCAACCAAGCTTGAGTGACTTGGCTGATTAAACTGATTTGCGTTGCATCACGTGAACTTTGAGTTGCTAGATAACTGTCTAATGCAGCATCTTTCAAGCTGCGTACGCGTCCCCAGAAATCAAGCTCATAAGAGGTGAGACCTAAACCAACTTGATAAGTTGAATAAGGATTATTCGGATCACGAGAAGGGCTGACTTGGCGCACAGCACTACCGCTTGCTCCGATTGTTGGCAATTGATTGTTTTCTGAGATTTGATATTGCTGTTGAGCTTTTTGGATATTCAATGCAGCAGTACGTAAATCGCGGTTATTAGCAAGAGCCAAATCAATGACCTGTAATAAACGTTGGTCAGCAAAAAAGTCTTTATAACCTTGTTCAGCAATTGATTTTCCAGAAGCATTACCATAAGACGCGTAGCTTTCAGGAGTATTTGTGCTCACAACAGGCTCTGGCCCGCGCATACTTTGGCAGGCAGCCAAAGAGAGCGCGAGTGCAGAGATTGCAATGCCACGACTGGAAATAGACCAAACAGTTTGCATCACGATCAATGCTCCTGAGTATTTAAAGTTTTAGGTTTGTACTTAAAGATACTACGAATCCACACGAAGAATACAGGGATGAAGAAGATACCTAAAAGTGTTGAAGAAATTACACCACCAAGTACACCATAACCGACTGAGTGCTGACTACCAGCACCTGCACCGCTTGCTAGGGCTAATGGTAAAACACCAAAACCAAAAGCAAGTGTAGTCATGATAATTGGACGTAAACGCATTTTTGCAGCATGTAAGGTTGCATCAAATAAATCTTCACCTTGCTCCTGCAATTCTTTAGCAAATTCTACAATTAAAATTGCATTTTTGGCAGAAAGACCTATGACTGCTACGATCGCGACTTGGAAGTAAATATTAAAGGACAGGTTTGGATCGCCTTTAATGACCATACCCAACCATGTCAATGTAAAGGCACCGATAATACCTAAAGGTACAACCAATAATACAGAAATCGGAATTGACCAACTTTCATATAATGCCGATAGACATAGGAATACAATCAATAACGAAAGAATCAGTAAAGGCAGGGTCTGATTACCAGAATCCCGTTCTTCTAAAGATAATCCAGTCCATTCATAGTCGAAGCCTTGTAAGCCCATAGACGGTAACTTACCAATGATTTCTTCCATTGCCAACATCGCATCACCAGAGCTAACACCCGGTGCAGGAGTACCTTGAATGTTGACAGATGATACGCCGTTATAACGTTCTAAACGTGGTGAACCATACGTCCATTCGCCTTTAGCAAATGCTGAGAATGGAACCATTTGACCTTTGTTATTGCGTACATACCATTTGTTGAGGTCTTCTGGCATCATGCGAGTATCCGCTTCACCTTGGACATAAACTTTTTTGACACGACCACGGTCAACGAAATCATTGATATAAGAGCCACCCCAAGCCATGCTCATGGTGCTGTTAATATCACTAATACTGACACCCATTGCACCAGCTTGCGCTTGATCAACAGTGATTTTGTATTGAGGTGTATCTTCTTGACCATTCGGACGAACACCTGCAAGACGTTTGTCTTGTGATGCCATACCTAAAATTGCATTTCTTGCCGCAATCAGTTTTTCATGGCCTTGACCACTGACATCTTTCAGCTGGATATTAAATCCTGATGATACGCCTAATTCTGGCATAGCAGGCAATTGTAATGGCATGATGTAAGAAGCATCTTTTACAATCATATTCAGTGCCATACCACGCTGAATAATCGCACCAATTTGTGATTCGGGTGTTGTACGTTCGCCCCAGTCTTTCAATTTAATGAAAGCGAGACCCGCATTTTGACCGACTCCAGTGAACGAGAAACCAGAAACGGTAAAGATCGAATCAACATGATCTTTTTCCTTATGCAGGAAGTAATCGGTCATTGTGGTAATAACTTTATCAGTACGTTCTAAGCTAGCGCTTGGCGGCAACTGAACTAAAGTCATAACTACGCCTTGGTCTTCTTCAGGTAAGAAAGAAGATGGCAACACTTTGTATAGACCAACCAAACCAGCAATCACTACGATATAAATGATCCCAGAGAAAATCTTATGATGGGTCATACGATTGACACCACCTTGATATTTTACTGATAGTTTATCGAAGCCACGGTTAAACCAACGGAAGAAGCGTGCAAAAATATTGTTGCTTTCTTGCTTGTTCGGATCATGTTGCTTTAACAAAGTCGCACATAGGGCAGGGGTAAACGTTAGTGCAACGATTAAAGATAAAATCATTGCAGTGACTAAAGTGATTGAGAACTGGCGATAAATAACCCCAGTTGTACCACCAAAAAATGCCATTGGTACGAATACCGCTGTTAATACACTGGTAATACCAATTAAAGCACCAGAAATTTGACTCATTGACTTTTCAGTCGCTGCTACAGGCTCCAAGTGCTCTTCTTGCATCACACGTTCGACGTTTTCTACTACAACGATCGCATCATCGACCAACAGACCAATCGCTAGTACCATTGCGAACATCGTCAGCGTATTGATCGAAAAGCCAAAAATATTAATGACAGCAAATGTTCCCAATACAACAACAGGAACCGCAAGGGTCGGAATGATTGTTGCGCGCCAGTTTTGTAAGAACAGGAACATCACGATAAATACTAACACCACAGCTTCAATCAGTGTATGAACTACACTTTCAATAGACAGCTTAATAAATGGCGTAGTGTCATACGCAAGTTTGTCTTTTAAACCACTTGGGTAGTTATTGCGTAGTTCAGATAAGCGCTTTTCAACGGCAGCAGCGGTATCAAGTGCATTCGCACCCGTTGCAAGTTTAATTGCAACACCACCTGCAGGATTACCATTGAATTTAGAATCAAATTGATAGTTATCCGAGCCTAATTCAACACGTGCAACATCGCTCAAACGAACTTGTGCGCCATCCGCAGTGTTTTTAAGGAAAATATTTCTAAATTGCTCAGGTGTTTGCAACATACTTTGTGCATTTACAGTCGCATTTAAAATTTGACCCTGAACTGCTGGAGCACCACCTAATTGACCTACTGCAACTTGAGCGTTTTGTGAACGTATAGCCGCAGCAACATCTGAAGGTGTGAGATTAAAGCTGGTAAGTTTCGCTGGATCTAACCAGATACGCATTGCATAAGAACCACCAAATACAGTGACCTCGCCGACACCTGCAACACGACTAAGTGGTTCAGAGATATTTGAGTTTACATAGTCTTTAATATCTGATGCAGATAAGCTGCCATCTGGCGAGTAAAATGCAACAACTTGCATAAAACTTGCACCAGACTTAGTCACTCGGACACCTTGACGTTGTACGTCAGCAGGTAACAGTGCTGTTGCTGATTGCAGTTTGTTTTGAACTTGTACTTGGGCGATATCAGGATCAATGCCTTGTTCGAAGTTTAAGTTGATCGATGCTTGACCATTACCCGCACTGTTTGAAGAGATATAACGCAAACCATCCAAACCATTCATTTGCTGTTCAATGATTTGAGTAACCGTATTCTCAACAGTCTGAGCTGAAGCACCTGGATATGTTGCAGAAATTGTCACCGTGGGCGGTGCAATTGTTGGGTATTGCGCAACTGGCATTTTGGTGAGGGTGAGAATACCCGCCAGCATAATCACCAACGCAATCACCCATGCAAAAATTGGGCGATGGATAAAAAATTGAGCCATGCAATCTACCCCTTAAGCTTGTGAAGTAGCTTTTTGTTCAGCTTTTGGTGAATTGACTTGCTTTTGTTCGCTTGCCTGAGGAGCAGCATTCTGACCTTGAGGTGCTTTCACTTGTGGTTGATAAGGCTTAGCAGAAACTTCTTGCCCTTCTTTGACCTTAGCAACACCATCGACTACAACTTTATCACCGACTTTTAAGCCTTCAGTCACAATCCAATCTTGACCTTTTACGCCGACTGTTGTGATAGGGCGAGTTTCAATTGCACCTTTCGCATTTACGATCAGTGCGATTGCTTGACCTGTTGGTAAGCGTGTAACAGCCGCTTGAGGAATCAAGTAAGCGTTCGGTAGAACTGCTTGAGAAATTTTTGCAGTTGCGTACATACCCGGTAATAACAGATGATTTGGGTTTGGGAATACCGCACGTAAAGTCACTGTACCAGTTTCTGGGTTAACGCTAGCGCCAGAGAATGCAAGTTGTCCTTCTAACGGATAATCAGAACCATCTTCAAGTGTAATTTTGACTCGAGTATTGTTGCTATTGTCTAAACTACCTTTGCTGAGTTGCTGACGCAGACGTAATAATTCAGCACTTGACTGATTGATATCAACATAGATTGGGTCAAGTTGTTGAATCGTCACTAATGGATCAGCTTGATTTGCTGTAACTAAAGCACCAGATGTTACTGATGAACGACTCGATTGTCCTGAAATAGGCGCTCGAACAGTTGAATAACCTAAATTAATTTCAGCATTTTTAAGTGCTGCTTTTGATGCTGCGACATCTGCTTCAGCGAGTTGAACTTGAGCATTGATATCATCATATTCTTGTTTAGAAACAGCATTAGTTCCAACCAATTGACGATAACGACCTTCTTTCACGCGTAGCGCATTTAGATTTGCTTGCTGACGCAATAAGGTTGCACGAGCACTATCAGCAGTTGCACGATTTGTATTCGCATCAATTTCATAGAGTGCTTGACCTGCTTGTACATAACTGCCTTCAGCAAATAAACGCTTTAAAATGACGCCGCCTGTTTGTGGACGAACTTCTGAAATTTGATATGCAGACGTTCGACCCGAAAGTTCTACGTTTTGTTCAACGCTTTGTGGTTGTGCAACGATGACACCGACTTCTGGAGGTGGCATTTTTTGTGCAGCAGCAGTTTGCTGTGCATTTTTAGGATCTTTGCTACAACCAACAAGCGCAATGCTTGTTGCTAATGCGCAAGCAGTCAGGGCAGGCGCCCAAAGCTTAGCCGACATCATTATTCCACCTCAATTTAGATTTCTTATCTAAAAACAAATTGTTGCTGAAATTGCTTTGATACAGCCAAAACCAAAGCAATGAAGTCCAAATCAACCCAATTCCCCAACCCGTGAGTACGTCAGTCGGAAAGTGAACCCCTGCGTAAACTCTAGATATCCCCATGAAAATAAACCATAACGTAGATACTAAAATGACACTAAGGCGATTTTTATGTTGCTGAAGCAATAACATCATTAAACTCGCAAGGGTTGCTGCATAAAGGCTATGGGCACTTGGGAATGATGCGCCATAGCTTTTAACCAAGTGATAAAACTCCAAGGGTCTTGGTCGATTAATACTCCATTTCAGAAGCCAACCAATCACAATACTTCCACCCATACTCAAAGTGATAAAAATCACATTCTTATAGTTTTTAATCCAAGTTTGATAAAGACACAAAAAAGTGGTTAAAAATAATAAAAATGGCATCCCACCTAACAGAGAAAGTATAATTGTCACGTGGTTAAGCGTCAATGAACGGTGTTCAAATAAAGCTTGAACACACAAAAGGTCTAAAGTCGATGTGTCGAAGCAAACCAGCCCAAACACACTAACTCCTAAAAAAAAGCAACCAATACAAAGCAGTAGGTGCGGCATGCGAACCTCATTTTTTGCTTAACCATTGTTCAGGGTTGTCGAGTGTTTTGAAGTGTACTCGTGAGTACACTTTTGGTCAAGTCTTGAAATTTTATGATAATTTCATTTTTATATTTTTATAAGCTTGATTAAAAAAACATAACAAAATTCGATTAATGTCTCACTTTTTGCTCAGTTTTATTTTGTTCTTCTAACTGTAGAGGTTGGCTAGGGGGCCAAAAAAAGTCACTTGGTCGAGTTAAGAAATGAGTCATCACTAATTTTGCGAGTGGTTTCCATTGAGCGAAGCGGACGCGACGGGCACGAAGTGCAACAATAATTGTCAACGTAAAGCTGACAAATAAGTTAGTCAGACCAATTAGCATAACCCCTAAAAAAGACACGATGATTAAACCAATATCAGGGCTACCGATGGTCATAAGACCTTGAATAAAATTGGCAGAGGCAAAGGCAATATGTCGAATATCTAAAGGTAAACCAAGAATAAAACCAATGGTTCCCATACTGCCAAGCATGATGCCAAAAAGAAAATTACCAGCCAAAGCCCCAAGATTGGTTTCAATATAATTGGCAAATTTATCTAAACGTTGTTGTCCCATCCAGCGTTTCAAACGATGGTGTTGTTTTAAACGAGGACCAACCTTTCGGTAGATGGCCAAATTATCGAAGTAGCCTGCAAGTAATCCTGAGAAAAATAAGCATATTCCAGCAATTGCAGCATGGGGTACAGCTAACGAAGTAAATGGATTTAGATCATGTAAGGTTTTGGTTGCTTTTGTTGATGAAAGCAAAGGTTCATGTAGATTGTATTGCCATAAAAAAGTAATTAAAGCTGCTACTGGTATAGCAATCGAAATGTTACCGAGGATTGCAATAAATTGAGTTCGAATAATGTTGATAATCAGAGCAGCCAATTCAGCAATTTGAGCTGTTTTACTGCCTTTTTGGTGTTGTACTGTTGCGGCAAGTGCTGCCGCTGTCATTGCGGGTTGTTTAGTCGCAACGGTAAAGTGTAAGACATGGATAAGCATGAAGCCTAATGCATAATTCATACTATATAAAAAAGCATGTGTAAAAGGTGCGAGCACTAAACGAGCAGTTAAAATCTTTAAAGTGGCCATCGTTGCGATAATTGCACCAGCACCTGCTGCTGCTTTATACATACCCAAAAAGCCAGCTTTATCAGTGCTTACATAATGTTCACCTGTTTTACTCGCATTTTCAGTGACCTGTAATGCAACCAGTTCGCTGGTTGAGCTGAGTAAATGACGAACACTTTTTTCATCATAATGTGCCTTGGTGAAGTCAGTAAGTAATTCACCTAATGCAAGATAGCGTATCTCATTTTTACTTGCCAATAAGCTCAATAAAAGTTCAATACGATCAATTGCTTGCTCAAGTAGAGATAATAAATAGGTTAAGCTAACACTCACACCAATACGTTTAGTTGCACGGCGAATTTTGAGTACGACTTCACGGCATTGATCTAGCATTACAAATGCCTGAGAAGCATCAGGTGGTGGCATTACAACAACTGCATCTTGATCATCAATTTGTTTTTTATATTTCTCGATGAATTCAACAATTTCTCGATTTTGAACTAAGAAGGGAGATTCATATTCAATAATATCTGGCTGAGCATTAATAAATTCAGGATATAAACCTATACCACTGATTCGATAAGACAAAACGGTAATCGCCTTGATGAGCTCATTTTTAGAAATTTGTTTTTCAACCGTATTACTTTGGCTTTCGGCTAACAGATTAAATAAAGTGATCCAGTCTTGATTCTCAATCAGATCAAGCCATTGGCTATCTGTTTCTTGGTAAAATACTTTTCCAATAAGAGTCTTTAACTGCTGACCATCTTCAACCAATGGAAGAAAGTGCGCACCAAGGCGTTGACTCAGTTGATTCCAAAAACCATCTAATGAAAGAATACCACTATCAGCATATAAGCTAATCTGTTTGTATTGGCTAATCAGTTTGAGTAAGAAATTTTGTAATAGGAGCGCAGACGTCGGCGTCAATAATAATATTTTGATGAAGCCCTGAATCTGTTGTTTAACTTCGTCCGCGTCCTTTGGATTTTTTGGCCGTAAGCGGTTAATTAATTCAATGATAATATTTTCATCTAAAACAGCTTGGTTTTGATCAAGCTGTTCCTGCATTTTTAAAAATAAATCAGATAAAGTTAAATGCATAGGCACTCATAAAGTTATTGAAGTCGATGTAAGGCCATTAAGGTCAAATTAATCAGTGCTTGGCGATATTCATTATCTGGTAGCGCTTTAAGCGCTTCTAAAGCTGCATCCGTTTCTTGTTTGGCACGTTTTTGACAGTAGTCTAAGCCGCCTGAGTTGTGAACAATTTCAATGACTTTGTCCAAATGCTCGATACCACCTGTCGCGATACTGCGACGAATAATCGCATGATCATCTCCAGTTGAATGAGCTAATGCTGAAATTAACGGTAAAGTCGGTTTACCTTCCATTAAATCATCACCAATATTTTTACCTAATGTGTCGGCATCAGAGGTGTAGTCCAAAATATCATCAATAATCTGAAAGGCATTGCCAAAATGGCCAGCAAAACGGCGTAGTGGCTCACGATATTCTTCTCTGCCCGCCAGAATTGCCGCGCCTTCAGTTGCCAGTTCAAACAGGCGTGAGGTTTTACCATGAATAATTCTGAGATAGGTTTCTTCAGTGGTGTCTGGCTGGTGCTGGGCCTGAAGCTGTAAAACCTCGCCTTCCGCAATCTCACAGGTTCCTGTTGAGAAGTCCTTGAGCAAAGTGATGTTGTTTAAATCCACCAGCAAATCAAAGGCCCGTGCTATCAGGAAGTCACCCACCAGAACGGCGGTCTGATTGTTCCATGTTGCATTTGCGGTTGGACGACCACGGCGTAAGTTGGATTCATCAACGACATCATCATGCACCAATGTTGCAGTGTGTAGCATTTCGATAATTGCCGCTAAATGTTGGGCATGTTGCATGTTTGCGACGCCGCAAGCACGAGCAGCAAGTAAACACATGATTGGGCGCATACGTTTACCGCCAGCTTCAACAACATGTTTACTCACCGACATAACAAGACCAACTTTAGAACTTATACCTTCATTGATCAGGTGATCCATCGCAGCAAAATCTGTCGCAACAGGGGAGAGAATGTCTTGCTTGAAATCGATAACCATATGAAGGAAAACCTCGTATAGGTGGATAATGTTGCCAAGTGTATCAATTAATTTATTGCTAAACAGTTATACAAGTCATGTAATCTGTGATTTACAACAAGACGGTGAGTTTTTTGGTCTTAATTTAGCCAAATAAAGGCAATTCTCTATAAACCGATATCACTCTACTTATGACTTGATAAAAACACAGTTTGTTATTGTCGCAATTTGTTTTTAAAAATGTATTTCAAATTTTGATCAGAATCAATCAAAACAAGCCGACATCAATCTAATTGATTTCATTAAAAAATCCAAGCAACTTATCAATATCTCTGCATTTGTGCAAAATGACTTGTTGTTTGATCAATTTTCACTTAAAATTTGTCCCCTTGTATAACCCCAGTGGCGTTCGTTTTAAGCTCGGTATATCCCTTTATCGACACGACGACACGGGTATGTTGGAGTACATTATGTACGCAGTAATCCAAAGCGGTGGTAAACAGCACCGTGTTGTTGAGGGTGAAACCCTTAAAGTAGAATTGTTGAAAGCAGAAACTGGTTCAACTATTACGTTTGATGACGTATTAATGGTTGTTAACGGTGACAGCATTCAAATCGGTGCTCCAGTAGTAGCTGGCGCAAAAGTAACTGCAGAAGTAGTTGGCCATGGTCGTCACGACAAAATCCGCATCATCAAAATGCGTCGTCGTAAACACTACCGTAAGCAACAAGGTCACCGTCAATGGTTTACCGAGTTGAAAATTACTGGTATCGCAGGCTAACTCAGGAGTAAATAGACATGGCAACTAAAAAAGCCGGTGGATCGACGAAGAACGGTCGTGATTCGAATCCTAAGATGTTAGGTGTTAAAGTTTACGGTGGTCAAACTGTAACTGCTGGTAACATCATCGTTCGTCAACGTGGTACAGAATTCCACGCTGGTGCAAATGTTGGTATGGGTCGTGACCATACTTTATTTGCTACTGCTGACGGCGTAGTAAAATTTGAAGTGAAAGGTCAATTTGGCCGTCGCTATGTAACTGTTGAAGCTTAAGCTTTAATGGTTCAGAAAAACCCGCTTTTAGCGGGTTTTTTTATATTTACAATCTCTACATAAACGCTGTAACTTCATACATAATGCAGACCTTTGCGACACGAATTACACAAAACCAATGCTTTTCTTCATTTTTTAAATGATCAAAAACAGTAAGATGTCGTCATAACAGTAAAAATCTGATAGAAGGTTCATTTTATGAATTTCGTAAAAAAAATCGCTTATGCAACAACTTTAAGTGTAGCTACACTTGCTCCTGTTGTGAGTAGTCAGGTATTTGCTGCACCTGTGGCTGCATCGACTCAGCAGGCGACGAATAGTTTGGTTCAACAACTCTCTGGCTTACAAAGATTCACAGCAGATTTTGAACAAAGTACCAAAGTAGCTGCGAGTAATAAAGCAGTTCAGAAAAAAGGTTTAACTGCACAACATATGAACCAGACTTTTAAAGGTTCAATGAAAGTTGAACGACCTGGAAAGTTTTATTGGGAAACCACAAGTCCTGCTAAACAAACGATTGTGACTACAGGTAAAGTCGTCTGGATTTATGATCCTGATCTTCAACAGGCAGTACGTCAAAGTTTGGATGATCAAATTGCGAATACCCCAGCGCTTTTACTGTCAGGGAATACCAATCAGATTATGCAATCTTACAGAGTAACGCAGCCTAATCGTAGTAAGCTTTATTATACTTTGTATCCAAAACAAGAGGATGGAGCATTTCAAAGTTTAACGATTAGTTTTGGTGCAAATAAGGCACCTAACTTGATGGTCTTACAAGATTCTTTAGGTCAAACAACGAATGTTCGATTTACTAATGTAAAAGTTAATCCAACTATTCCTGCATCAGTATTTAATTTCACGCCACCGAAAGGTACGGATATTATTGATCAGTAATATTCTAAATACTCAAAGAGCTGCAATTACTGTGGCTCTTTGAGGTGAAATGTAGATACATTTCTTAATTTCATTTATAGGCAAGGCTTTGTATAGTGAAGAAAAACATCAGAGACTTGCATGATGATGAAGTTTACACAATTATCAAAAATTATTCCGCTTCTTCCTATCCTGACAGTTATTGCATTAACAGGTTGCCAACCTAAAAAAGATACAACTAATGAAAAGGAAAAAGTAGATATTCCACTCATTCAAGCGAAAGTTATTGCAGTCAAAATACCCAAACAAAAAGTCTGTTTAGAAGATGGTTGTACCAATTATGATTTACAAAATGTTGAAACCAATCAAAAATGGATTGATGAATATTTTCTCAATCGTATGAAAAAAGCTGAGCCGAATGCATTTTCGAACTTAGCTGATCAACAGGTAAAAGTCGCTGCTGGTGAACCATCACTCAGTGAAAGTAGTACCTATGTACGTTTTGTAGGGCAAAATTATAATTTGGCGACTTTCGCAATTCAGACTTATTCATATTCAGCTGGTGCTGCGCATGGTATGTCACATCAAGAATTTGTGAATTTTGATTTGTCGAATAAGAAACATATTACTGTTGCAGAGTTGTTGAAACCCGAAATGAATCAAAAACTTCGTGATGAGTTATATACTGCTAATCAAAATTGGTTAGATGATCACCAAATTAAGAAAGATCAATTGCAAGTCAGTGATAATTTTTATTATGGAGTCAATGGGATCGTGTTCGTCTATCCATTGTATGAGTTGGCTTCATATGCAGAAGGGATGAGCGAATTAACTTTACCGTATTATTCAGCCAAAAAATTTATCAAGTCTGAATATTTACCAAGCTTACCGAAAGAGCCAAATTAGTTGTTAGTCAGCATCTAAACATTGTTTATAGATGCTGATAGTTTATTGCCAATCGCTGTATTTTTTTAGGTTAAAGCCTTACACTATAGCCAGTTTTTTCTCTATTCATGATTGATTATGATCGACCCAAAATTACTCAGAAATAATATTGAAGCAGTGAATGCTGCTTTAGCAAAACGTGGTATTCAGCTTAATGTACAAGAATGGGCGGATTTAGAAGCACGCCGTAAAGAATTGCAGTCCAAAGCTGAAAACTTGCAGGCAGAGCGTAATGCGGGCGCAAAACAGGTTGGTCAAATCAAGAAATCGGGTGGTGATGCATCTGAAATTATGGCACGTATGGCTGCCATTGGTGATGAAATCAAAGCTGCTGAAGTTGCGCTTGCTGAGTTGCAAACTGAACTAGAGCAAAAATCACTGGCGATTCCAAACTTACCTGATGAATCTGTTCCAGAAGGTAAAGATGAAAGCGATAATGTTGAAATCTTAAAGTGGGGCACACCACGCCAATTTGATTTTGAGATCAAAGATCATACCGATCTTGGTGAGTGGATGGGTGGGCTTGAGTTTGAAACAGCAACCAAGCTGACAGGTTCACGTTTTAGTGTATTGAAAGGTCCTTTAGCTCGTTTACAACGTGCATTAACCCAGTTCATGCTGGATACACATACCCTTAAAAATGGTTATACCGAAGCCTATGTACCTTATCTGGTCAATGCAGATAGTTTGCGTGGTACAGGTCAGCTACCTAAATTTGAAGAAGACTTATTCAAGTTGCAAGGTGAAAAAGAATATTACCTGATCCCGACCGCAGAAGTGCCAGTAACAAACTTTGTGCGTGATGAAATCTTAGATGCCGATCGTTTACCACTTAAATACGCAGCACATACACCATGTTTCCGTAGTGAAGCAGGTTCTTATGGTCGTGATACCCGTGGTTTGATTCGTCAACATCAGTTCGATAAGGTCGAAATGGTGCAAATTTCAAAACCAGAGCACTCAATGCAGGCGCTTGAAGAACTAACTGCACATGCAGAGGGCATTTTGCAAGCATTAGGCTTACCATATCGTAAAATTTTGCTCTGTGGTGGTGATATGGGTTTTGGTGCAACCAAAACTTATGACTTAGAAGTATGGGTGCCAAGCCAAAATACCTATCGTGAAATCTCAAGTTGCTCAAACATGGGCGATTTCCAAGCACGACGAATGAAAGCACGTTACCGCGTAGATCAGAAGAAGATCGAATTGGTGCATACGTTGAATGGTTCAGGTTTAGCTGTAGGTCGTACTTTGCTTGCAGTGATGGAAAACTATCAACGTGCGGATGGTTCGATTGAGATTCCTGAAGTTTTACGTCCATATATGGGCGGTATTAGTTATATCGACTAAAATGCATCGAATTTGTGCATAGTTTTTGCTTTAGCTCAATCAGATCTAAAAATATAGAGGCGTATCGTGGAAATTTTCCCAATCTCTTTAAAGTTGCAGCAGCAACGTTGCCTGATTGTGGGTGGTGGGCATATTGCCTACCGCAAAGCAAACTTGTTAGTCAAAGCTGGTGCGATTATTGATGTGATTGCACCAGAGATTGAGCCTGATTTGCAAGAATTAGTTGAGAAGTCACTGGGTCAATATATCCAAGCCCCTTTTTCTGTAAATATTTTAGCAACGCCTTATCGCCTAGTGATTGCAGCGACAGATCAGCCTGATGTGAATAAAGCTGTCTTTGAGCAATGTGAGATACGTAATCTTCTCGTCAATAGCGTAGATGATATTCCAAATTGTCGTTTTATGGTGCCTGCAATTATTGATCGGTCACCACTCGTTATTTCTGTGGCTTCAAATGGAGCTTCGCCTGTTTTATCACGTCAAATTCGTACACAGTTAGAAAGTTCTATTCCACATGGTATGGGTAAATTAGCTGAGTTTTCTGGTCAATGGCGTAAACAGGTGAAAGAAAAAATTGCCAATTCAGATGAGCGTCGTATTTTTTGGGAAAACTTATACGCAAGTCCACTAAAAGAGCAAGTCTTTAATGACAATCTTGAGGTGGCAAATAATTTAATTGAACAAGCCTTAACAGAGTGGACTGCACCGAAAGGTGAAGTCTATTTAGTGGGTGCGGGTCCTGGTGATCCAGAGTTGCTGACTTTAAAAGCATTACGCTTGATGCAACAAGCTGATGTGGTGATTTATGATCGTTTGGTCTCTGCACCAATCTTAGAATTGTGCCGCCGTGATGCTGAAAAGATTTATGTCGGTAAAGCACGTTCTAATCATTCAGTCCCGCAAGATGGTATTAATGCTTTGTTGGTTGAATATGCACAAAAGGGTAAGCGTGTTTGCCGCTTAAAAGGCGGTGATCCATTTATTTTTGGGCGTGGTGGCGAAGAGATTCAAGAATTAGTTGAAGCTGATGTTACATTTCAAGTTGTGCCGGGTATTACAGCGGCGTCAGGGTGTTCTGCTTATGCAGGTATTCCACTCACGCATCGTGATTACGCACAAAGCGTACGTTTTTTAACAGGACATCTTAAAGAGGGATCACCAGAACTTCCTTGGAATGAGCTAGTGTATGAAAACCAAACTCTGGTGTTGTACATGGGCTTAGTTGGTTTAGAACGCATTTGTGAGCAACTGATTGCTCACGGCCAGCGTCCAAATATGCCAGTTGCACTTATTTCCAAAGGTACCACGCCAGATCAAAATGTGGTGGTTGGAACTTTAGCTGATATAGCGACCAAAGTATCTGAGCATCATATCGTAGCACCGACTTTAACCATTATTGGTGAAGTAGTTAGTCTGCGTGAACAGTTAAAATGGCAATAAAATTTCCTTTATGGCGTTGTCGTCATTCCAGATCTATTGAATAAATAGATCTGGAGAATTTGAATAGTAGAGAAAATTTGTGATTCATGTTGTCCTATACGAACCAGAAATACCTGCAAACACAGGTAATATTATTCGTTTGTGTGCCAATACAGGTGCTCAATTGCATTTAGTGAGACCTTTAGGTTTTGAACTAGACGATAAGAAATTGAAGCGAGCAGGTTTGGATTACCACGAATGGGCAAGAATGCAAATTTGGGACAATATCGAACTCTGTCTTGCCGATTTAAAAACCAAAGGTGTTGAGCATGTTTTTCCATTGACCACTAAAGGTACAGCGACACCGCATACAGTCGATCTTAATCGTCCAGTTGCTTTGTTGATGGGGCCTGAAACTCGTGGTTTACCTGAACAAGTGCGTTTAATGTTCCCACAAGAGCAATGGATTCGTCTGCCAATGGCTGAAAATTCAAGAAGTTTAAACCTTTCTAACGCAACCGCCGTGATTGTCTATGAAGCGTGGAGACAACAGGGTTTTAAACAACTTTAGTTCCTTGGGTTAGAGATCACCTACGGGCTTGCAACAACTAAGGTTATGGTTCACGCGTGGTTGGCAAGATAAAGTTTTTGCAGGCTTTACAAACAGTGCGAGTTTAAATGGTGATAAACAAGTGACGTTGATTCAATTACAAACCTTAGCTTCTCAGCATGGTGGTATTTGGGTGAGTTTAGGTTTACTTCCAGCCAATACCAAAGCCGCAAAACGCGAAGATGTGAATAATTTAGGCGGTTCTGTTGGTTTACTGGTTCAATCACCTTCTGATGCGAGTGTAGATGAGATTTCAACAGGGGACTTAGAAACAGCGAAGCTGTATGCGGAACGTGTTAAATCAATTGTTGAAAAACTGCATAGCTAAGTTTTTGAGTTAATAAAAAGGCGCATTTAGCGCCTTTTTAGATTTAGATGATTTTATTCGTGTTCATTGTGTTGAGGTGCATTATATTTAAAGCCTTTGGTTTTATAGCCTAAATATAAAATACCAAACATTGCCCACCATAAACCGTATTTTAATGCTGTATCTTCAATTTCTAGCCACATAGCGAAGACGCTGAGGAAGCCACAAAGAGGAATGATGACAAAGTTTAAAATATCTTTGAAATTCTTTGTACGGCCATCACGTAAGGCATAACGTGAAATTACGGACAGGTTCACGAAAGTGAACGCAATCAGGGCACCAAAACTGATCATGGAAATCACCACATCCAGACTCATGAAACCTGCACTTAATGCCACCAATCCAACAATCAGAATGTTATAGGATGGCGTAAAGGTTTTCGGGCTGATATGGCCAAAGATTTTCTTGTTAATCACACCGTCCCGACCCATCACATACATCAGACGTGATACGCCAGCATGAGCCGAAATACCAGATGCCATGACAGTCACAATCGCAAACGCTAAAACGTAAGACTGGAACAGCGAACCACCCACCAACAATAAAATATCTGGCTGAGTTGCTGCGACATCTTGGAAGTAACTTTTTGGATCATTTGGAAAGTAAATTTGCATAAAGTAGGTGCTGATAATAAAAATTACACCTGCGAATAATGCAGTCAAGAAAATCGCTTTTGGTAAGGTCTTTTCAGTATCTTTGGTTTCTTCTGCTAGAGAGCTTAGTGAGTCAAAACCTGTAAATGAAAAGCACAGTAGGGTTGCACCTGTAATTAACGCGCCAATAGAGGTTAGCTCATTCCAGAACGGTTGTAAGCTCCAAAGTTGATAGCGTGTTTCTGCAGTAATTGGACCTTCTGCGTTATACCCCATTTGTAGTTTGTTATAAACCAAATAGGTGAATACACCGATGACGATCAGTTGAACTAAAACAATCAAGCTATTAAAGTTTGCAACAAAACGAGCGCCACGCAGGTTGATGCCAGTCATAAAGGCAGTCAGGATAATCACCCAGACCCAGTGGTTTACATTTGGAAATAAGGCATCCAGATAGATTCCCGCCAAGATGATATTGACCATCGGTGATAGTAAATAATCGAGCCAAGAAGACCACCCCACCATAAAGCCAACATTTGGGTGGATTGATTTTTGAGCGTAAGTATAAGCCGATCCAGAAGATGGATAACGGCGAATCATGTGCCCATAGCTTAGCGATGTAAACAAAATCGCAATCAATGCCACAATGTAAGAGGTAGGAACGTGGTGATGACTTTCTTCTGATACCAGACCGAAGGTGTCAAACAAGGTCATCGGTTGAATATAAGCCAAACCAATAATGATAATGTGCCAAAGACCTAGCGTTTTTTGCAGTTTAGCTACCGATGGAGTCCCAGAAATATTTGTCAACGGCGTTATCCTCATAATCGTTGATCAAAGATCAGCTATGGTTTTAAGGGTCATTTGAGACAAAATGACCCCTGCTACAAAAAAAAGAAGTGCGCCAATTTATCGTAATTTATTATAAATTGTCAGTACTTTTATGCTTCTTTTAGCAATTTTTTTGCCAATTCGCCAAAGAAATAGATGAATAAAGATTCATTTAAAATGGCAAAGCCCCGATAACGAGATTATATCGGGGCTTTGAAAGTTAAATTATTTATTTAACTTAATGAATTACCATGCTTTTTGCAAAATTGCACGAAGATCTTCTAAATTCGCTTCTTTTGGGTTGTAAATGATTGAACCATCATTTAAGGCTTTTTCAGCAACTTCGTCTAACTGCGCTTCTGTCACTTTACCCGTTTCACGTAAAGTACGTGGAAGTTTAGTAAGCGTGAATAAACGATCACGCATGGTTAAAATAGTTGCAATGGCTTTTTCTGCTCGCAGATGAGCAGGTGTCTGTGCATAAATATCTGCACCTGCAAGTGGAAGCAATAATTCACCAATCTTAGCACCATTGACTTCTTTGTTGTATTCAAGCACATATGGCAAGAATAAGTTCATGCAAAGACCATGGGGCAGGTGAGCAACTGCACCTAAGGCATGGCCAAGTGAGTGAACCAGACCAACCATTGAATTAGAGAATGCGATTCCCGCCATAGTTGATGCTTGAGCAAGCTCTAAACGACCTTGTGCATCACTTGGATTGTCTAAAACTTTGAATAAGTTTTCACTAATTTTCTTGATGCCAGCACTTGCATAAGCATCGCTTAAAGGATTCGCTGCTAAGCATGTATAAGCTTCAACACAGTGAGTGAGTGCATCCATACCTGTCATTGCGGTTAGGTGTGGTGGCAATGTTTGTGTCATGCGCGGATCAAGAATTGCAGCATGTGGCATCAAGTAATAAGAAGCAAACGCAAGTTTGACATTTTTTTGCGTATCAGAAACGACAGCAACCATAGTTGCTTCAGAACCTGTACCAGACGTTGTCGGAATCACGAAGAATGGTTTTAATGGTTTTGGTAGGTTATGTGCACCTGAGTATTGCAATAAATCATCGCCACCTTCTGAAACTAAAATATTAGTTGCTTTCGATGTATCAATAACCGAACCACCACCAATCGCAATAATCGCATCACATTTTTTTTCACGATACAGTTGTGCTGCTGCACGTACTACTTCCAAGCTTGAATCAGGTGGAACGTCATCAAAAATTGCACCAATTACAGCATCTGTTGTGCTAAAAGCAGCTTCAATTGGGCTGAGTAGACCATTTGCACGTACGCCTTTATCGGTAATGATCATTGGGCGTTTTGAACCAAGAGTCGCAAGTTCAAAAGGGATGTGCTCTAACGCAGCATTACCAGCAATTACCTTTACAGGACAAAAAAATTCGTAATAAGGCTTAGCCATGTTATGCGCTCCGTTTGAAATATGATTGTGCGACTTTGAGGTAGATATTTTTTGCGCCAGTGAATTTTTCTTTGAATGTTAATTCAGCTGGATAACGTTTCACAGCAAGTGAGGCAATTAATTTAGGTAGAATTAACGCTTCCATTTTATTTAAACAACGCACTAAGCGAATGGCACTTGAAACATCACCATCAGCAATCATACGGTCATTGGCAAATGCTTGAGCAGTACTTTCTTGGAAAGAAAATACCAGAAAAGCATGAGTTAAATGTTTGAAGGTAATTGTTAAATCAGGTTTGCCTTTATAGTTGGATAAAAGCTCTAATTGTTTTTCTTCGGTCACTCGTGCAATAAATGCAGGACCATTTGGGAAAACATTCATTGAAAGTATAAAGCCAACTGGAAATTTAGAGACTTCCTGTTGTACTTCGTCATCCACTTGGCTTGCCATTACTAAACCACGACCGACGACATCCATCATGAGTTTTACGTAGGCAAATTGCAAAGTGGGCTTCACTGCTTTGGTCGAAATCACTCGCGTATCCCTTGTTAAAATTATGCAAAAGCAAATTTAGAGTAATTACTCTAATTTATTTCTTTGGAATTTAAAAGTAGTTTATTCAGATTTGACTACAAGGTCATGAAAGAAATTCGTATTTTGTAAATAGCGAATAAAATCATGACAAAGTTGCTCAAAGCTTGGGTAATCTTCAAGCAAGTCTTGCAAGCGTACCATTTCTAAACCTGCGTATCCACAAGGATTAATGGTTTGAAAGCCTGTTAAATCACAATCAATATTTAAGGCTAAACCGTGGTAACTACGACCACGGCGAATTTTAAAACCTAAAGACCCGATTTTACGACCATCAACATAGACTCCTGGCGCATCAGGCTTAGCGTAAGCGTCAATATTGTATTGTTTCAGCAAGTCAATCATGGCTTGTTCAGCAAAGCTGACTAGAGTTCGAACATGCCATTTCAAACGGTTTAAATCTAATAGGAAATAAGCAACGAGTTGACCCTTACCATGCCAAGTGACCTGTCCTCCGCGATCAGTATGGACAACTGGAAGGCTGCTGTGCGTAAGGATATGTTCAGCTTTGCCTGCTTGCCCTTGAGTCAAAACATCTTGATGTTGTAATAACCAAACTTCATCGGGTGTGGTTTCATCACGATTGGTTGTGAAGTCTTTCATTGCTTCAAAACGAGCTGTGTAGTCTTGTAGATCTTTGAAACAACGAATGATTAAGGAGGGAGTATTAACTTGAGGGCTTAAAATATCCCTAGGAATAGATAGATTCATTTGATTCTAGATTATTGTATTTAAAATGGGTATTAAAAGATATTTTTTTGTTTCGAAATAGATTCTCATAACTCTATAAAAGCTATGAAATTCTATTTCAAAAAAATTTATGAATTTATTCGTAATATTCTTCATTAGAATATTGAGTATCAGGTTCATGTTGTTGACCATTAAAGCCAATTTTCCCACTATCTACTTGTGGTTTAATAAATGCATAAAATAGCGTGTCCGAAAGAAGCGTAGTAAGTTTGTCTGAGTTGGTAATAGTTGCAAAAATTTTATCACCTTTGTCAGAAGGCTGTAAGATATAGTCCAAAGTGATTTTTGCTTTACTTTGAGTAAAATCAAGTTCTAATTTTTGTGCTTGGTCTTCTGTATTTGATGTATTAGCAATATTACGGACACTGTCAGATTTTTTAATAATATCTGATGGGATTGTGGCTGTTAAATCAATTGCACATTCTGTTTTGGGACTATCTGGATCAATATGATTGGTACGACTATCCATTAAATTAAACTGGATAGATTTAGCTGATACTCGAAGTTTACTTGTATCTACATCTTCCAAAAGATTTTTCTTGATTAAATCTTTTAATCCTATATCAAGTTTTTTCTCTAATTGTTCTTGTAGGTTTTTCTGTAGTAATACAATAGCATTAGGATCATCACATTTAAGATGCTTTTGACCCGTAAATGAACATCCGTGTAATATAGGGAGGCCAAACAGGCAGCTAAGTAATACGAGTTTTTTCATAAAAAATTCCAATATCTTTAGTGTAAGGGAAATAGGTTAATAATTAGAATCAAGTTGATAAATAGCTTGTTTTAATTGATCCACTCGAGAGTTTGTCATTTCTGTTTCACAGTTAAGGGTAGTGATTTCTTCTTCACCATATTCGGCATTATTACCTTGTAGTTTGCATTCGAGTTCACGTTTTTTTAACCATGTTTTTTGGCTATCTAATAATTGACTACGAATCTCTTTGGTTGTTGCATTCCAAACTAAATTAAGATTCGCGTTTGCGGCATCAATTTGTTGTTGAGCTTCGTTTATACGTAATTGTGCATATTCAGTTTCAGCCTGTGCTTGTGCTTGAGCCGCTTCTGCTTCTGCTTGTTCAGCTTGCTGTTTGGCACTTTGTTTAGCAGCTTTAGTGAGAGAGTCAATAGTGATTTTTGCAACAAAATTTGAAATAAGATTTTGATTTTCTAAAGAGACATAGATTTTCTTTGCGTCATCTGTGGGTTGAACTGAATATTCTAATTCGTGTTTTAATTGGTTTAATTCGAATTTAAGATCATCTAAAACAGCCTGCTGTGCAATATCTGTTTCGTCTGATAGCTTTCGACTTTCATTCGCAGCATCTATAATCTGTGATGGGATCTTAATATCTAGTTCAGCCGCACAAAATTCTTTTTTACTATTAGGGTCTGAGTTGTTAGTTCTGACATCATTAACTGTAATATCAAATTGTTTAATTGTACTTCTGACTTTTCCCATATCTAGGGTTATATTTTGAGTATTGATAAGTGTTTTAACTTGTTCTGATGTTAATTGATCAATATCTTTATTTATAAGTTCGATGACTAGTTTACGAGTATCCTCGCTATTACATTTAGCAGAATTAAAAGATAATTTTTCACAACCAACGAGGAAAGACGTTGAAATAATACAGAATAGAAGGGTTATTTGTTGCACTTATTGTTACTCCTAGTAATATATGGCTATTATACTAACAAAAACATTACAAATTGTCGCTGATTATAATTATTTGTATATTGCGAAAAATATAGGGATATATTGTATATCCCTATATTGTATTAAAGCGCTGTCTTAATTAAAGGACAGGCTGCAAGATCAGCATATAGCGCATGAACTTGTTCTAACTCTTCAAAGCGTAATTGTGCGGTTAAAGAGTGGTATTTACCTGTACGTGAAGGTTGTACTTTTACTGTACCACCATCGAATTCAGGGAAGTGCTTCTGCAAAATATCAACAACAGCCACTCGAAGTTCATCCCCTGCATTACCAATCAATTTGATTGGATAGTCCATCGGGAAAACCCAAAGATGTTCTTGTAATTCACGAGAAGGAGTGCGGTCTAACATGAGCAACCTCTTTAATTTGAAACGCCCGCATCAGTGCAGGCGCTTATGATCTAATAACTAAATGGGGATGAAGTACTTAACTTCAAGTCATGAACGAGGGCTTTGACCATCGTTCAAACTTTCCCAATAATTAGTCATTTTCCAAGAATGAACGTAAATGTTCAGAGCGAGAAGGGTGGCGAAGTTTACGTAACGCTTTCGCTTCAATCTGACGGATACGTTCACGTGTTACGTCAAACTGTTTACCCACTTCTTCTAAAGTATGGTCGGTTGGCATATCGATACCAAAACGCATTTTTAAGACTTTAGCTTCACGTTCTGTTAAGTTTTCAAGCACTTCACGGGTCGCTTCTTTTAAACCTTCTGAGGTCGCAGCATCGACTGGAGATGTGATGTTCGAGTCCTCAATGAAGTCACCAAGATGCGAATCTTCATCATCACCGATCGGTGTTTCCATTGAAATCGGTTCTTTTGCGATTTTAAGTACTTTACGAACTTTAACCTCGTCCATTTCAAGACGCTCACCTAATTCTTCAGGTGTCGGTTCACGTCCCATTTCTTGAAGAAGTTGACGTGATACACGATTGATCTTGTTAATCGTTTCAATCATGTGGACTGGGATACGAATAGTACGCGCTTGATCGGCAATTGAACGAGTAATCGCCTGACGAATCCACCAAGTTGCATACGTCGAGAATTTATAACCACGACGATATTCAAACTTGTCTACAGCCTTCATCAAACCGATGTTACCTTCTTGAATCAAATCAAGGAATTGTAAGCCACGGTTCGTGTATTTCTTCGCAATTGAAATAACCAAACGTAAATTTGCTTCAACCATTTCTTTCTTGGCACGGCGTGCTTTCGCTTCACCAACTGCCATACGTTTAGAGATATCTTTGATATCTTTTACGTTCAAACCAAGGTCTTTCTCAATATCGGCAATTTTCTGTTGGAATGCCAATACGTCAGGGCGCACTTTTTCTAAATGTGCTTTGGTTTCAGCGGGGGCTTTTGCGATTTGTTCATCTAACCAAGCTGGATTTGACTCTTGTTCAGGGAAGGTTGTACGGAATTGATTACGATCCATACGACCACGACGCACTGCATAACGCATGATTTCACGTTCGTTGGTACGAATTTGCTCATGTGTGCCACGAATCATTTCTGAAATAATGTCAAATAAACGTGGTGTGAATTTGAACATCATAAAGACAGCAGCTAAAGCTTCTAGTGCAGCTTTTGCTTCGTCACTATTGCGACCATGTTTTGCTACAATTGCTTTTGTATCATTCCAAGCAGCTTCTAGTTCAGAAAAACGAACTTTGGCGATTTCAGGATCTGGACCTGAATCACCTTCAGAATCATCATCACCTTCAGATTCTTCGTCTTCGTCATCATCGTCAAGTTTTACATCTTTCGTCGCAGGTGAAGCGCTTTCAGCTTCTTCAAGTTCTGCTTCTTCTTCCAGTACTTCTGGAATGTCATCATCAGTTTCTGGGTCTAAATAGCCAGAAAGAATATCGGCAAGACGACGCTCACCTGTTAAAAAGTCATTATATTCTTGTAAAACAACTTCAACAGCATTTGGCCAATAAGCAATTGAATGTAAAACGTCACGAATACCTTCTTCGATACGTTTTGCAATGCTAATTTCGCCTTCACGCGTTAAAAGTTCAACTGTCCCCATTTCACGCATGTACATACGTACAGGGTCAGTGGTACGACCAGGCTCGCTTTCAACCGATGCGAGTACGGCAGCAGCTTCTTCTTCAGCGACTTCGTCTGCAGCTTCAGTAGATTCACCAAACATGGTGTCATCAGTTTCTGGCGCACGTTCATGCACTGGAATACCAACGTCTTGAAGCATCTGGATGATGTCTTCAATCTGCTCACTTTCCGTAATTGAGTCTGGTAGATGATCGTTAACCTCAGCGTAAGTTAAGTAACCTTGTTCTTTGCCTCGGCTAATCAGAGCCGCTACTTGCGAAGTAGGGGAATTCATATCGCTCATCTTTGCTTACTCTTTTGTTGAATCTGTGGCGGTG
Organism: Acinetobacter sp. WCHA29; assembly: GCF_002165335.1. NCBI lineage: Bacteria > Pseudomonadati > Pseudomonadota > Gammaproteobacteria > Moraxellales > Moraxellaceae > Acinetobacter > Acinetobacter sp. WCHA29. The sequence continues at coordinate 176,130 of NZ_NHRQ01000002.1, forward strand.
AAAAACCGTGCATGATAGCACAATTCACGAGGAATGTTTTGGATTTGATCCGCTAGCTTTAAATAAAAAATAGGTTGGATTGAACTGTAGTTTCTTAGATATTGGGATGTGTCATAATTTTTCAAGCAGAGAATTCCTATTCAAGAATTTTTTCATTTGTACAATTGTTTGAATATAAATACACAAAAAAAACGATGAAAAAAAGTACAAAACACCATTTTATAGTAAAAAAAATCAAATAAAACTTGACAAGGTCTGATAAGACCGATAAATAGCGGCTAGACCCATTTATATTTTTTCATTTAGAGGTACTGTTAGTGTCTTCTACAGATTTCGAATTAGATGATGATAACTACGGTGAGGATGATGTTGGTTTTGATGAGTCATCAGGCAAAATCAGTGCCAAAGAATCATTAGAAAAGCGCCGTTTGATTGATGATCTACTCGCTCAACGCCGTTTAGAACGAGAATTAAAAGATTTCGATTATGATTTCGACGACGATGATTTGGATGACTAAAGTGAAGCAAAATTGCTAAGACTTTATGTTTGAAAATGTTATGCTGTTGCCGTGTATTTAAAATTTGGATCATAAAATGAGCACATTAGATTTAGACTTATTGAGTAATTTTCTTGACGGTGATCAAAATGAGCACGGTTTAGATTTTGCAGCGACTCATGGCTTTTTGTGTGCTATTGCGGTTGGTCCAAAATTTGATCGTTGGTTGGATGAGCTTTTTGAGAGTAATCAAAAGAAAGTTCCTAGTGAAATCATTGAACAAATCAAAGCTTGGTTAGAGTCTATTCGCCAAGATTTAGCCAATGAAAACGGAATTGAATTCCCTTTTGAAATTGAAGAAGCAGATGTTGATTCAAGTTTAGGTGATTGGAGCGTTGGTTTTGTTGATGCAATGTTCTTAAATGAAGAGGCATGGTTTGCTCCAGAGTTTGAGGAACAATTGGTTGATTTAACTTTACCAATTATGGTGTTTAGTGGCATTGATGAAGAAGATCCACAAATGGAATCTTTCCGCCGCAATGGTCAATTGATGGATGAATTAGCAGAAGAAATTCCTGATAATTTGAACGAAATTTATCTTATGTATCACACGCCAGCGTGATGCTACATCTTATGTAGTTATAAAAGTAATGCATAATTTGACACCAAATTAAATATTAAACGTCCTTTAGAGGACGTTTTTTATATCTCGTTTGGGAGTTAATGTTTTTGTGATTGAGGAAGCATCAAGTGGAAATCACTATTCAATGCTTTTATATTTCTCTTCGCTATTTAATCTATTTGTGGTGATTTGCCCAGAGACCAAACATTTTCATAGGCGATTACTTTACCCTTAAGATTCTCTGTTATCGTTTCCAATAATTTAATTTGATAATGCGTTGCATAATGCTCAGTTAATTCATGTTCAGGAACGGAGAATGGTGGTCCTTTAAGTGAGTTTTGATCATATTCAAGGCTAATTAATAGCTGAGGTGCTTGTTTTGTAATGTCTAACAAATGTTGTGTGTATTGGCTTCGCATTTGCGGTGGAAGAGCGATTAGGGCAGCTCGATCATAAACAGCATCTACATCACCAAGTTGTTGTGCTGTTAACTGGAAAAAATCACCAACGAATAATTCAATTTGAGGATGTTGATAGTGAGTCAATTCACCTGATTGTGCCTCTTTAAAGCTCAATCCTAAATTTGAAATAAGATCTTGGATTGCAATAGGGCTAAGATCAATACCAACTATTTGATAACCCTGATTTATTAGCCAGCTTATATCTAAACTTTTACCACAAAGTGGAACAAAAATACGAGCATGAGGCTTTAAATCTAATGATCTAAAATATTGGGTGAGTAGGGTGTGAGGTTGGTCTTGATGAAAACCAATATTATTGTTTTGCCATTTGTCATGCCAAAAATCATGTTGCATTATTTGAACCTCGGTATCCATTTAAATAGAGTTGAAAATGTCATTTACTATTTTTTTGATAAATAGAATTTTTTGATTAAGAACCAAAGTACGTATGCTATTGCAATAGCTAAAATAATAGTGCCAATACGCTGTGTAATAGCACTCATCAATGCTGGATTTTCACTAAAATGATAACCAACATAGGCAAGAAGAGTGGTCCAAAGAATTGTACCTGCAGCACTGTAAGCGATGAACTTACTAAAAGGCATTTTGCTCATACCTGCTGGGATACTAATTAAAGAGCGAACTGCAGGTACCATACGACCAAAAAAAACGATCCTATGCCCATATTTTTCAAACCAAGCCAATGATTTTTCAAGATCAGCAACACTAATACGTAGGTATTTTCCGTAGCGTTCGACAAGAGTAAAAAGGTGGTGTTGCGGAATTTTTCTACCAATCCAATACAGTAATGCCGCAGCTAGGAGTGAGCCGATACTACCAGCAATAATCACTCCGATTAAAGTCAGTTCACCTTTTGCCGCAGTATAGCCTGCGGATGGCATAATGATTTCGGATGGAATTGGTGGGAAAATATTATCAAGAAACATTAAAAATGCGATACCCAAGTATCCTAGTTTCTCCATGATGGATAATACCCAGCCTTCCAGTCCCATAGCGCCTAAATGTGATTTGTGAGTTAAGGTTTAGAATAATGCTTGTCTAAATAACTCTCAATGATGTATTGGTTAATAATTTTGATGATTAAAATAAAAAAGCCTTAGTTTGAGCTAAGGCTTTTTATTAAATCTTTATACTTATTTATAGGCGTTTGCGTTTTGCCGCTGCAATTTGTGACTGACGCATACGGAAGCCAGCTTTTTGTTTATCCGTAGTTTTATCAATACAGTAAACACAAGACACACCGTGTTCATAGCTTGGTAATTCAGCTTCAACCTTAGTAAGTGGCCATCCACAAGCGTGACACTTAATATTTTCACCTTCTGCAACGCCGTGAGTCACCGCAGTACGACCATCAAATACGAAGCATTCACCTTCCCACATACTTTCTTCGGCAGGGGTTTCTTCTAGATATTTTAAAATACCGCCTTTGAGATGATAAACTTCATTAAAGCCTTCTTGAAGAAGGAGAGAAGTTGATTTCTCGCAACGAATACCGCCCGTACAGAACATCGCAATTTTTTTGTCTTTATGTTGTTCAAGGTTTTGTTTTACATATTCAGGAAATTCACGGAATGTTTCCGTTTTGGGATCGATTGCACCCTTGAATGTACCCGCTTTGTATTCATAGTCATTACGAGTGTCGATCAGGATCACGTCATCACGACTAATCAGATCATTCCATTCCTTTGGATCAAGATAATGGCCAACCAGGTCACGTGGCTTAACGTCGACACCTAAAGTGACAATTTCATTTTTAAGTTTAATTTTCATTTTACGGAATGGTTTTTCAGAGCTTTCAGACTCTTTATATTCCATTGCATTGAAACCTTCGTTTAAAAGGAATTGATGAACGGTATCAATCGCGGCACGGTCGCCAGCAACAGTTCCATTAATTCCTTCAGACGCTACAATCAGAGTTCCACATAAATTGATGCTCTTCACTAAGTTTAAAAGACGTTGTTGCAGGTCTGCTGCATCTGAAACTTCTTTAAATTGATATAGTGCCGCAACAACCCAATTATTGGTCGCTTGCTGTTCTACAGGTGCAAGCTGTTCTACAGTAGCGTTCATGGATAACTCCAAATGTATTAAGATAGAAAAATAAGGCGCACATTTTAGCGCGAAATCTGAAAATAAGCGAGAAAGCCATAAAACAAATATGGTTTTAAAGGAGTTGGTTTTGAGTAACGATCGTCGAATTCCATCATTGACCCCCTGTGCAGGACGTTGCTCAACGGTATTTGGTGATCTGGTTTGTCGTGGTTGTCGACGTTTTAATCATGAAGTGATTCAGTGGAACACCTATACGCCTGAACAGCGGTTGGTGGTCTGGAAGCGTTTGGATGCACAACTGGACCAGATTCTGGTGCCATTGCTGCCCAATGCCAGTCTCCAGCATGTCGAGGGCTTTATCCACGGCAAGCACATTCGTATTCTGGAAAGCGCAAGTGCTGGGCGTAAGCTGTATCATGCTTTGAAAATTTGCGAGAAGAATAAGCATTTGGCACATGATAGTGGGCTTGGTATTACAGATTCACAGGTTAAACCCATTTGGGATGAGTTTGAGCGTCGTGTGTTGGCTTTGGCTAAGGCGAGTTATGAATTGGCATGGTTACGTGCAGATGGTATCAGTGCAACCTTGTTACGTGCCTTGGAAGATGATGAGATCTAAAAAGCTTTTTTTCGAAAAGTTAGCCAATAAATAACCATTTCAGCAATTAATACATTGATCGTCCAGCCTAACCATGCTTCAAGCTGATAAATGTGGATTGGTGTAAGCCAATCCCAATAGGGTTGAATTTGGTAAAGTGTAAGTTTCCATGTTCTTAAGCTTAATGCAGATAATGCTAAAGCAAAACTTCGAATCATCCAGTTAAGATGTGCAATCCATTTTTTTTCAAAAGCATAATAAAGTGCAAATAGGGTACTTGTTCCCCATAATAATCCAAGAATGACAAAGCAGATTTGAGTACTTAGACCTCCATTTGCTGAGATTGCAAGAATGAAGCCGCTAGGCAAGGCGGCTCCAAGTGTTGCAATAATATAAAGCCAGCCCGCATAGCGATGTAAACGTGGTGTGTTGTTACGAATTGAATGTGAGAATTGGGTAAAACCCGCCAATAATACCAAGCTGCTAGTCATAACATGAGTTTGAAATGCAAAGCGCCAAGGCTGAGAGTGTACGACATCTTGCTTAAGAACTAAAAAATTGGTGCTATCCGACCAAGGGAAATAATTCAGGCAGATTTTAAGCATTAACCAAGATAGATAGCCGAAAACTAATATGATGATCAATTGAGAGAATCGGTTGAGTATTTTCCACATAAATATTGATCACTGATATGCTGTGCAAGCAAAATAATTTAAATAGTCTTTTTAGATGAGAACATTAAAATGAATAAGCCTAAACAATTATTAATTGCGATTGCTATTTTATCAAGCACTCCGCTGACTTTAGCACAGCCCGCTCAAATAGCACCTTCATGGACAGGGTTATATAACGATGAACAAAAAATTTCTTTGTTTATGCAGCAAAAAGGTAATGATGTTACTGGTTATAGTGTTTTGAATGGTAAGCAACTAAATTTTAAAGGGAAAATTAAGCAAACTGATTCAAATTATACATTAACCTTGAATGAGGTTGGGCAAGGTGTGGATGTTGGTCGATTCGTATTGAATTATAAGGGGAATACTTCACCGATTGAAGCGCAATGGTTGTCTGTAAGTCAAACGGTAAAACCTAAATTTTTTAGTTTAAATGCACAGCAATGTAAATATGCAAAAGGGCAAGGTGAATTTCCTGATGCTTCGGTGCGTTTGTTGAAAGATGCTGATTTACAAGTGCCTTTAGGGCAGTTGCAATATATGCGTAATGAAATTTATGCACGTCATGGTTATGCTTTTCAGAACAAAAATTGGGCAACTACATTTTCGCAATATGATTGGTATATGCCTTGCTACACCAATGTGGATACACGTCTAACTCAAATTGAAAAAGAAAATATCAAGCGGATTAAAATGGTCGAACCTTATGCAAAAGATATAGATTGGGGGCGTTAAGATATTTCTATTTTTTGTACATAAAAAAGCTGCCATTTGGCAGCTTTTTTAACATTAATTTTAAAAATAAAATTAACGTTTGATGTCGCGTTGAGTCGAGCCTGTGTAAAGCTGACGTGGACGACCGATCTTGTAAGGACCGCTGTGCATTTCTAACCAGTGGCTGATCCAACCAACAGTACGTGCAAGAGCGAAAATTACAGTAAACATTTCTGTTGGGATACCAATCGCTTTTAAGATGATACCTGAGTAGAAGTCTACGTTCGGGTAAAGCTTACGCTCTACGAAGTACGGGTCGTTCAATGCAATACGCTCAAGTTCCATAGCAAGCTGCAATTGTGGATCGTTGATGCCTAATGCTTCAAGAACTTCGTCACAAGTTTGCTTCATTACTTTAGCGCGAGGGTCAAAGTTTTTATAAACGCGGTGACCGAAGCCCATAAGCTTCACTTCTTTACGTTTTACTTTTTCCATGAATTCAGCAACGTTTTCAACGCTACCAATTTCATCTAACATTTTAAGTACAGCTTCGTTTGCACCACCGTGAGCAGGTCCCCAAAGTGCAGAGATACCAGCAGAGATACATGCATATGGGTTCGCACCAGTAGAACCAGCAAGACGAACTGTAGACGTAGATGCATTTTGCTCGTGGTCAGCATGAAGCGTAAAGATACGATCCATTGCACGTGCAAGAACAGGATTTACTTTGTAGTCACGATCAGCAGGAGTAGCAAACATCATGTGCAAAAAGTTTTCTGCATAACCTAAGTCATTACGTGGGTAAATGAATGGTTGACCTACAGTGTACTTGTAGCTCCACGCTGCAAGCGTAGGGATTTTCGCGATTAAGCGAATTGCAGTAATTTCACGATGGTTAACATCTTCGATGTCTAAACCGTTGTGATAAAACGCAGATAATGCACCTACTACACCAACCATGATTGCCATAGGGTGAGCATCACGACGGAAACCATTGAAGAAACGGCTTACTTGGTCATGAACCATAGTGTGGTTGCGAACTTTAGCATCAAATTCTGCTTTCTGTTCAGCATTTGGAAGCTCGCCATTTAATAATAAGTAGCAAGTTTCTAAATAGTCTGCTTGAGTCGCTAATTGATCAATCGGATAGCCACGGTGTAATAACACACCTTTGTCACCATCAATGAATGTGATCTTAGATTCGCAAGCAGCTGTCGCCATAAAACCAGGATCGAAAGTAAAATGACCAGATGCTAATACATCTTTAACGTCAATTACATCTGGGCCCAATGTGCCGCTGTAAATTGGTAATTCAATTTCTTTGCCATCAAGCTGTAATACGGCTTTTTTGCCAGTTGCTGCAGACATTCAATAGATCTCCTGTCCTGGTGAATGATTATCTGACTCGAAATCCTAATCTTGTCATGTGCGAATCAGACGGTGTCAAAATTTGCTATAAGATTAGTGGCTACTAAAATTTTGTCAATTATACTTAGGGATAAAAAATAACGTTATTGCAGTCAATTAGTCATTTAGTATCAAAGAAAAAATTGAGTAAAATCACAGCATCGGTCGAGTATAATATGTCAAATCAGGTTTGAGGTGCATAAAAAAAATGAAGCACCAGTACAATTGTAAGTAAATTTTTATCCGAGTTATATTTTGGTGCTTAAAAAATAAATACTTACCACAATTCAAAAGCCTATATATCTCAGGGTTTAGAATTAACTATCCATTAAAAAATAGATTAAAAGTTTTATATATTGAGTCATAATTGATTCATTATGGTGCGATTAACTGTATAAAAAATAGCTTATTTTTTGTGGCTAATTGGTGTGAGGAGACAGATTATTGATCCCTGATATTTAATATATAAATGAGGGGTATTATTTTCGCCTATATTTAAGATTGTACTTTTTGATTAATTTTTAGACATTAGGTGGAGTGTTATTGAAATATATTAGAAATAATTTTGACAAAAAATTTAGTAAACTAAAAAATAATAACTTATATTTTATTTTTATATAACAGTAATATATTGGGTTTTATTGCTGTTTCCAACGCAGCTTAAACACGCATTAAATGTGAATGATTCTTATTTCATTGTATTTTCGACTAAAGCGAAAACTGATTGTTTGTATTTTGATATTTCACGTTTTATAATTCGTTGTCGTTATATAGGTTAGGCGTGCATTATGCTTGCCTGACTATGCCAGCTTTCCTTTGAATTAATTCAAACAAACTCCAGATGGAGTTTCTACCTACAGGATGCCCGCTGTGAAAAGCAACAGACCTGTCAATTTGTCCATGGGTCAGGTGTTAGCGGTAAATTTACGCTCACCCGTGGCTATTGCATCAATTCTACACCGTTTATCAGGTGTAATCGTTTTCTTATTAGTCGCTGTTCTTTTGTGGATTTTGGATAAATCTTTATCTTCACCAGAAGGATTTGACTACGTTAAAAATGTCGTTTTCGGAAATATCATTGTACGTTTCATCGTATGGGTATTTGTAGCTGGGTTAATTTTCCACTTTATTGCAGGAATCAAGCACTTGCTTGCTGACATGGGTTTTGCGGAAGAATTACAAAGCGGTCGTATCGCAGCTACTATTTCATTGATCTTGTCTGCGCTTGGAATTATCGCAGCTTTCGTATGGATTATGTTCTGATGAAAAGTGCTACAGGTTTAACAGGTTCAGGTTCTCGCGATTGGTATATCCAGCGTGTGAGTGCGGTTGTATTGGCTGCCTATACTGTTGTTCTGTTTGGCTGGATTCTCTGCAACAGCGGATTTGGCTATGAACAGTGGGCTGGCTTTATGTTGACTCTGCCAATGAAGATTTTTTCTTTGCTGGCCGTATTATCGCTCTTTGCACATGCCTGGATTGGGATGTGGCAAGTCTTTACTGATTATGTAACGACTCGTCAAATGGGTTCTTCGGCTTCAGGTTTACGCCTTGTACTCACTACAGCTGTCATTATTTCAGTGTTCGTGTACGCAATCTGGGGTATCCAGATTTTCTGGGCAAATTGATAGGAAGAGATCATGGGCGCAATTAACCCTAAAGAAGATTATTCAAATATTCAAAACCTCACTTTCGATGCAGTTATTGTTGGTGGTGGTGGTTCTGGTATGCGTGCTTCTTACCAACTTGCTCAAGCTGGTTTAAAAGTTGCAGTATTGACCAAAGTATTCCCGACACGTTCGCATACTGTTGCTGCTCAAGGCGGTATTGGTGCATCGTTAGGTAACATGCAAGAAGATAACTGGCATTATCACTTCTATGACACGGTTAAAGGTTCGGATTGGTTAGGCGATCAGGATGCAATCGAGTTCATGACACGTGAAGCGCCAAAAGTTGTTTATGAGCTTGAACACTTAGGTATGCCGTTTGACCGTAACGAAGATGGTACGATCTATCAGCGTCCATTTGGTGGTCACTCTGCAAACTACGGTGAAAAAGCTGTACCACGTGCGTGTGCTGCTGCTGACCGTACAGGTCATGCATTACTTCATACTTTGTATCAAAGTAACGTAAAAATGGGTACTCAGTTTTACGTTGAATGGATTGCATTAGACCTAATCCGTAACGAAGCAGGTGATGTTCTTGGTGTAACCGCAATTGACCAAGAAACAGGTAATATTGCAGTATTCCAAGCGAAAGCGACTTTATTTGCTACTGGTGGTGCTGGTCGTGTTTATCGTGCATCAACCAATGCTTATATCAACACTGGTGATGGTCTTGGTATGGCTGCTCGCGCAGGTATTCCATTACAAGATATGGAATTCTGGCAATTCCACCCAACGGGTGTTGCGGGTGCGGGCGTATTGTTAACTGAAGGTTGTCGTGGTGAAGGTGGTATCCTTCGTAACAAAGACGGCGAACCATTCATGGAACGTTATGCTCCAACTTTAAAAGACTTGGCGCCACGTGACTTCGTATCACGTTCAATGGACCAAGAAATTAAAGAAGGTCGTGGTTGTGGTCCTAAGGCGGATTATATCTTGTTAGATATGACGCATTTGGGTGCTGAAACGATTATGAAACGTCTACCATCTGTATTTGAGATTGGTAAGAAGTTCGCAAACGTTGACTGTACCAAAGAGCCAATTCCAGTTGTACCAACAATCCATTATCAAATGGGTGGTATTCCTACGAATATTCATGGTCAAGTGGTTGTACCACACGGTGTTGAAGAGGGTGAATTCTCTGCGCACTATGATAAAGATACGAAAGAGTATTCTTATAAAGGTACACGTGACTATGTGAAACCAGTAAAAGGTTTCTATGCGATCGGTGAATGTTCTTGCGTATCAGTACATGGTGCAAACCGTTTAGGTACAAACTCATTGCTTGACCTTGTAGTATTTGGTAAAGCAGCGGGTGAACACATCATTGACTACGTGACTAAACATCATGGTGATGACTATCAACCGCTTCCGACTGATGTGTTGGAAAACACATTAAAGCGTATTCGTAAGTTAGATGATTCAACCACAGGTGAAAACGCGCAAGAAGTTGCTGATGCAATCCGTGACATCGTACAAGATCACGCAGGTGTATTCCGTACTCAAGCATTGCTTGATAAAGGCGTAAAAGAAATTCTTGCGATTGAGCCACGTGTTCGTAACATTCATTTGAAAGACAAATCTAAAGTATTTAACACTGCACGTGTTGAAGCATTAGAAGTTGAAAACTTGTATGAAGTTGCGAAAGCGACTTTGATTTCTGCTGCTGCACGTAAAGAATGTCGTGGTGCGCATACAGTTGTTGACTATGAGTTAGCACCTGATCACCCAACTTATTCATACGGTCGCCGTGATGATGAGTGGATGAAGCATACTTTATGGTATTCATCAGACAACCGTCTTGAATATAAGCCGGTACGTTTCAGCCCATTAACGGTTGAAGCAATTGAACCTAAGCCACGTACATTCTAATCGGGAGAACAAAGATGAGTAGAGGTACTCGTACATTCGAAATCTACCGCTATGATCCTGATAAGGATAAAGCGCCGTACATGCAAACTTTCAAACTTGAGTTAACCGATAAGCACCGTATGTTGCTTGATGCGTTACTTGCGTTGAAAGTACAAGATGAGTCATTAACATTCCGTCGCTCTTGCCGTGAAGGTATTTGTGGTTCGGATGGTGTGAACATCAATGGTAAAAATGGTTTAGCGTGCTTGTGGAACTTGAACGATTTACCAGAGAAGATTGTGATCCGTCCTTTACCTGGTTTACCAGTGGTAAAAGATTTGGTTGTAGACATGAACCAGTTCTATGATCAATATGACAAGATTCAACCTTTCTTGATTAACAATCAGCCTGCACCAGCAAAAGAGCGTTTACAGTCTCAAGCAGAACGTGAACACTTAGATGGTCTATATGAATGTATTCTTTGTGCATGTTGTTCAACATCATGCCCATCATTCTGGTGGAACCCTGATAAGTTCCTCGGACCATCTGCATTGTTAAATGCATATCGCTTTATCATTGACTCTCGTGATACGGCAACACAAGAGCGTTTGGCTCGTTTAGACGACCCATTCTCTTTGTTCCGTTGTAAAGGGATCATGAACTGTGTATCAGTTTGTCCTAAAGGTTTAAACCCGACGAAGGCAATTGGTCACATTCGTAATATGTTGTTAGACCAAGCTGGTTAATACAGTTTTCTGACATGTGAAAAGGGAACTTTTTAAAAGTTCCCTTTTTTATTTTGTTTAAATCCTTTTTTGTGTTGGGAGGTGCAAGGCTTATTATCGAGTCCTTAAAAAATATTATTGAGTGTTGAAATTTATAAATTTTGAGCTTAAGAAAAATGACTTGGATGAATAGGAAAAATGAATGATCTATTTTTAGGCGCTCTGCATAATGTTTGTGCAAGAATTGTAGAAAATCTTTAACTTTGGTCGATAAGGGTGCAACAATTATAAAAAGGGCGGTATATTAGAATATAATGAAGAATGTGTATTTCGCTGCTTTATAGATGGTATGTGTCAAAAAAATCAATTCGTACATGAGAACATGTTACGATTTCTGCCACGGCCTGAAGCAAAAAATAAGCATATTCCTGATGTTATATCGCTCTAACGCTTACCAATTGTATGGATATACTTCGGGTTAAAGTCAATTTAGAAAAGTTAATATTTTTGTTAATTTTTCTAAAATGGTTTGCAAAAAATTGCTCGATTTCATCGAGTATAAGGATGAGTTATGTGCTTTGAATTGAAAGTGCATAGCTCATTTATTACATCAAAAGGAATACTCCTGATGTGTAGTGATAATGTCTCAAGGTTGGATGATCTTGAGTAGTAGTGTCATTTTACCAATTTGATACTATGAATCATGGGTGTGCTTAAAAGGCAACCTGTATTATTTTTTGCAATAGGAAATGGGTCCAAAAATGCAAGAAGTTGCTGACGCACTGCGTCTTGACACTGAACTTTCCGCTGATAGTGCAGCGTATATTGAAGAGCTTTACGAACAGTACCTAACTTCTCCAACCTCAGTGTCAGAGGATTGGCGTGAATATTTCGATAAATACCCTAAAGGTGATCAACCACACGGCAGTGTGCGCGAGCAATTCCTCCTTTTGGGTCGTAATTCAAACCGAGTTCAACCTGTTGTACAAAGCACTGTAAGTACAGAACATGAGCGTCGTCAAATTGGTGTATTACAACTGATTGCTGCTTATCGTAACCGTGGTCATCAAAAAGCCAAACTTGATCCATTAGGCCTTGCGAAACGCGAAGAAGTTCCAGATCTTGATTTATCTGCACACGGTTTAACCAAATCTGATTTAGATACTGTATTTAATACAGGTAACCTCGCGATTGGTAAAGCAGAAGCGACATTGTCTGAAATGGTTGAGTCCATGGAAGCAATTTACTGCTCTTCAATCGGTGCAGAATATATGCATATCGTTGATACCAAAGAAAAGCGTTGGATTCAACAACGTTTGGAAGGTGCTCGCGGTAAATTCAATTACACCAATGATCAGAAAAAAGGTTTTCTTGAGCGTTTAACCGCTGCGGAAGGCTTAGAGAAATATCTTGGTAATAAATTCGTTGGTGCGAAACGTTTTGGTGTAGAAGGCGGTGAGTCTTTTATTCCAATGATGAATGAAATCATTCAACGTGCAGGCAGCGTCGGTTGTAAAGAAGTTGTGATTGGGATGCCACACCGTGGTCGTCTCAACCTTCTTGTGAACATCATGGGTAAAAACCCAGCGGATCTTTTTGGTGAATTTGAAGGCAAGAGCCTACATAAAAAAGGTTCTGGTGACGTTAAGTATCACCAAGGTTTCTCTTCAAACGTAATGACTCCGGGTGGCGAAGTTCACTTAGCATTGGCGTTTAACCCATCGCACTTAGAGATCGTTGGCCCAGTTGTCGAAGGTTCGGTTCGTGCACGTCAAGTTCGTCGTAAAGATATTGGCGGCGATGACGTTCTTCCAGTGATTGTGCATGGTGATGCTGCATTTGCGGGTCAAGGTGTAAACCAAGAAACCTTCCAAATGTCACAAACACGTGGTTACACAGTGGGCGGTACCGTTCACATCGTGATCAATAACCAAGTGGGCTTCACAACTTCTGATCCGCGCGATACACGTTCTACAGAGTATTGTACTGACGTTGCGAAGATGATTCAGGCGCCGATTTTCCATGTGAATGGCGATGATCCTGAAGCTGTGATTTTCGTAACTCAGCTTGCACATGATTTCCGTCATACTTTCCGTAAAGATGTCATCTTAGACTTGTTCTGCTACCGTCGTCGTGGTCATAACGAAGCGGATGAACCATCTGCAACTCAACCATTGATGTATCAAGTGATCAACAAGAAAGCAACAACACGTACGTTGTATGCTGATCAATTGGTTCAAGAAAAAGTGCTTGATCGTGCAAGTGCTGATGCCATGGTTGAAGGTTATCGCTCTGACTTAGAAGCAGGTAATCATGTTGCCAATGCTTTAGTTCGTGAACCAAACAAAAAAATGTTTGTAGATTGGTCGCCATATTTAGGTCATGAATACACAGATATTTGGGATACAACTTTTAGCATCGATCGTCTAAAAGAACTTGGTTTGAAAATGAATACATTACCAGAAGGTTTTGTATTACAGCGTCAAGTTCAGAAAGTGATCGAAGATCGCGTGAAGATGCAAACAGGTGAAATGCCACTCAATTGGGGTGCTGCAGAAACTCTAGCTTATGCATCTTTGCTTGACGATGGTTTCCTTGTGCGTATCACGGGTGAAGATGTGGGGCGTGGTACATTCTCGCACCGTCATGCCAAATTACATAACCAAGTCGATGGTTCGGTTTATATTCCACTTTGCCATATTAAAGAAAATCAGCCTCGTACTGCGGTCTATGACTCTTTGTTGTCAGAAGAAGCAGTGCTTGCATTTGAATACGGCTATTCAACGACATTGCCAAAAAGCTTAATCGTTTGGGAAGCTCAATTTGGTGACTTCGCAAACTGTGCACAAGTTGTTATTGACCAATTTATCGCTTCGGGTGAAACCAAGTGGGAGCGTGTGTGTGGTCTAACCATGTTGTTACCACACGGTTATGAAGGTCAAGGTCCAGAACATTCATCTGCACGTTTAGAGCGTTTCTTACAGCTTTGCGCTGAAGACAATATGCAAGTGATGACACCGACAACACCAGCGCAGATTTTCCATGCATTGCGTCGTCAAGCGGTTCGTCCGATTCGTAAGCCAATGATTGTAATGTCACCAAAATCATTACTCCGTCATAAACTTGCGACTTCAACTTTAGATGAATTAGCAAACGGTTCATTCCAAACTGTGATTGATGAAGTTGATCAAATCAATAAAGCTGATGTGACTCGTTTAGTTCTTTGTGGTGGTAAGGTTTATTACGATTTACTCGAAAAACGTCGTGAGCTTGGTCTAAACCATATTGCGATCGTTCGTATCGAACAATTGTATCCATACCCAGAACAACGCTTAGCTGAGGTTATGGCTCAGTATTCAAACATTCAAGAACTTGTTTGGGCACAAGAAGAGCCGAAGAACCAAGGTGCTTGGTTATTTATCGTTCCTCGTTTATATGAAGACGTTCTTAAATCAGGTAAACAAATTCGTATTAGCTATGCTGGTCGTGACGCATCTGCCGCACCTGCTTGTGGCTCGCCATACTTGCATGCAAAACAACAAGCTCAGCTTATCAATGACGCACTTGCGATTGAAGTTGAACAATCAGGAGATTCTAAATAATGGCAACCGAAATTAAAGCACCGGTATTTCCAGAGTCAGTTGCTGACGGTACGATCGCAACTTGGCACAAGAAAGTAGGTGAACCTGTATCACGTGATGAAGTGATCTGTGACATTGAAACCGATAAAGTTGTTTTAGAAGTGGTTGCTCCAGCTGATGGTAGCTTAGTTGCAATCATCAAAGGTGAAGGCGATACAGTTCTTTCTGACGAAGTGATTGCTCAATTCGAAACTGGTGCTGTTGCTGCGGCTGCTCCTGAAGCTGCTGCACCAGCAGAAGCGGCGCCTGCTGCATCTGCCCCTGCGGTGGCTGCATCAACTCAAGCAGTTGATCAAAACCAAGCGCCTGCAGTTCGTAAAGCATTATCTGAAACTGGTATCAATGCTGCTGACGTTCAAGGCACAGGCCGTGGTGGTCGCATCACTAAAGAAGATGTTGCTAGCCATCAAGCTAAACCTGCTGCATCAGTTCAACCATTAAGCGTTGCTGTCGGCGAGCGTATCGAGAAACGTGTTCCAATGACACGTTTACGTAAGCGTGTTGCTGAGCGTTTATTGGCTGCGACACAACAAACTGCAATGTTAACAACGTTCAACGAAGTTAACATGAAACCAATCATGGAAATGCGTAAGCAATATAAAGATGCTTTCGAAAAACGTCATGGTGCACGTTTAGGCTTTATGTCTTTCTTCGTTAAAGCGGCAACTGAAGCGTTAAAACGCTACCCAGCTGTAAACGCTTCTATCGATGGCGACGATATCGTATATCACGGTTTCTATGACATCGGTGTAGCTGTTTCTTCTGACCGTGGTTTAGTTGTGCCAATCCTTCGTGATACTGATCGTATGAACTACGCTGAAGTTGAAGGTGGAATTGCTGCATATGCTGCTAAAGCACGTGAAGGCAAATTATCGATCGAAGAAATGACGGGTGGTACGTTCACGATCACGAACGGCGGTACTTTCGGTTCATTGCTTTCAACACCTATTTTAAACCAGCCACAAACTGCAATCTTGGGGATGCATAAAATCCAAGAACGTCCTATGGCGGTAAATGGTCAAGTTGAAATCTTGCCAATGATGTACTTAGCACTTTCTTATGACCACCGTTTAATCGATGGTAAAGAAGCTGTAGGTTTCCTTGTAACAATCAAAGAATTGTTAGAAGAGCCAGCTAAACTCATTCTTGATCTTTAATACTACATATATTGCCTCCCATATAAAGTGATCCTTTATATGGGATTTTGGAGATAAAAATGTCTCAACAGTTTGATCTTGTTGTCATTGGCGGTGGTCCTGGTGGTTATGAAGCAGCGATTCGTGCAGCTCAACTTGGTTTCAAAGTCGCTTGTATCGAAAAACGTATTCACAACGGTAAGCCATCTTTGGGTGGTACATGTTTAAACGTGGGTTGTATCCCTTCTAAAGCATTGCTTGACTCTTCTCACCGTTATGAAGCAACAATTCATGAGCTTGCTGAACACGGTATCACGACTGGCGAAGTTAAATTTGATTTAGATACTTTGTTGGCACGTAAAGACAAAGTTGTAGATCAATTGACGGGTGGTGTTGCTCAATTACTGAAAGGTAATGGTATCGAGTGGTTACAAGGTACGGGTAAATTACTTGCAGGTAAAAAAGTAGAATTCACACCGTTTGAAGGTGAAGTACAGGTTTTAGAACCTAAATATGTCATTCTTGCGACTGGTTCTGTACCTGTAAATATTCCAGTCGCTCCAGTTGATGAAGACTTAATCGTTGATTCTACTGGTGCATTAAAATTCCCAGAAGTTCCTAAACGTCTTGGTGTGATTGGTGCAGGTGTTATTGGTTTAGAACTTGGTTCTGTATGGCGTCGCCTTGGTTCGGAAGTTGTTGTGTTTGAAGCATTAGATGCTTTCTTACCAATGGCAGACAAAGCATTGGCGAAGGAATATCAAAAAATCTTGAAAAAACAAGGTTTAGATATCCGTATCGGTGCAAAAGTTTCTGGTGCTGAAACCAATGGCCGCGAAGTAACGGTTAAATATAACCAAGCTGGCGAAGACAAAGAACAAGTTTTTGACAAGTTAATCGTATGTGTAGGTCGTAAGGCATATGCAGAAGGTTTATTGGCAGAAGATTCTGGCATTAAATTGACTGAACGTGGTTTGGTTGATGTGAATGATCAGTGCCAAACATCTGTTGAAGGTGTTTACGCGATTGGTGACTTGGTACGTGGTCCAATGCTTGCTCATAAAGCAATGGAAGAGGGCGTAATGGCAGTTGAGCGTATTCACGGTCATGCTGCTCAAGTGAACTATGACACAATCATCAGCGTTATTTATACACATCCAGAAGCTGCTTGGGTTGGTTTAACTGAAGAACAAGCTGCTGAAAAAGGTCACGAAGTTAAAGCAGGTCAATTCCCGTTTGCGGTGAATGGTCGTGCGTTGGCTGCTGGTGATACTGCTGGTTTTGTGAAGTTCGTTGCTGATGCAAAAACTGACCGTTTATTAGGTATGCACGTTGTGGGTCCAAATGCATCTGATATCGTACATCAAGGTATGATCGCACTTGAATTTGTATCTTCAATTGAAGACCTACAATTAATGACTTTTGGTCATCCAACTTTCTCAGAAGTTGTACATGAAGCCGCGCTTGCTGTTGATGGTCGTGCCATCCATGCGATTCAACGTAAACGTAAATAACAAAATAAGTGTGGTTCGCCACACTTTTTAATTAATGATGGTTGAAATAAAAACAATCATTTACTCAACTTGTAACAGTCTATAATTTATAATATATCTAGACTGTATGACAATAAACTACATAGTAGGTAACTGAATGAACTTACATGAATATCAAGCTAAAGCATTATTGAAAAAATATGGTATGCCAGTACAGGAAGGTATCTTGGCAACAAATGCAGATGAAGCCGTTGCTGCGTTTGAACAGCTTGGTGGTAAATTTGCTGTAATGAAAGCACAAGTTCATGCTGGTGGTCGTGGTAAGGCTGGCGGTGTAAAAGTTGCGAAATCAAAAGAAGATGTTATCGAATTTGCAAACAATATTATTGGTACGCGTCTTGTAACCTATCAAACAGATGCAAATGGCCAACCAGTAAATAGTATTATTGTTGCTGAAGATGTATATCCAGTTGAGCGTGAGCTTTATTTGGGTGCGGTTGTCGACCGTTCTAGCCGTCGTATTACTTTCATGGCTTCTACCGAAGGTGGTGTAGAAATCGAGAAAGTTGCAGAAGAAACACCTGAAAAAATTATTAAAGTTGAAGTCGATCCACTTGTTGGCTTACAACCATTCCAAGCACGTGAAGTTGCATTTAAATTAGCATTAAAAGATAAACAAGTTGGTCAATTTGTTAAAATCATGACAGCTGCATATCAAGCATTTGTAGAAAATGATTTTGCTTTATTTGAAATTAACCCACTTTCAGTACGTGAAAATGGTGAAATTTTGTGTGTTGATGCAAAAGTAGGCATTGACTCAAATGCGTTATACCGTTTACCAGAAGTTGCTGCTTTACGTGATAAATCTCAAGAGAATGAGCGTGAATTAAAAGCATCTGAATTTGATCTTAACTATGTTGCTCTAGAAGGTAATATCGGTTGTATGGTGAATGGTGCTGGTCTTGCAATGGCAACGATGGACATCATCAAACTTTATGGTGGTCAACCTGCAAACTTCCTTGACGTTGGTGGCGGTGCAACCAAAGAGCGCGTAATCGAAGCGTTCAAAATCATCCTTGCTGATACGTCTGTTCAAGGTGTTTTAATCAATATCTTTGGTGGTATCGTACGTTGTGACATGATTGCTGAAGCAATTATTGCAGCGGTTCAAGAAGTAAATGTCACTGTACCCGTTGTTGTTCGTTTAGAAGGTAACAATGCTGAGTTAGGTGCTAAATTACTTGATGAATCTGGTTTGAAATTAATTTCTGCGAATGGTTTATCTGATGCCGCAGAAAAAGTTGTAGCTGCAGTGAAAGCGTAAGGAGTATCAATCATGAGCGTATTAATTAATAAAGACACTAAAGTATTGGTACAAGGTTTTACTGGTAAAAACGGTACTTTCCACTCTGCGCAAGCTTTAGACTACGGCACAAAAGTTGTTGGTGGTGTTACTCCGGGTAAGGGTGGTACAACTCATCTTGAACTGCCTGTATTCAACACGATGAAAGAAGCGGTACGTGAAACAAATGCGGATGCATCTGTAATATATGTACCAGCACCATTCGTTTTAGACTCAATCGTTGAAGCGGTTGATTCAGGTGTTGGCTTAATTGTTGTGATCACTGAAGGTGTTCCAACAATCGACATGCTTAAAGCTAAACGCTACTTAGAGACTAATGGTAATGGTACTCGTTTAGTTGGTCCTAACTGCCCAGGCGTGATCACTCCGGGTGAATGTAAGATCGGTATTATGCCTGGTCACATCCACCAACCAGGCCGTATTGGTATTATCTCACGTTCAGGTACATTGACTTACGAAGCTGTTGCTCAAACAACTAAGCTTGGTTTAGGTCAGTCTACTTGTATCGGTATTGGTGGTGACCCAATCCCAGGTATGAACCAGATCGAAGCGCTTCAATTGTTCCAAGACGATCCAGATACGGATGCAATCATCATGATCGGTGAGATCGGTGGTACAGCGGAAGAAGAAGCTGCTGAATTCATCAAATCTAACGTGACTAAGCCTGTTGTAGGTTACATCGCTGGTGTAACTGCGCCTAAAGGTAAGCGTATGGGTCATGCTGGTGCGATCATTTCTGGCGGTCAAGGTACTGCTGAAGAGAAATTTGCTGCATTTGAACGTGCAGGAATGGCTTACACTCGTAGCCCAGCTGAGCTTGGTTCAACTATGTTGCAAGTGTTAAAAGAGAAAGGTTTAGCGTAATACGTTAGATTTTAATCTTTTAAAAAACCCCAATGGAAACGTTGGGGTTTTTTTATTGAGGGAATATAATCTACCAAATTTACATTTAATTTGTGAAAGAATACCCACGATAAAATACTTGACATGGTTATTTTGTATTCGTACTTTATAAGATAAGTTTCAATGCTAGCAATAAATTAATGGAAGTTATATATCTAATTTTTGGAAATTTATATGGCAATTTGCCGTATAACGTTAGTTAGGTCTTAAAGCGCTATGCAAGCATTATTCGTACATGGAATGGGGCGCTCGCCTTTATCTGGTTGGCCAATGCTTCGCCACATTAAAAAGGCTGGCATTATAACTAGGTGCTTCGGCTATTCTGTAAGCTTACAATCGTTTTCTGAAATTCAAGTTCGCTTGACTAGATGGATTGAAGAAATCGCAGCAAAGGGAGATTATGTGCTGATAGGTCATTCCCTTGGGGGAGTGCTAATCCGCTCTGCTTTAAGTTTGCTCCCAGCAGGAACAAACCAGCCCAAACACATCTTTCTGCTTGGTTCTCCAATCCAAGCCTCACAACTTGCTCAGCGTTTCAACAGGAACTTCCTGTTTCGCTCAGTCACACGTGACTGTGGTCATCTGCTTAGTTCGATAGAGCGAATGGCAGCTATACCGTGTACTGAACATTCAACCACAGGCATTGCTGGTATTAAAGGACTTTCAGGAAAACTGAGCCCATTCAGAACAGAATTTAACGATGGAATTGTCTCGTTATCTGAGGTAAGTGCCGATTGGCTTACAGATCAAGTCAAGTTACCTATTATCCATAGCCTACTTCCATCTAGTAAACAAGTTGCACAAATCATCATTCAACGCATTAATTGCAAAGATACCCATGCTTGGTTTTCAAATCAAATTCCTTAATCTACGAGTCTGAAATCTTATGTATCACAACAACGACTAATTATTTTGCTTCATTCAACTATTTTGGATTGCAGTGAAGACTTTTGTGCACTCTTTGATTGTATTGAACTAGCATTTGATAATGAAATTATTGATAAACGTGTTTTTATGACTGCTTTGTTGGCTGGGATTGAGTCAACTTCTTAATTCAATTTGTTTCATTACATAGATAAACAGTAGTAGAACGATGAGTTAATTAGTCTAAGGCTAAGATAAATGATTAAAGAAAAATTAATTTATAGTATTAAGCAGTTTATAGATAAAAAAGATATATCTATTAAGAATGCACAAAGAATAGAAGTTTTTCTTGATGATTTAAAGTCTGAGGAAGAGTTGATAAATAATATGGTTCTAATTTTAGCTTCATATGTGTGTGGAGGCGGAGAGTACATGTATGATGAAGATGAGGTAATTGTAGAATTGAAGAAAATCTTAATTTTTTTAAATGATGCTTAAACTCCACTAGTTATCTATTTATATTTTTTAGATGAAAAAAAGAGCCTTATTACTAAGACTCTTTATAGATCAACAATGTTTATTCAGCTTTGGGTTTTAACCCTTGAGTCAAACCATTGATGTCACCACCTTGTAAGCCAAGTTCATTCATTAAACTATCAATGAGCGGTGCTTGTGAACGATAGCGTAGGGCACTATTCACTACTTGATCAGATAAAGACGTTTGACCATTTTCAACTGTTTCACCTGATACAGAACCACCTGCGAAATTACTTAAACCATTCACTTGTAAAATCTTGATGTCATCAATGTTTTCCATTGGTTTAACACTTTCACGAATGATCTCTGGTAAATGCTTTAACAATGCCAGACGAACTTGCATTTCCACTTGCTCAGCAGAAAGAGTATTGGCGGCTTCATTCACTGCACGAGCACCTTCTGCATCAACCTGATATTGTTTCTCTAAAGCTTGGGCAAGCAATATTTTAGCATCGGCTTCACCTTTCGCTTTTAAGCGAATTTTTTCAGCATCTGCTTCAGCAGCAATACGCACAGCTTCCGCTTCATCAGCAGCGGCTTTTTTACCTGCATCTGCTGCGACAGTGATAGCAATTGCTTCTTTTTCAGCAGTCTGTTTGGCTGCAACTAGTTCAACCGCTTTTTGACGTTCAGCACGTTGTGTTTCACGTACCGTTACAACTTCTTCTTCAGCTTTTACGGCTTCGGCACGGGCTTTATCTGCTTGGGCTTTGGCTTCTGATTCAGCGCGAGATTTTTCAGCAATGGCAATGGCACGATCCTGTTCAGCCAATTCAATGGTTTTCTTTTGCTCAACTTGCGCTTTTTGAATCAATTGTGCTTTTTGAATATTTTCATTTTCTACATCACGAGCCGAAGCAATACGTTTGATTTCAACTTCACGTTCAGCAGCAATACGGGCTTCTTCTGCTTCACGCTTTTTAGCCGCTTCCTGAGCAGCAATTTCAGCACTTTGTTCGGCCTTGCGAATTGAAATTTCACGTTCCTGCTGTAGTTTGGCATATTCCTCTTCACGAGAAATTTGTAGTCTTGCCTGTTCAGCTTGCAGATTTTTCGCACGAATCGCCAGATCAGCATCCTGCTCAATGTCGTTACGCTTTTTACGACGATCTTCGATGGTTTCAGTTAGTTTGGTTAAACCTTCTGCATCAAAGGCGTTTTGTGGATTAAAGAATTTAAAACTGGTCTGGTCTAAACCAGTCAATGACACTGTTTCAAGTTCTAAACCATTTTTAGATAAATCTTCAGAAACGACTTGCTGAACCTTTTGTACAAAGTCCACACGTTTTTCATGCAGTTCTTCCATTGCCATCTCAGCAGCAACAGCACGTAAAGAGTCAACAAATTTGCCTTCAACCAAGTCTTTCAATTCTTGAGGTGACATGGTTTTTCGACCTAATGTTTGGGCTGCCGTTGCAATTGATTCACCAGTAGGTTTGACCCGAACATAGAATTCAGCCATGACATCGACACGCATACGATCACGAGTGATCAGTGCTTGATCTGCTGCCCGTTTAACTTCGAGGCGCAGCGTATTCATATTCACAGGAATAATTTCATGTAAAACAGGGAGGACAATTGCTCCTCCGTTCAAAATAACTTTTTCACCTCCAAAACCTGTTCGTACAAAGGACACTTCTTTGCTGGAACGGGTATATAGGCGAGCAATCACGACGCCGATAAAAATGAGTGCTGCAAAAATAATACCGGTGATGATTAAAATTTCAGTCAATGCTGAACTCAACATTTAAAATCCCTCATTAAATTAATATATAAATTAAGCAGTAATTGCTTGGAATCCAATTTTTGTTCTTTGGGTTAAAATCACATCTTGCCCTTGATAAAAAATAATATCTAACTCGGGTTCAACCAAGACATAATGGGTTTGACCGAATTGATCTTTTACCTTGGCTTGAGCAGGGGAGTTTTGTTTGGCTTGTCCTAAAATAATTTGTGCTGTACGACCAATCAGTTCATCACTATGAATGGCTGTGGTTTCATCTTTTGGAATAATTTTACTGATCAATGCTGCACTTGTTCTCACTAGTGGCATACATAAAAATAAACACATAGGAGCAATGATCCAAGCAGATAAATAATGCTCGGTTAAGTGGAAAAAAATATCCTGAATAATGAGACCTGTGAGTGAGTAGACCGTTAAAAAGATAATTAACCAAATGAGAAGAGGAACTTTTCCTAGATAAAGCCACTCTAAAAGCTGAGTAAAAATACCGTTAGTATGTTCAATAGAAATATCGGCATGATCAACATCAACTAGACTGTCTGGTAAAAATTGATCAATGAAACTACTACTACCGCCAAATAATAATAAAATTAATTCTAGAGCACCTATAAATAGGCATAGCATTAATGAAATACTAAAAACAATGTTTGATGGATGTGTTAATAAATCCCATATCATTTGTATTACTCTTATTTCTTTTAGAGATAATGAATAAAATTTTTATAAAAATAAATCATTTATAAGATTAAATGTAACTTGATTTAATTTCAACCCAAATCATTAATATTATTAAAAACAAAAAAAACGCAATGATTGGGGTAGTCATTGCGTGAACAACGAATCTGCAGAAACAGTTTCGGTTGAAAGGAGAAATGTCATGAGATTAGTGTTTACTGATCTACTTGGCTATAGTACAAAAAAACCTGACAGAGTTCATAGGTATTCATGTAAACTAGTGTTAATGGATGTTAAGGGATGTTAATAGGTGACAAAAATTGTTAGTTTTAGATAGGTGTTAAAAGTTCTTAAATTGAACTCAAATCAAATGGTTAAATAAAAAAAGCCTAAATACTAGGCTTTTTTGCGATAAAAGTAACGTAAATTAGAATTTAAACAAACCTAATCCGCTTTTCACTTCATCTAATGTTTGCTGAGTAATGTCACGGCATTTATGTGTACCATGTTTTAAAATGTCCATAATATAATCAGGATCTTTTTCAAGTTCAGCTCTGCGTTCACGAATCGGCAGGATCAATTCTTTGAGTACACCTTCTAGGCGTTTTTTCACCGTACCATCACCTAAACCACCACGACGATAATGCGCTTTTAGTTCTTCGATTTCTTCTTTATTTGGATCAAACGCATCAAGGTAAGTAAATACAATATTACCTTCGACTTGACCTGGATCCTCAATTCTTAAGTGATTTGGATCGGTATACATTGCGTTGACTGCTTTTTTAATGTCTTTGTCAGAAGCATTCAGCACAATAGTATTGCCTAAAGATTTAGACATTTTTGCTTTACCATCAAAACCAGGTAAGCGTCCCATATTCGATAATAATGCTTTACACTCAGGTAATAAGTCATGACCAATTTGGCGGTTAACGCGACGTACAACCTCATTGGTTTGTTCAATCATTGGGATTTGATCTTCGCCAACAGGTACTACAGTCGCTTTAAATGCGGTAATGTCTGCTGCTTGAGCCACTGGATAACATAAAAAGCCAGCAGGAATATCTCGTTCAAAACCACGCATTTGAATTTCTGACTTAATGGTTGGATTGCGTTCTAAACGAGCAACCGTCACAAAATTCAGATAGAGCATGGTCAGTTCATTGAGAGCAGGCAAGCATGATTGGACACAGATCGTTGTTTTGGTTGGATCAATACCAACAGCCAAATAATCTAATGCAACTTGAAGAATATTATTACGGACTTTATCTGGATTATCAGCATTATCAGTGAGTGCTTGAGCATCTGCTAATAAAAGGTGTTGATGATGACTGTCTTGTAAACCAACACGAGAGCGTAATGAGCCAACAAAGTGTCCAAGATGAAGTTGTCCAGTAGGGCGGTCGCCTGTCAAGATGATTGGACGTTGATCAGCATTACTCATGATATATTCCAAGATTCAGTAGTTTCATAAATATAAAGATTGATATTATTGTACGGGAAATAAAATTTTTTCGTCAGCGATTGCTTAAACTTTTTCTTAAAATAATGTTGTGAATTTATTGAGGAATTCTACAATAGCGAAATAAATACAAACTGGGAAATAAAAATGGCGAGTGGATTATTGTTATTACTCGATGATATTGCAACGATTTTAGATGATGTTGCGGTAATGAGTAAGATGGCTGCAAAAAAAACAGCAGGGGTGTTGGGTGATGATTTAGCCCTAAACGCGCAGCAAGTCAGTGGTGTACGTGCAGATCGAGAGTTGCCTGTGGTATGGGGAGTTGCTAAGGGTTCTTTCGTTAATAAACTTATCTTGGTTCCATTAGCATTACTGATTAGTGTAGTTGCACCTTGGTTAATCAATCCTTTATTAATGATTGGCGGCTTATTTCTATGCTATGAAGGAGTAGAAAAAGTTGTACACATGCTCCAGCATAAAAAAGCAAAAACAGCTGAGGAGGCCAATGAAAGCTTGGAACAGATCGAAATAGATTTAGACAAGTTTGAAAAAGAAAAAGTAAAAGGTGCGATTCGTACTGATTTTATTTTATCTGCTGAAATTGTGGTGATTTCGTTAGGTACAGTTGCAACAGCAGCATTTATGACTAAAGTGACTGTATTGAGTGTGATTGCAATCGTAATGACCGTAGGTGTTTATGGTTTTGTTGCAATGATTGTGAAAATTGATGATTTAGGCTTATATTTAACACAGCAAGCATCTGCGTTAAAAAATAAAATAGGTCGTGGTCTACTCGCATTTGCTCCTATTCTAATGAAAACATTATCTATTGTTGGAACGGTTGCAATGTTTTTGGTAGGTGGTGGAATTATTTCGCATACAGTTCCTTTATTACATCATTTTACTGAAGAAACCGTAGACCATTTAGAGTTGATTCCAAGTTTTGGTTCAATTATTGGTGCCTTAACACCAACATTGATTAATTTAGGAATCGGCTTTATTGCAGGTGCGATTGTATTAATGGTTGTTATACTTATTCAAAAATTTTGGTCAAAAGCATCTGCATAAATAAAATGCTCAATCACCATCATTATCATATGTGAGGTTAATATGCGTTGGAAAGGTCGTCGTGTCAGTACCAATGTTGAAGATCGTCGTGGTGGTGGCAGAGCAAAAGCAGGTGGTATCAGTATTATAGGTTTGATCGTTGCATTTGTTGCGTGGAAGTTTTTTGGAGTAGATCCACAACAAGCCTATCAAGCAACTCAAGCGGTTACCAGTGCTCAGTCTTCACAACAGGGTGTTGCGCCACAAAATTTAACTGCTGAACAGAAAGAGGCAAGTGATTTTGTTGGAACTATTCTTGCAGATACAGAAGATACTTGGACGCCGATTTTTCAAAAACTTGGCATGACTTACACGCCACCACGCTTAGTTTTGTTTAGCGGTGTCGATAAATCAGCTTGTGGTAGGGCACAAGCAGCGATGGGGCCGTTTTATTGTCCTGCTGATCAAAAAGTTTATATCGATACTGCTTTCTTTAAAGATATGCGCCAGCAAATGGGTATTTCTGGTGAGCAGAATCAGACAGAACTTTCCCGTCAAGATCAAGCAGGGGATTTTGCACAGGCTTATGTTATTGCGCATGAAGTCGGGCATCATATTCAAAATCTATTGGGCATCTCTGGTCAAGTACAGCAAGCACGTGCACAAGCTAGCCAAACACAAGGAAATCAGCTTTCTGTCCGTTTAGAATTACAGGCGGATTGTTTTGCTGGTATCTGGGCGCATCAGAATCAACAACGCACTCAATTTTTAGAACAGGGTGATATTGAAGAAGCAATGGATGCTGCCGAGAAAATTGGCGATGATTATTTGCAACGTAGAGCTACAGGTCAGGTTGTTCCCGATAGTTTCACACATGGCAGTAGTGAACAACGAATGCACTGGTTTCAGCAAGGTCTGAAATCTGGAGATATCAATCAATGTGATACTTTTAAGTAAAAACGATGAATATTTGTTCTTAAATTATTAGGCGATAAACTCTGCTCAAGGAACTTTGATAGCCAAGTGAATGAGATTCATGCACGCGTAGCAGTCCTCAACAGATTTGCGGAATTAGGTCGACCTACTTACCCAAGTTACGCCTTAAATTTAGCTCAATTAGGGGGCTTTGCATTTCAAATCTGTGTGCAAAAAAGCCCTTAAGTACTAAAGATACCAATGGTGTACTGAATGATCTTAATAAAGAAAACATTCAAGCAAATACACAGTCACTGACGATTGTTTCTACGACTGAGTTACCAAAAGAAGTTTTACAAAAAGCAAAACCTATTGAATTAAAAACTCAATAATCAAAAAATAACCCTTATGAAACTTAAGGTTTCATAAGGGTTGCAATGTTTCTAAAACTAAAAATCAGAATATTTAACGTACGACCAAAACAGGGATATGGCTTTCACCTAATACTTTTTGAGCTACGCTGCCTAAGATAAATTTTTTGAAACCAGTCCGACCGTGTGATCCCATAATAATCAGATCAGCACCTAAGTTCTGTGCAGCACTGATAATTTCCCCATTTACAGAGAAGCCTTCCAACACTTGAGTTGCGACTGTCAGTCCTAAAGCTTCAAATTTTTTTTCCGCTTTCGTTAAATTTTCTTGTACATAGCTACGAACACGTTCAATCAATTCATTACTTTGACCGAGTCTAAGGTATGCATCTGCCAAATACGGGTCTAAGGTCATCACTTCAACAACAGTGATTTCACTATTTAGGGCTTTTGCAAGTTGAGCCGCTTGTTGAATGACATTATCGGAGATTTCAGAGTCATCAATTGCAACCAAGATTTTTTGATAAGACATAGTTATTACTCCTTATTATTACACTTTGAGTTGTTTCTAAATTTTTGTTTAAAATAAGATCTATGTTTTCATATTAAACTTATTAGTAGCATAATAAAACCTAGTAATTTTATAAGAATAATTAAATGTTAAAGCAGTTTTTAATTATTCAATCCATTGAAAAATAATCTTTTTTTTAAATATTAAGGTGAATATTAGATTTGGGAAGATTATAGACTTTGGTCTAAATATGAACATAACTCTACGAGTTGATCCGTCTGCAATTGTTCACGCATTTTTAAAATCTGCTTTTCTTCTAGGTTGTAGAGTTTAAGTGAAAGCAATTTTTCTATATCTGTTGAGGAAAAGCGGTATTTAATAACTTTTGCTGGAACACCAGCAACAATTGCATAGGGCGGTACATCTTGGGTGACCACAGCACCTGTTGCCACGATAGCACCTTCACCCAATTTTACTCCCTGCATAATCATGGCGCGGCTACCAATCCAGCAACCATCGGCAATAACAGTATCACCAGCAGGCAAGAAACTACGGGTGTCAAAAGGGAAGGTCGAAATCCAATCAGGACGGTGTAATTGATTGCCACCCATCATAATCACGCATTCAGCACCAAAACAGACAAAATTGCCAATATGCAGTTGATCAATTGGTTTCTCAGGTGTAGCAGGTTTGTCATGTAGATAACGTACCACACAACGTTCAAAGCCCTGATCCCAATAAGCAGAATAATAAGAATAATTACCTTTGATATGGATATTTGGATTTTTTACTGTTTTAGAAATAAATTCGAATTCACACCAATGTTTAACAGGAGAGTTGATCAAAGATGAGTTCATTGAATTTCCACCGAGTATCTTGAGAAGAAAAACCCCTCAAATAGAGGGGTCAGTGACTTGGAATTAAATATATTCCACGCTTACGATTTCGTATTCAACTTCACCTTGTGGTGTTTGAATTTTTGCTTCGTCGCCTTCGCTTTTACCTAAAAGACCACGGGCAATCGGTGAGTTCACTGAGATTTTATTGATTTTAAAATCTGCTTCATCATCACCTACGATTTTATAAGTTTTACGTTCTTCAGTGTCTAAGTTTTCGATGGTTACAGTAACACCAAACACAACACGACCGTTTTGTTCAAGTGTTTTGACATCAATCTCTTGAGCTGCACCCAGTTTGCCTTCGATATCCTGAATACGACCTTCACAAAAACCTTGCTGTTCACGTGCAGCGTGATATTCAGCATTTTCCTTTAAATCACCGTGCTCACGAGCTTCCGCGATCGCTTGGATAATACGTGGGCGATCCACTGTTTTTAGCTGTTGTAATTCTTTCTCTAAGGCAACCTTGCCTTCAGGAGTCATAGGATAACGTTGCATTTCAGTCCCTCTAAATTGGTTGGGAAAATACAGGATTAAAAAAAGAAAAAGCCCGCCACCGATAAGGTAGCGGGACTTATCGGTAAAGAATTAACCTACAGTTTGTAAATCTTGCAAGCGGTATACATCCATTGGCAATTTCACGGCAAATGCTTGGCAAACAGCTTCTGCACCATTAATTGTCGTAGTGTAATACACTTTGCCTTGTAGGGCAGCACGACGAATCATGGCAGAATCATATTGAGCTTGTTTGCCTTCAGTAGTGTTGACAATAAGATGAATCTCACCATTTTTCAAGCGGTCTACAATATGTGGACGACCTTCAGTGACTTTATTGACAGCTTCACACTCTAAACCAGCTTCTTTTAATACTTGGTAAGTACCATTTGTCGCAACGAGTTTGAAGCCATAAGCAATTAACTGTTTCGCAATATTAGCGATGTATTTCTTATCTGATTCACGAACCGATAAGAACGCATGCTTCACTTCGCCCTCAGTTGGTAAGCCCGGTAAACGTTCATTTGAGCCGAGTACTGCTTTATAGAATGCTTCACCGAATGTTTGACCAACGCCCATGACTTCACCTGTAGATTTCATCTCAGGTCCAAGCATTGGATCAACACCTTGGAATTTAGCGAATGGGAATACAGCTTCTTTTACTGCAAAGTGAGTCGGGATGATCTCTTTTGTGAATCCTTGAGATTCTAAAGATTGACCAGCCATACAACGTGCAGCCACTTTCGCTAAAGATTCACCAATACATTTAGAAACGAAAGGAACAGTACGTGATGCACGTGGGTTCACTTCGAGGATATAAATGTCATTGCCTTTCACTGCAAACTGAACGTTCATTAAGCCGATTACGCCAAGTTCTTTTGCCATTGCAACAGTTTGACGACGCATTTCATCCTGAACTTCTTGTGAAAGAGAGTAAGGAGGAATTGAACATGCTGAGTCACCTGAGTGAATCCCTGCTTGTTCAATGTGTTGCATGATACCGCCGATTACAACGTCTTTACCGTCAGATACGCAGTCCACATCAACTTCAGTTGCATCATCAAGGAAACGGTCGAGCAGGACAGGGGCTTCATTTGAAGCTTGAACTGCTTCACGAAGGTAGCGTTTTAGCTCATCTTCGTTATAGACGATTTCCATTGCGCGACCACCCAATACATAAGATGGGCGAACAACCAATGGATAACCGACTTTAGCCGCTTCTGAAATACCTTCTTCAGCAGATTTTACAATGCTGTTGTTCGGTTGACGAAGTTGCAAACGTTGAATCATTTGTTGGAAACGTTCACGGTCTTCTGCACGGTCAATTGCATCAGGAGATGTACCGATAATTGGTGTACCTGCTTCTTCTAAAGCACGTGCCAATTTTAATGGTGTTTGACCACCGTACTGTACGATTACGCCTTTAGGCTTCTCAGTACGTACGATTTCAAGTACATCTTCAAGTGTTACAGGTTCGAAGTACAAACGATCTGAGGTGTCATAATCTGTTGAAACTGTTTCAGGGTTACAGTTGACCATGATTGTTTCATAACCGTCTTCGCGCATTGCAAGCGCAGCGTGTACACAACAGTAGTCAAACTCGATCCCTTGACCAATACGGTTTGGACCACCACCAATCACCATGATTTTGTCACGGTTCGATGGATTTGCTTCACATTCTTCGTCGTAAGTTGAGTACATGTAAGCTGTGCCTGATTCGAACTCAGCAGCACAAGTATCAACACGTTTATAAACTGGATAGACACCCAAGTTCCAACGTTGTTTACGGAATTGTTTTTGTGAAATACCCATCAAGTCAGCAATACGTAGGTCAGATAAACCTTTACGCTTGAACGAACGGATATT
Organism: Acinetobacter sp. WCHA29; assembly: GCF_002165335.1. Classification (NCBI taxonomy): domain Bacteria; kingdom Pseudomonadati; phylum Pseudomonadota; class Gammaproteobacteria; order Moraxellales; family Moraxellaceae; genus Acinetobacter; species Acinetobacter sp. WCHA29. Next base: position 207,338 of record NZ_NHRQ01000002.1, read on the forward strand.
GTCAGCATTTAAATCGCCAAAGCCTAAAGTTTTTACTTGAGCTTCAGTTTTAACGATGTCTTCAATTTGGATCAAGAACCAACGATCGATCTTGGTTGCTTCAAACACGTCATCTAATGAGAAACCATGACGGAATGCGTCAGCTACATACCAAATACGATCTGGACCTGGAACTTTAAGCTCTTTTAAGATGATGTCTTTGGCATTAGCCGTACCAACTTCGATTTTTTCATCAAAGCCGCTGACACCTACTTCAAGACCACGAAGCGCTTTTTGAACAGATTCTTGGAAGTTACGACCAATTGCCATCACTTCGCCCACAGATTTCATCTGAGTCGTCAATACAGGCTCAGCTTGCGGGAATTTTTCGAAGTTGAAGCGAGGAATCTTGGTTACAACATAGTCAATCGCTGGTTCAAAGCTTGCAGGCGTGATACCACCAGTGATGTCATTTTTCAATTCATCAAGGGTATAGCCAACCGCAAGTTTTGCTGCGATTTTCGCAATTGGGAAACCTGTTGCTTTAGAGGCAAGCGCAGATGAACGAGAAACACGAGGGTTCATCTCGATCACAACCATACGACCATCTTTCGGGTTAATACCGAACTGAACGTTTGAACCACCTGTTTCAACGCCGATTTCACGAAGAACAGCAACCGATGCATTACGCATGATTTGATATTCTTTATCTGTCAATGTTTGCGCAGGGGCAACAGTGATTGAGTCACCTGTGTGTACGCCCATTGGGTCAAAGTTTTCAATCGCACATACGATAATACAGTTGTCGTTTTTGTCACGAACAACTTCCATTTCGTACTCTTTCCAGCCAATCAGTGATTCATCAATCAATAATTGTTTGGTTGGAGAAAGATCGAAACCACGTTCACAGATTTCAATAAATTCTTCTTTATTGTACGCAATACCGCCACCAGAACCACCCATCGTGAATGACGGACGAATGATCACTGGGAAGCCGAAACGTGCTTGAATTTCCAATGCATGTTCCATGCTTTCAGCAACATCAGCACGAGGACACTCTAAGCCGATTTTACGCATGGCGATGTCAAACAGTTTACGATCTTCTGCTTTTTCAATCGCTTCTTTTGATGCACCAATCAACTCAACATTGTATTTCTCTAAAACACCGTTGGCATCTAATGCAAGTGCACAGTTCAATGCAGTTTGACCGCCCATCGTTGGGAGGACTGCATCTGGGCGTTCTTTTTCAATGATTTGAGCAACAGTCTGCCAAGTGATTGGCTCGATATAAGTGGCATCCGCCATTGAAGGGTCAGTCATAATGGTTGCTGGGTTAGAGTTCACCAAAATAACACGATAGCCTTCTTCACGAAGTGCTTTACATGCTTGCGCACCTGAGTAGTCAAACTCACATGCTTGACCGATCACAATTGGACCTGCACCAATAATTAAGATGCTTTTAATATCCGTACGTTTAGGCATTATTCGCTCCTTAATTACTTCTTAGATGCTTCAATAAGTTCGATGAAATGATCGAACAATGGAGCACAGTCATGTGGACCAGGGCTTGCTTCAGGGTGACCTTGGAAGCTGAATGCTGGTTTGTCAGTGCGATGAATACCTTGGTTTGTACCATCAAACAGAGAGCGATGTGTCACTTTTAAGTTTGCAGGTAAAGTACTCTCATCGACAGCAAAGCCGTGGTTTTGAGAAGTAATCATCACTGTACCATTCTCAAGATTTTGTACAGGATGGTTTGCACCGTGATGACCATGATTCATTTTCATGGTCTTCGCGCCAGAAGCAAGTGCTAAAATTTGGTGACCTAAACAAATACCAAATACAGGTAAAGTCGTAGTTTCAACAATCGTTTTTACTGCTTCAATCGCATAGTCACATGCTGCTGGATCACCAGGACCATTTGACAAGAACACGCCATCTGGATTTAAAGCGAGAACTTTCTCAGCAGGGGTCTGTGCAGGCACAACAGTGAGTTTACAACCACGGTCTGCAAGCATACGTAAGATGTTGGTTTTGACACCATAATCGTATGCAACAACATGAAATTTAAATTCTGGTTGGCTAAAACCTTGACCTAAAGTCCAAGAACCTTCAGTCCATTCAAAGCCTTCAGGATCACAGCATTCTTTTGCAAGGTCTAAACCATTTAAACCACCGAATGCACGTGCTTTTGCAATTGCTTCTTCTTCAGTGATATTTTCACCAGCAAGGATGCAACCATTTTGCGCACCTTTGTCACGTAAAATACGTGTCAATTTACGCGTATCAATATCAGCGATTGCAACAACATTATGTTGTTCCAAGTATTCACTGAGTGATTGTTCTGCACGGAAATTACTATGTAATAAAGGAAGATCACGAATAATTAAACCGTTCGCCCATACTTTATGGATGCGACCAGATTCAACGTCTTCGCTATTACAGCCTGTATTTCCAATATGGGGATAAGTCAGCGTCACAATTTGTTGCGCATAACTTGGGTCAGTCAAAATTTCTTGGTAGCCAGTCATGGCTGTATTAAAAACGACTTCACCAGTCGTACTTCCCGATGCACCGATAGACGTTCCTTTAAAGATCGTTCCATCTGCGAGGGCTAAAATGGCGGGGGTGCTCAAACCAAAGCTCCTGAACTAAAACCACAAAAATAGGGCTGTAAAAAAGCGAGAAGACATAAAAAAAGGTAGGCTGTCTTTAAAAACATGCCCCTCCTTCCAGTCTGCTCGCTTGTAACTTAACAGCGCATTATACGCATGAGTAGTTCAAAAGTCTATCTGTTTTATTGGTTAAAGCGAGTAATTGTAATTTTTCTTTTATAAGTTTGGCTGTTGTTATGTCTATTGCCAAATCAATCATTCTTCTATCTATATCATGAGATATTATGCAAATTGTCTAACAATTTTTTCATAGTCTAAAAGTAAAGCGTTTTATCTTATATTTAGCCAAAAAATCAACTAACAATATAGAGGGGAAACACAATGGCTGATAATCAAACGACACCAGCAACTGAAGAAGTTAAAGAAGTTGTGGTTGAAAAAACAGCGAAGGCGAAAGAAGTTGTTGCAGAGAAAACCACTGAAGTTAAAGAAGCTGTTGCTGAAAAGACGGCAGAAGTGAAAGAGGTGGTTGCTGAGAAAACTGCAAAAGCGAAAGAAGTTGTAGCTGAAAAAACAGCGAAGGCGAAAGAAGTGATTGCTGAGACTCAGGAACAAGCGAAAGAAGTCATTGCTGAGACTCAAGAGCAAGTGAAAGAAGTATTAGCTGAAACTCAAGAAAAAATTGAGGCGGAAGCGAAAGAACTTAACCAAAATATCCAAAATCAGCTTGCACAAATTAAGCAAGATATTTTGCAGCGTATTGATGTTATTAAAACTCAACTGAATTCATCACAAGGCAATTTAGTTGAATTAACGAATGCATTAAAAACTGAGTTAAATGCTTTAATTGAAGATTTAACGAAGGTCAGCAAAGAGTTGAAAGATGATATTGGTCAAATTTCAGTGAAGCATAAAGATACTTTGGTTGGTAGCTTTAAGCGCACTAAAGAGCAAGCAGTAGAAGCTTGGAATAAAGTTCGCGCTAGCTAACATGTATTTAAATAAAAAAAGCGAGATCATTCTCGCTTTTTTTATTTTTTAGAATTGATGTAACCAATCGCGTTTATTATGAAAGTCAGCTTGTGGGCTACTATGTTGCATTGCAAAATAGTGATTACCTTGAGTGGTATTAAAAACCGCACTTAAACCTAAATATAAGTCAGACCATTTCAATTTATTCTGTTGCATAAATTTAGATAAATCTAGACTGACATTTAAACCATAATGTGTGCGTTGCAAATGGTTCAACTCAATGTCATATGCAGCAACGGGCGGCATATCCTCTGGGAAGCGATATTCTTCAAATTGATAGGCTTGCCAAGCTTGAGAGGGAGAAAGATTGATTTCACGATAAAAATCTTCATCTTTCACACCAATAAAAATCTCAAAACAAGTCTGCTCCCATAAAAAGTCTTGGCGAGGATGAGCCTTGACTTGATCTGGGTAAATCAGAAACTGATTGGGATCACGAACCCAAAAACCAACATTTAATGTCGCTGGTGTTTGTTGCTCAATTGCTCCAACGACAGTAATAGCATTAAAGCGATCGAAAGCAGAAAGTTCATAACTTGCCATTTTGATTACTTGTTACTTAAGTGAGCAAAACGAACTAAATTAGAAAGATGCTGGTTTTGTTTTGCTGCTTTTTTATAAAGCAAAACAATTTTACCAATTTTCTGTACAGATTCAGCACATGTTGCTTCAACAAGCGCATCAATTACTGCGGCACGTGCATCACGATCTTCACCTGCAATTTTCACTTTAATGAGTTCATGATCATTTAGTGCGCGATGAGTTTCTTCAATGACGTTTTCTGTAAGACCTTGGCCACCAATCATTACAACTGGATTAAGTGCATGACCAATTTGACGTAAACGCTTACGTTCATGGATAGATAAAGCCGCCATTAAAAATACCTGATTGGGAAAACGACCTAGTATAACTTGCATCCCGTTTCTAAGATAGATTTAGCAGACAGGCACTCGAAACAAATATGTGAAAATTAGGCAAATAGCCAATCATGACAATCGGAAAAAATCTGTAAAAGTTCGTGTGAATGAACTACAACCGTACTGTAATGAGAGTAATTTTAACGTACAATGACCAATCAGAAGTTTTTTGAAATTTAGTGAGTTATGGCGACACGCATTACCAATCAAAAATTGTCTAAAAGCAGTCGTGCATGGATGAGAGAGCACTTAGATGACCCTTTTGTAAAGAAAGCACAGAAGGAAGGTTATCGCGCACGTGCAGCATATAAATTACTTGAAATCCAAGAAAAATATAAAATGATCAAGCCGGGTATGACCGTTGTCGATCTTGGTGCAGCACCAGGCAGTTGGTCACAAATTGCAGGTAAATTAGTCGGCTCAAATGGTTTAGTGATTGCTTCAGATATTCTCGCAATGGACGCTCTTCCAGATGTGACTTTCTTACAAGGTGACTTCCGAGAAGAAGAAGTTTTCGAAAAATTGTTAAATATTTTAAATGGACGTCAAGTAGACGTTGTAATTTCAGATATGGCCCCCAATACATCAGGTAATAGGGCTGTCGATCAACCACGCCAGATTTACTTATGTGAGTTGGCATTGGATTTTGCTCAAAAAGTTTTAGGCCCAAATGGACAGTTTATTGTTAAGGTGTTCCAAGGCTCAGGATTTGATGAGTTCAGAAAACAAGTTGTTGATAGTTTTGATGTATTAAAAACAGCCAAACCTGCGGCATCTCGTGCTCGATCAAAAGAAGTTTTTTTGATTGGTCAAGGTCGTAAAAAGGCATTGCAATAAAAGTGTACTTGCCAAGTTGTTAAAAATTGTGCATTTTGTACCTTTTAAGTTTTTTGCAACGCAAATTTATTGCTGTTTTTGTGAAGGTCAGCCAAGATTAGGTATGATCAAATTAGATTGATATGGGAATAAAGCCTTGAGCGATTACTTCAAGAATGCCGTATTGTGGCTCATCATACTCGGTGTTCTGATTTTGATTTTTAGCAACGTCAGTGACCGCAATAAGCCTGCAGCGATGAAATATTCTGATTTCGTTGCAGCGGTGAATGCTGGGCAAATTAAACAAGTCACAATTGACGGTTTAAACATTAGTGGTGAAAAAACCAATGGTTCTTCTTTTGAAACGGTTCGTCCACAAGTAGAAGACACTGAATTGCTTCCAAGCTTGAATAAACAGAATGTAGTCGTTGAAGGTACTGCACCACAACGTCAAGGCATTTTGATGCAACTTCTCATTGCGAGCTTCCCTGTATTACTGATCATCTTATTATTCATGTTCTTTATGCGTAATATGGGTGGGGGCGCTGGTGGCAAAAACAGCCCAATGAGTTTTGGCAAGTCAAAAGCGAAAATGTTATCTGAAGATCAGATTAAGGTTACGTTTACCGATGTTGCAGGTTGTGATGAAGCAAAACAAGAAGTGGTTGAAATTGTTGACTTCTTGAAAGATCCTTCTAAGTTCAAACGTCTTGGTGCAACCATTCCTCGTGGTGTGTTGATGGTTGGTCCTCCAGGTACGGGTAAAACATTACTTGCGAAAGCCATTGCAGGTGAAGCTAAAGTTCCATTCTTTAGTATCTCTGGTTCTGACTTCGTTGAAATGTTTGTTGGTGTCGGTGCATCACGTGTTCGTGACATGTTTGAACAAGCTAAACGTCATGCTCCATGTATCATTTTCATCGATGAGATTGATGCTGTTGGTCGCCATCGTGGTTCTGGTACAGGAGGTGGTCATGATGAGCGTGAACAAACCCTGAACCAAATGCTTGTTGAGATGGATGGTTTTGAAGGTAATGAGGGTGTGATCGTCATTGCAGCAACTAACCGTGTAGACGTACTTGATAAAGCATTGCTTCGTCCAGGTCGTTTTGATCGCCAAGTGATGGTGGGTTTACCAGACATCCGTGGTCGTGAGCAAATCTTGAATGTTCATTTGAAGAAACTTCCTTCGGTTACAGGCGTGGATGTTAAAGTCCTTGCTCGTGGTACGCCAGGATTCTCAGGTGCGCAACTTGCGAACTTAGTTAACGAAGCTGCGTTGTTTGCTGCTCGCCGTAATAAAAACACGGTCGATATGCATGACTTTGAAGATGCAAAAGACAAGATCTACATGGGTCCAGAACGTAAATCGATGGTGATTCGTGAAGAAGAACGTCGTGCGACGGCTTACCATGAAGCTGGACATGCCATTGTTGCTGAAATTTTGCCAGGTACAGACCCTGTGCATAAAGTAACAATCATGCCACGTGGTTGGGCACTAGGTGTAACTTGGCAGTTGCCTGAGCAAGACCAAACCAGCCATTACAAAGATAAGATGTTGAATGAGCTTTCAATCTTATTTGGTGGTCGTATTGCCGAAGAAGTGTTCATTAATCAAATGTCGACAGGTGCATCAAACGACTTTGAACGAGCAACTAAAATGGCGCGTGCAATGGTGACCAAGTATGGTATGTCTGATGCTCTTGGTGTAATGGTTTATGAAGATGAAAACCAAAGTGGTTTCTTTGGTAATGTGGGTAGCCGTACAATTTCAGAAGCAACTCAGCAAAAAGTTGATGAAGAAGTACGTCGTATCTTAGATGAACAATATAAAGTTGCTCGTGATATCTTGGAAAATAACAAAGATATCGCACATGCAATGGTGAAAGCGTTGATGGAATGGGAAACCATCGATCGTGACCAAATCCGTGACATCATGGAAGGTCGTGAACCACAACCACCTAAGGTCTATATTCCTGAAAATCCAGTGGCTGCATTTGAACCACCAAAAGATGGTCCATCTACACCACCACCATTACCAGCAATGGGTTAATTAGAATTAAATAAATCAGAGCGACTTAGGTCGCTCTTTTTTTGTTCTTATTTTAGCCAAGCTGAAAATAAATCAACAATGTTCACAGAATAGTCTTGTTAAACTAAAGTGATTCGTAAAGTGTTAAGAGTTTTTTGATAATGCAGTTGATGCCATTACCACAGCAGCAGTTACAATGTGGTCGTTTTACATTGGATTTATCCCAACCACAGATTATGGGTATTCTCAATGTCACCCCTGATTCTTTCAGTGATGGTGGACAGCATCATCATAAAGAACAGGCGGTTCAACGTGCTTTGCAGATGATTGAAGAGGGTGCAAGCATTATTGATATTGGTGGAGAGTCAACTCGCCCAAATGCATCACCCGTTGAGCTAGAAGAAGAAATTCAGCGTGTAATTCCTGTGGTGGAAGCATTATCCAAGTATGATGTGATCATATCGATTGATACCAGTCAGCCTGAGGTGATTCGAGCTGCCGTGAAAGCAGGTGCGCATATCTGGAATGATGTTCGTGCTTTAACTCGTCCACAAGCTTTAGAAACGGCGGCTGAATTAAATATTCCTGTGGTGTTGATGCATATGCGTGGTGAACCGACCAATATGAATCAGTTGGATCAATATCAGGATGTGACTGAAGATGTGATTCATGAATTACAGCAGCGGCTTAATCAAGCAATTGCAGTCGGAGTAAGCAAAGAAAATATTATTATCGACCCAGGTTTCGGTTTTGCCAAGAACGCACAACAGAATTTTCGATTACTCAATGAGTTTTGGAAGCTGAATCGGATGGGGTATCCGATCTTGTCTGGCTTGTCACGTAAACGTTTCATTGGTGAGGCATTGAATGGTGTACCTGCACAGGAACGTGCGCTTGGAAGTGTCATGGGGCATCTACTGAGTATTCAGCAGGGCGCTAGTATTGTTCGAGTGCACGATGTTAAAGCCACAAGCGATGCGATAAAAGTTTGGAATGCGATGCGTTTAGCTCAATAATTACAGAGAAATAATGAAGATAAAAATACATTCCAATACGATGTATCTTTATCTTTTTGCATACAATCACTGCAATCTCGTCATTCATTTAAAAGACATAAAAATTGGGGGATTTTATGATGCATCAATCTACAAACATACTGACCTTAACCTTGCTAAGTTCCATGATGATCGCCTGTGGTAATCCCATAAAGGAACGTAGCCATGTAGTCGCTCCTGCATCTTTGGTTATGTCTAATATGGCAGCGGATAGTACCCGAAAGATGATTGCTCCTGCTGCGTACATGGCGGCAATGCCTAGTCCAGAAAGCGTGCGGCTAGAACAGAATACTGAAAAATATCAAAAGAATGAGGTCAATCCTATTTATCGGGTTGCAGATCAGGCAGTTTCAACTTTTAGCATTGATGTCGATACAGGCAGTTATAGCAATACCCGCCGTTTCCTGAATGATGGGCGTTTGCCACCAGTCGATGCGGTTCGTGCTGAGGAAATGATTAACTACTTTGATTATCAATATCCGCAGCCAAACAGCATTCACCCATTCTCGGTCACGACTGAAATTGTTGATTCACCGTGGAAAGAAAATGCCAAACTGATCAAAATCGGGATTCAAGCCAAAGACTTGGCAACCAAACAGTTACCACCAGCCAATTTGGTATTCTTGGTTGATGTTTCCGGTAGTATGGATGCCCCAGATAAATTACCCTTGGTTAAGCAAACTCTTAGATTATTGACCGAGCAATTGCGACCTCAAGATAAAGTCACGATTATTACTTATGCTAGTGGTGAGAAACTCATTTTAGCACCCACTTCAGGTGATCAAAAAGACAAAATTTTAACCGGCATTAATGAATTACAGGCAAGTGGGGCAACCGCAGGCGAACAGGCAATTCAACTGGCTTATAAACAAGCTGAAAAAGCCTTTGTGAAGAATGGAATCAATCGTATTTTATTGGCAACTGATGGCGACTTTAATGTCGGGATCACAGATTTTAGTACTCTAAAAGGCATGGTGGCGGAAAAGCGCAAAAGTGGTATTTCACTCACGACACTGGGCTTTGGAACAGGAAATTATAATGAGCAGTTGATGGAGCAACTGGCGGATGCAGGAGATGGTAATTACAGCTATATTGATAATAAAAATGAAGCGAAAAAAGTGGTACAACGTCAGCTTTCGTCAACACTGGCAACGGTTGCTCAGGATGTAAAAATTCAGGTGGAGTTTAATCCTGCTACGGTAAAAGAATATCGCTTAGTGGGGTATGAAAATCGGATGCTAAAACAGGAAGATTTTAATAATGATAAAGTCGATGCAGGAGATATTGGGGCAGGGCATAACGTAACAGCAATTTATGAAATCGTTCCAGTCGGACAACAAGGCTGGCTCAATGATTCACGTTATCAGGCATCGACAAAAACAGATACAACGAAAAAATCTGAATATGCGTTTGTAAATTTGCGCTATAAATTGCCAAATCAAGAGAAGAGCATTCTTTTAAACCAAGCTGTAAAAGCGCAAAGTAAGTCCCTTGCTCAGGCCAATAGCGATACTCGTTTTGCGATTGCGGTGGCTTCCTATGCCCAGCAGCTAAAAGGTGGGCAATACAATGCTGCTATGGGGTGGGATCAAATTATTCAGTTAGCCCAGCAATCTGCAAAACCAGATCCTTACCAAATGCGTGAGGAATTTATAGAGCTTGCCAAGATCGCAAAAAGTTTAAGTGCTAAAAAAGACTAAATTATCTTTTTTAAAAGCGGTCGGAAAGATCGCTTTTTTTATGTCTAAATATCGTGATTTGTATGGGATTATGTTATAAGCATGGCGTTTTATTGGCATATTATTTTATTTATGTTTGAAGATCTCCTTCTCCCGATGTTTGATGATGAATATTATCCTGACATTCTCGTTGCCGAAGTTAAACAACAGATTAAACACTTTTCCAAAAAGGTGGGTCGTTCTGGTTTAACTGAAGCGGAAATATATCATTTTGCTCATCATACAATGATCGCAATTAATGAGATGAAACCTCAGTTTGAAGACCTAGATTCAAGTTTAGATGATACGGCTGCGGATTACATTGCTGAAGCTATGATGATGATTGTGCAAGAAGCAGGTTATTTTGAGATTGAAATGGAACAATTGATTGCAAATCGAGAGTGGTAAAATTCACTCTCGATATTTAGAAATTATGATCATTCCTTATTTGAAATCTCACTCCAAAATTTAGGTAAAGTAATTTGACCTGAAATCCATGCTTCAATTTTAGGTTGTTTAATTTTTTGATAATAAATACTTTCGGTCTGAATCAGTAAGCCTAAAGTATCGCCTTTATTCAAACGTCCATTAATACTAGGTAATTCAATAGTTTGATTTCCTTTCGATGCTGAATTTTTATGAGAAATAACTTGATCAAAAGTATGTTTTTTGCTTGGATTTAATGCTGTTGTTTGATCATTTAAAATAGCATATTTACCCGTTTTTTCAGATTTAATGGCCATAGAAATAAATAGTGTTGGTTCTACTTTATTATTTGGCGTTTCGATCTTTAAATTGAGTTGTGGGGTACCTGTGAGATGTGCCAATTCAGTTATTGTATGGATCGGAACAAACACAGCTTGCGAATTCTGAGGTTCAATCCAAGTTCTATTTAACGTGTATTGTGTTTTTGCATCCAAATCTTTGAACTTATAGACTGGACTTTTGTCGACACATAATTCTGGTAAATCAATTGTTGCAGTTTGGTCTTTGAGTTTTTGATCAAACCATCCCATGATCGTGTCTTGTAATTTATATTGCTTTTGATTCCCACAGGCAACAGATTTCCCAATATACCAAAAAGGAGTATCACCCAATGGGGAACGCTGTGCAAATGGTTGTAAATGTCCGCCTTGTACGCCGATTAAATGGACTTCATGCTGCGATTTCTGAATACATTGAGCCGCTTTAACGCCTTCATTAAAAGGAAATAATACATCTCTAAAGCCTTGGATAATGAGCGCATCTGCTTTTGGCGCTTGAGCATTTTCACAAAACCAACTAGCTTGATGTGTCTTTAGTAAATCATAAGTTGATTGTTTCAACTGACCTTGTTGGATATCTTGATAAGCTTGTTTAAGTTCGGGATCAAATTTGTTCCAGTTCCACCAGTCACCAATCAAATTCAAGAAACTTAGCCAATCTCCTTTTGGAACGCCATTGGGTACAAGGCTATCGACGATATCATGCCAAGTTGTGATTGGTACAATTGCTTGTAGGCGAGGGTCTAGAGCAGAAGCAATGTATTGCACACCGCCTGCATAAGATTCGCCAATCATACCTGTACGAACACCATTTTGATTTTGTGCTAGTTGTGGCAAGTTTTTTTCAGCCCAGTTCATGATGCTAATGACATCTTGAGCTTCTTTTTCAGGATCGGTTAAGCGAATTTTACCCTGACTATTTCCATGACCACGTTGATCATAGCTGATGACCCAATAGCCATTTTTCCACGCTGTTTTGGCTACTTGACCCGTCGGAAGTAAAAAACCATACAAGCTTAATTCTGGTCTTTTCATTCGAGATAAACCAAAACCATGGGTATGTAGCAGCAAAGGAGCTGTTTGTCCTGCTTTTAAATGTGGTTGATACACTGTAAACGCAATGATTGTTCCATCTGATGCGATTGTTTTTGCTTGAAAATAACGTTGTTTTAATTCTGTTGGTTGAGATTGAATTTTTTGAGGTTGAATTGCCGCATTGACACAACCTTGTAATAGCAAAAAAATGCCAAAGCAAAGCCATAAAATATTTGAACGCATAGATTCTTTCATCCTTGAGCAAATCTGTGAGAAATTCTAATTGGATGGTATGTAGTTTACAGTGTGAAACGGATTGAGACTATAAAGGATAGGTCATTTTATTGACCTATCAGTTTTATACTATTTAATTCGATGTGGGCTTGAGTGAAAAATAACCTTTGGCGTTAAAGCTTTAAAAATATGGCGAATAGAAGCGCATCAGATCAAGATTTTTTGGCTTGCTTAAATAAAGAATATTTCCATAATGTTGTCATTCGGATTTTCAAAGTAGTTTGCTCTTGTCTTCGTTAGAAATTATTGCCGTTATTATTAGTGTGATCGGTGTTGCGCTCACGATAAAACGGAATATGTGGTGTTGGTGGTTTAATTTTTTGGCATTTATTTTATATGCTTACCTTTTTTTCACCTTTAAATTATACGGCGAAACGATTTTACAATTCTTATTTATGCTGATTAATTTCTATGGTTTTTATTATTGGCTGAAAGGTAAACGCCAAGACCATGAGATTCGGATCGAACCAATTGCAGCCAAAAGGGTATTGATGCAAATGTGTTTAGCAGCAATCGGTGGATTATTGTTTGGTTTAACGCTTAAACATTTTACCGATGCTGCTGTACCGTTATTAGATGCCCAACTCGCTGCTTTTAGTTTACTGGCAACCTATTGGACAAGTCGTAAACATATCGCAACTTGGGTACTTTGGGTATTTGTCGATATTGTCTATGTAGGTATGTTTATTTATAAAGAATTATTTTTAACCGCAGGATTGTATGCCGCTTTTGTGTTGTTGGCTGCATATGGTTGGTGGCAATGGGAACAAGTCAAACACAAGCAACTTACTCTTTCTTAAAAATAAGAGCAGTAGAACAACTGCCCTTATTCACTACTTTGACTTATTTAGTTGCTTGATAACTTTGTACTGCCTGACGACCTAATGCTGGATCATCAGTAAATACACCATCTACGCCAGCCTTGAAGTAAAGTTGCATTTCCTTGATTGAACCAGACTCACAACGCTCGGCTGCTTTGGACGTATCCTTACTACATTTTAAGCTGTCTGGTAGGAAATTATTTTCAGGGCGGAAGGTATAAGGATGTACTTTTAAATTGACTTTATGGGCATCTGCAATAAAAGAGGTGGTCTGTGTCATTGCTGCATCTTTAAAGACATAGACTTTCCATGGACCTACACCATTGGCATAGGCCGAAACGTCTTTGAGGCCTTGTGCCGTTGCTAGATCTGCATAGGTTTTAGGATTGTTTTGTGCAACATAATCTGCTGGTCTTGCTTCAGGCGAATCATAGAGCTGAATCAATTGTGCATGCTTAACACTCTTGTGTAAATCGAGTTGATTTTTTAAATATTTTAGATTGCCAACTTCAAAAGACTGTAAGTAAATAGGCGCAATATCGCGGCTATATTGGTATTTGGATAAGGTTTTTAACAAAGTATCTTCCATAGCCAAATTCTGTTTTTGGAAATAGGTTGGGTGTTTGGTTTCTGGATAAAGACCAATAATTTTGCCCGTTTTTTGATAATGCTTTGCAGCTAAATCAATGATTTCATCGAGTGTCGGGATTTCAAATTGATCATTATATTGCGTATTGGCAGCACGATACTGGGGAATACGCTCACGTGCTTTGAGCTGTTTTAGCTCGGCCAAAGTAAAATCTTCAGTAAACCAACCTGTTAAACTCACGCCATCAATAATTTTAGTTTTTTTACGGTCTGCAAATTGAGGAAGCGTTGCAACATTGGTTGTGCCGCTGATCTCATTTTCATGGCGAGCAACCAATATGCCGTCTTTGCTTGATACCAAATCTGGTTCAATAAAATCAGCACCATCATCAATCGCTTTTTGATAGGATGCGAGTGTATGTTCTGGACGAAGTGCGCTCGCGCCACGATGTCCAATCACTTGTGGTAATTGAGGTTCAGGTTGCGCCGTGCTTTGTTGATCTTTGTTGTCATCATTGCAAGCTGTCAGACCGATCAAGCTAATACAGACCAATACTTTTTTGAACATAATTTAACTCATTAGTTTTTCTTAAAGCATTGATCTTGCCGTTTTAATTTATCAAATGGATGACAATCAGATGATAATTTTATGAAAATAATGATTTTTTAACTGAATGTTTGAAATCCAATATCTGATTTTAGGCTTTGATAAAGCGGGGTCTGGAGGGAGATTATGACTTCTGTTTCCAATAAGGCCAATTTACTTCAGGCGTAAAACGATAATCACGATCTAACCAATAAGATTGCGGTGAAGCAGTTTTATTTTTAAGACCCATGATATGCATTAAATTGTTATCAAGTTCTGCTGTATTAAGCATTTTTTCTTTATTGACACCCGTGACTTGCATATTGTCATGCCACATAATCACAGGAACTTGGTATCCCGCTTTTGTATTCGGGCTGTGACCAGCATAGTCAATTTCATGACCAACTTCATTTCCGTGATCTGAAACGACCATAAAAGATCTAAAATCAGAATTATTATCAGCCTTTAGATCATCTAAAAATCTAGCAAGCAACGAGTCTTCATATAATACTGCATTATCATAATCATTGCGTAGTGAACGAACCCAAGGATCAATATTACGATTCTTGAGGTCGAGTTCGACAGCATCATTACTGTCTCCAGTAAATTTATTAAACGCTAATGGGTAACGTTCTTGGTAATTTGGATGTGCGCCAATCAAATGAAGAATAATCAGTTTTTTAGGATCCGGATCTGCAAGAGCTTGTTGATAAACGGGAATAAGCTTTTCATCTAATGAATGACTACTTCTTCCTGATCGTGTATTTTTATAAACAGCCGTATCTGCATAAGAACCAAATAATGAAGATAAATAACTATCATCTTGATTGCTTAACCAATAAATCTTATAGCCTGCCGCGCGAGCGTAAGCTAAAACGCTTTCCGAAGAATATTGATCATGCGCAGATGCAGGACTTTCAGTCAATAAAACACGTAGCGCATTGATCGTTGAAGGTGACGGTGAAAATGCATTACAAAAGATTTTTAACTCATCAAGTTTTTTTGCTAATTGTGGAGTCGTCTCGCGTTGATAACCACAAACACCTAAATTTAAACTTGTTAAGCTCTCTGAGAGAACTAACACATGTGTTTGTTTCTCATCCTGTTTTTTTGTTAAAGTTAAATTTTGCTTTGCACTGATGTCCCATTGTCGGTGTACATTTTGATGTTGCTTAATTCTATTTTTAAAATCCTGAAGTTTTGTTTGATAGTCTGACCAAAAAATGATGGGATGAACTTTACGTGATGGCTTCATTAAATAGCTTGTTATTGTTAATAGAACAAGTAAAACGATACAACTACGATAAATTCGACTCTGCCACATCTGATCAAGATGGTGAGCTTTAATCAGTTTGAAAGTAGAAATACTGTAAATAATTAGCAAGCAAAGTAGACTAAAAATCACACTTAAGATTGTGCTTAAGTGTAGTTGTATGAATTCCCACGTTTCCTGCTGACTGGTATTAGCAATTGCTTCAATAATAAAATAGGCTTCATTATCACTATTAAATAAAAACCACGTACTCGAACGTAGTAGTACATCAAGCCAAGTCGCAAACCACCATAAAACTGTAAGTCCATACCAATATTTTTTTTGTGTTTTAATGGCAAGCCAAATTAAACCTACACCTGGCAAAGAAAGAAATCCCAGTCTTAAACCATCAGACAAATTGCCAGCAATACTGAGTAACCCCCCAGTAATTAATGCGGGCAATAGAATTAGGAGCAGAATATTAAAATGTTTAAAACTGGCCTTCATATATGCCTAGAAAAATAAGGGAGCAACGGAGAGCGTGCTACTATCGGTTTAAGTGAGTGGAGTGTCAATCTAAAATTAAGAAGTATTTGATAGGATAGTAAATTAAATTTTTGACCTCATTTGTTTTCGATGAAATATGCTGATGATCGATAAAAAATTCATTATTTCTCCGTAATTTTCGCTTTTTGCAATGATATGTTAATAAGGATGGTGTTTCCTTGAAAGCTCGGTAATGATCGTAGATTGAAAGTGCCTCTATTTTCCTATCTTTTTGAAAAAATTGACTGTTTCCACGATGGAATGAGCAGCCATGCTATCTAAATTTTTTATTGAGCGTCCAATTTTCGCAGGTGTGCTTGCCATTATTGTGATGGCATTAGGAATACTGGCAATTCTGAATTTGCCAGTTGAACGTTATCCTGATATTGCTCCACCGAAAATTACAGTATCGACCAACTATAGTGGTGCTGATGCCAAAACAGTTGAACAAAGTGTAACTCAAGTTTTAGAGCAGCAAATCCAAGGTCTCGACCATTTACTGTACTTTAGTTCAACCAGCGATGCAGCTGGTCGTAGCCGTATTACGATTAGTTTTGAAAATGGCACAAATCCCGATACAGCACAGGTTCAAGTACAAAATAAAATTAGTGGTGTGATACGCCGTCTCCCAGATGCGGTACAACGGCAGGGAGTTAATGTCACTAAGTCCTTGGGTGATACCTTTATGGTGATTGGACTGTATGACAGTACAGGGCAAGCAAATAATATTGCGTTGTCTGATTATCTATCTACGCATGTCCTTGATAATTTAAATCGGATTGATGGCGTCGGTGAAACAGATATTTTTGGATCGCAGTATGCAATGCGAATTTGGCTAGATCCAAATAAATTGACTCAATATAATTTAATTCCAAATGATGTCGTTACCGCGATTACTACTCAAAATACACAGGTGGCAGCAGGTGCGATCGGCGATTTGCCCGTTGTTCAAGGTCAATACTTGAATGCAAAAGTAACAGCAGGTTCTCGCTTAAAGACCATTCAAGACTTTGAACAAATTATTGTGAAATCAGATGTATCTGGAAGTTTTGTTCAATTAAAAGATATTGCTCGGATTGAATTAGGGGCAGAAAATTATCAATCATTTAATACGATCAATGGTTACCCAGCTGCAGGTCTTGGTATTTCTTTATCTTCTGGTGCCAACGCAATTCAAACATCTAAACTTATTCATCAGACTTTAGATGAACTCTCTAGCAAGCTTCCAACAGGGTATAAGATCGTTTATCCAAGAGATAATACTCCCTTTGTGCAAGAATCTATTAAAGAGGTAATTAAAACACTTGTCGAAGCAATTGGTTTAGTTATTTTAGTCATGTTCCTTTTTCTTCAAAGTTGGCGTGCGACGCTTATTCCAAGTATTACTGTACCGATCGTGATTTTAGGGACTTTTGCCGTACTTGAATTACTGGGATTTAGTATTAATACTTTAACTCTCTTTGCATTGGTGCTTGCGATTGGTTTGTTGGTTGATGATGCAATTGTTGTAGTGGAAAATGTTGAACGGCTTATGCATGAGCAGCATTTGTCGCCCAAACAAGCAGCCGTTGAATCTATGCAAGAAATTAGTGGTGCATTGATTGGAATTACCATGGTGTTAACAGCCGTTTTTATTCCAATGTCATTTTTTGCTGGTTCTATCGGGGTTATCTATCGTCAGTTTTCAATCACTTTGGTTGCTGCGATGGTCTTATCTTTAGTAGTGGCTTTGGTGCTTACACCCGCTTTATGTGCTTTGATTTTAAAGCCAAACCATCAACCTAAGTCATCGGCGATTCGGTTCAATAACGGGATAGACACACTTAAAAATAAGTATTTATCTCTAGTGCAAACCATGCTTCGTTATAAAATCTCTGTATCTGTGATTTTTATTGCATTAATTGCCGTATTTGCTTTGTTCTATAGCAATCTGCAAAGTAGTTTTTTACCAAAAGAAGACCAAGGGATATTAAGTGTTCAATTTAAATTAGTGGATAGTGCGCCACTTTCAAAAAGTCAGGAGGTCGGTGAGGCAATTCGTCAGTATTTTCTTCAGAATGAAAAAGCAAATGTCAATTTAGTGCTTATTCGTTACGGACGAAATAATTCTGGAACGGGGCAAAATCTTGGACAAGGCTTTGTTTCATTAAATCATTGGGACAACCGTACTGGGAAGAAAAACTCTGCTGAAGCTATTCGCAAGAGAGCACTTAAATATTTTAGCCAATTTCCCGATGCACAGATCAATGTGACGTTGCCTGCTTCGGTAAATGGATTAGGCGCAACAGATGGAATGGATTTATGGATTCAGGATATCAATGGGCAAGGTGAGCAATTCCTTGATCAAAGTTTTAAACAGTTGCAACAGTTGGGACAAAAATATTCAAGTTTTGAAAACTTAGATAAACAATCCACTGATAGTAAAGCTACTTTGAATGTAAAGATTGACCATAAGCAAGCGATGGCAAATGGTTTAAATCTAAATGAAATTAATAGTACTTTGTCGACCGCATGGGGTGGGACATATGTGAATGACTTTATTGACCGTGGTCGAATTAAACAAGTTATTTTACAAGGTGATGCACCATTTCGTTCTAAACCTGAAGACTTATATAGCTGGTCAGTACGTAATAATCAAAGTCAAATGGTTTCTTTTAGTTCATTTTCAACGACATCATGGGGAGGGACACCAAGCATTGTGCAACGCTATATGGGATACAGTGCTTTGCAATTACAAGCTAACGTTGTCAGTGGTCAATCTTCAGGCCAAGCCATGAAAGATATTGAACAGTTGGTGGGTCAACAAGAAGGCTTAGGTTTACTATGGACTGGGCTTTCTTATCAAGAGCAGCAATCGACTAATCAAGCAATTTGGCTATATTTAATTTCTATTGCATTTATTTTTCTATGTTTAGCCGCGTTGTATGAAAGTCTGCGTATTCCTATGGCTGTGATGACCGCAATTCCTTTAGGGATTGGCGGTAGTATTATTTTTGCCCATATTTTTGCTTTACCAAATGATGTTTACTTTCAGATCGCTTTACTTACAACAATTGGCTTATCCTGTAAAAATGCAATTTTGATTGTTGAATTTGCAGCGATGGCCCAAGCACAAGGAAAAAATGCCATTCAAGCAGCGCTACAAGGTGCAGGGCTGCGTTTGCGTCCTATTCTAATGACGTCTTTTGCATTTGGCGCGGGAGTTATTCCACTGGTTTTTGCATTTGGAGCAGGGGCTGTAAGCCGTCAAGAAATTGGTATCAGTGTTTTAGGTGGTGTGATATTCGGGACAATATTGGTACTGATATTTATTCCATTTATGTTTGTACTTGTTGCCAATATCTTTAAACCTAAAGAAGAAATTGAAATTTTTAAATAAAAAGGATGAAAGCCAAGCAACAGAAATGAATTATTCATGGACTCATTTAAGAGATGAATTGTTCATTTTTGTTGTGTAAGTTGAGAATATAAAAAATATATGCTGGTCAATGATGCGATTAAAATGTTACGCCTAGAAGCACCTGATACCGAAATGATCTATTTCGCTTATGTACTGGATGAAGCGCGTAAGATTTTGGGCGTATTGTCTTTAAAGCAGTTAATTTTGGCACCTGAAGATCAAAATATTAATGAGTTGATGGGGACCAATGTCTTAACCGCTTATGTAGATACCGACCAAGATGAAGTGGCAAAAACCATTGCACGTTATGATTTACTTGCATTGCCGATTATTGATCATCAACAGATGATGGTCGGGATCGTGACCTACGATGATGCGATGGATGTAGCCAGTGAAGAAGCAACCGAGGACTTCTTAAAAGTCGGTGTGGCGAATGCCTCATCTAAACTCAGTATCAAGTCTGCCCCCATTTTGCAACTTTACCAGAAACGAGTGTTTTGGTTAGTATTTCTAGTGTTTGGTAGCTTTAGTTTTGGCGCTGAGTATGATTGGAATTGTACTTATGGGTTGTCTGATTGGTATGAGCTTACCATTTATTTTAAATAAGGCTGGACTTGATCCTGACAGTGCTTCTGCACCCTTGGTTACCTCAATTTGTGATGCAACTGGAGTATTGGTGTATTTATTTATGGCCTCAATGATTTTATTTTGATTGATAATAATAATTGTACCGACAAAATGGAAAATCTGCTTTATTCTCAAGCATAAACATGGTTTTTAGGTTGAGTAAATGACTGCTCCAACAGAACAAAAAAAATTAACTCAGCAGCAAGCGATTGCTGTTGAACGTGATTTAGCAAAATTTGCCAATACCATGGACAGTTTGGTTCGAATTCCTTTTACCAAACAGGGAGTCGGGGCAGATGCTGCATTGAGTACCATGCCGTTTGCGGGCGATATCGCAGGTTTTGTTTTAACACTATATGCTTTTAAAAAAGCCAGAGAAGTGGGCGTACCACAGCATAAATTGAAGGGTGTGGTCAAACTGGCAATTATGGATATGTTGGTGGGTTTTGTACCGATTGTCGGTACCTTATTTGATGTATTTATTCGCCCAAGTCGTAAGACACTGGAAATAGTTCATGACTATATCCGTGAGGAATATCAAGTGCATAGTGATATTCATGTGGTGCATCCATTCTTGCATGAATCCCTAGAACAAAAGCAGAAAACTTCAGCTTTCTGGCGTAATCCGATCGTAAGTTGGATTTGGTTACGTATCCCAGATTTATTGGGTATTGCGGTACTCATTTTATTGGCTGTTGCAGTTTGGGCAGGTTTGAGTTATCTGTGGCAGTTTTATCAATCTTTCCAAGCACACTAGATTTTAAGCAAAAATAAAGCCTCCATAACGGAGGCTTTATCATTTATCTGATACTGATTATTGAACATTTAATTGCTGTAAAGCGGCAACACGTTGTTCAATGGTTGGGTGAGTTTGGAATAAAGCCGCTAAGCTAAAGCCTTGTTCCTTACCTTCCGCAATTGCAAATGCTTTCATTTCTTTTGGCATTTGATCTGGCATTTCTGACTCTGCCTGTAAACGAAGTAGAGCAGAAATCATTGCTTGTTTGCCTGCTAAACGTGCACCAGCTTCGTCTGCGCGATATTCACGTTGACGAGAGAACCACATTACAATCGCAGAGGCCAAAATACCAAATACGATGTCGAGTACAATCGTAATAGCAAAATAAGCAAGACCAGGTGCTTCACCATCTTCACGACCGAACACATTACGGTCAATAAAGTCACCTGCAATACGTGCAAAGAACATCACAAAGGCGTTCACTACACCTTGAATCAATGCAAGAGTCACCATATCGCCGTTGGCAACGTGACCGATTTCGTGCGCAAGTACAGCACGAAGTTCATCTTTGTTCATACGCTCAAGCAAGCCTGTCGAAACAGAGACTAAAGCATCATTTTTATTCCAACCTGTCGCAAATGCATTGGATTGGTAAGAAGGGAAAATACCAACTTCAGGCATTTTAATACCTGCACGTTGAGAAAGTTGTGCCACTTCTTGTAGTAACCAAGCTTCTGCTTGACTACGAGGAGCATTTGGGTCAATTAATTCAGTTCCAGTGGTTTTTTTCGCCATCCACTTCGACATGAATAAGGAAATTAAAGAACCCACCATACCAAAGACAAAACAGACGACTAAAAGGTTGCCTAGATTCAAGCCACCCGCGCCATGGTAACTACCGACACCGAAGAGTGACAAGATAATGCCAGCTACAACCAGTACCGCGAGGTTGGTCAGCAAGAACAAACCAATCCGCATCATTGAGAAAATCCTCTTATAAATAAAAACTGATCTGATTTATAAATTATAAATCATAACGCTAATATGCAGGGCGAACCCTAAAAATTCAAGCAAAAAATGAGCGCAGATACATTAAGCTAATAAAAGAATAGAAGTGTTTTAAGAAGGGGAAAACGACTAATTTATTTGAAAAAAACAAATAAAATCATGATGTGAGAATAAGTGATTTCTTTGTTTAATCATTTACTCGGATTCGTGCAGATGCAGTTGCATTGGCTGTGGTATATGTGCCTGGTGCATCTGTAAAAGTACCATCGGCCAATGTGATAATTTGACGACTATATTGTTTAGGTGCGGACACAGCTTCTGAATTTGAAGATGTATAATTTGCCGATTGAGCAATCACTTGAGTATTTGCATTATTAGAACTCGAAGTTGGAGTTAGACCTGATGAATAGAGATTTTGAAAACGACTTGTGACACGACGGACATAATCTTGTGTTTCACGAAATGGCGGTATTCCACCATATTTATCAACATTACCTTCACCAGCGTTATACGCTGCAATAGCAAGGCGTGTATCCCCATTAAAACGTTTTAACAACCAACTTAGATATCTCGCACCACCAAAAATATTTTGTTGAGGGTCGTAAGCATTACTCACGTTAAAACGCCGTGCAGTTGCAGGCATCAGTTGCATTAATCCTTGAGCACCGACAGGGGATCGCGCATTAATATTAAAACCTGACTCAGTATGCATAACGGCTTTAATAAGACCTTCTGAGACGCCATGCTGTTGCGCTGCTTGACGGATCATCTGATCAAAAGCATTTTTATTACGACTATAACTTGGTAGAACAGAGGCTTCACTTGCGCCCCAGTTACTATAGCTGTGAATATTGCTATCAGGATAATAGGTCGCTTTAATCACTTTTAGGTGATTGTATTCAGCTTTCTTTTTATTGGTAAGTAAAGTTGTACCATTATCATCTTTAAATTGATAAATGGTTTGACCAGCATAACTAGATACTGCCGTATTTAAAAAACCGATTGTCCCCAAAAAAAGAACAAAAATATATTTTGTTTTGTCCATCATTATAATATTCACAAAAGATGAGCATGGAGTTGTTCACAGTAGTGTAACAAAAAAAAGCATAAAAAAAACTTTAGCTACAATTTTTTTATTTCCGCTGTCTTACAAAAAGCAAGTCGTTTTGTGCGAATGTTCAGCAAAAAAAATTAAATTATTTTTTTTAAAATCTAAGTCTTGACATATTTAAAGCATTGTTTTTGTTAACTAAAAAACAATGATTAAAAAATGATCAATTTGATTGTAAGCCTTGTTCTCACATAAAAATACTTTGTCAATAGCGAAGAAATCCACAATTTTATCCACAGCTTTTGTGGAAAACTGTGGAAAAGTTTGAAATATAAGCAATCCAGACCGTTTTGACATAATTTGGTCAGAATTTTACCAGTATGAAACTGAAATATGACGATTGCACGAAATTGAAAAATTCTTTAGGTGCGCATCTTTTCGGAATCGGATAAAATCTTGCGGTATTTTTGTTTATGAGTAAATCACGTCTATGTACGCGCCAGTGGAGTCCAACCAAGGATTTAATTTTAAGCCTGAGCTTCCGACGAGTTCGGCATATTATCGCCTGTTGAAAAAGCTTCGTCGTCAAGTAGGGCATGCAATTCGTGATTACAACATGATCGAAGATGGCGACAAAGTCATGGTCTGTGTGTCTGGTGGTAAAGACAGTTACACGTTGCTTGATATTTTATTGCAGTTTAAACGTATCGCGCCGATTAACTTTGATATTGTGGCGGTGAATCTTGATCAAAAACAACCAGGGTTCCCTGAAGATGTTTTACCACGTTATATGGAAGAAAATAACATTCCATATTACATTCTTGAAAAAGACACTTATACGATTACTAAACGCCTAACGCCTGAAGGTAAAACCTACTGTGCGGTATGTTCACGCCTACGCCGTGGTTCGTTATATGGCTTCGCACAAGAAATCGGTGCAACCAAAGTTGCATTAGGTCATCATCGCGATGACATTATGGCGACTTTCTTTTTAAATCTATTCCATGGCGGTAGCTTAAAGGCGATGCCACCAAAACTTCTTTCTTCTGATAAAAAGAATATCTTGATTCGTCCTTTGGCTTATGTCGAAGAAAAAGACATTATTAAATATGCTGATCTACGAAAGTTCCCAATCATTCCATGTAACTTATGTGGTTCACAAGAAAACTTACAACGTGCGATTATTAATGACATGCTACGTGAATGGGATAAACAACATCCAAAACGTTTACATAGCATCTTTGGTGCCTTACAGAATGTATCGCCTTCACAATTGGCTGACCGTGAATTGTTTGATTTCGAAGCCTTGGATGGGCAACGTGAATTTGATATGAAAGACCCTGAAGAGATGAAAAATCGTCTTGATGTGGTGAACTTGAGTTTTGCTGCTGAATAAAATGTAAAACCTTTTGAAACGGCACTTATTTAAGTGTCTTTTTTTTATAAAAAAGAGCTAAAAAGTGAATTCTTCGTACAAAAAGCCATAGCCTAAAATAAAAATTACGTGCTATAACAGTGCACAAGCAAATTGCTTCATTTAATGTTGTCTGGATAGATGACACAAGAAATTGAACAAATATATTTGAGGAATAATCATGGCTGCATTTTTAACTGATGATTGGTTTGCAACTGTTGAAAAACTTACTGCTGAAGCGGGTGATTTAAATTTACCACCAGCACTTGCGAATTTAGCGATTAACTTAGTTGTAACAGATGCGGCTGGTAATACCGAATTGGCCTTAGATGCTGGTAAAATCCAAAAAGGTTTGTCTGCAAATGCTAAAACAACTTTAAATATGGATGCTGAAACATTACGTAAAGTATTCTTAGAGTTTGATATGGCTGCTGCGATGCAAGCGTTTATGACTGGTAAAATCAAAGTACAAGGCGATATGTCTCAACTTATGGCTTTACAAACGGCGAAGCCAAGCCAAGAACAAAAAGATTTATTCAAGAAAGTACTTGAGCAAACTGCTTAAGTCCTTTTCTCATAAAAAAGCTTACCGAGAGGTAAGCTTTTTTATTTTCAACTTAGACATCAATACGACTGTTGGTCTTTAAATGTTCTAAGTAAGTTCGAATACGTGTCACGTATTGAACTGCTTGTTTATATCGACCATTTCGCGCTTGGTTACGCTGTAAATAATCATATAAATTTACCCATTGATTTGGGTTTTTTCCTTGGGTTTTGATTCGGGTTTGAATCTGATTGACTGCACCTGGTCCCATGTTATAAGCAACCAAAGCATACCAATTACGGTCTGGATAAGGGACATTCGAAAATTGATCTAGCATAAGATCAAAATATTTTGCACCACCTTGAATACTTTGTATTGGATCAGATCGGTTGCTCACACCCATTGCTTGAGCGGTGTTATTGGTCAACATCATCAAACCGCGTACACCAGTGGGAGAAACCGATGTGGGTTTAAGATAAGATTCTTGATAGCCAATAGCAGCGAGCAAATGCCAATCTAAATTATATTTAGAGGCACTTTGTTTAAAGCTTGCTTTATAAATTGGCAAACGCTGGTTCAGGTCTTTTTGAATCGTAGACCATGCTTCAGGTTTAACCACATTGCGATTATAAAAGGAAGCTAGTTGTTGGGTTGTACCAAGCTGTTTGCTTTGACAAACAAATCCACTTGCAGTGAGCGTTAACGGATCATCAGCTTGCTTAAGTACCCAATTGAGTTGAGGATTCAATCCATTTTTACTTAAAGTAGCTTGATCGCCACAACTTGCAGAAAAAGAGACAAGTTGTTTACTTTCAATGGCTGCTAAATTTGCAGTTGTCATAGCAAGATTAGCTTTACCTTGAGCAATCCATTTTAACGCAGTTGCATTATCAGGAACCGTTTTAAAATCGAGTTTGACATTTAAACTCTGTGCATAATTTCTTGCTAAATCATAGCCAAAACCATGCAAAAATTGCCCGTCTTTAAAAACAGTTGTCGGGTTTTCAACAGCAACTACCGTTAATGTATTGGTGGTTACAACTGTCTTGTATTGATGTGATTTTTCTGCGTTCAAACTATTAAAGGGAAGGATTGCAATTCCTAATACCATCGTTTGAAATGAAAGTTTAGAAGATAAAGAGTTAAGGCTAGGCCTCGACCCAGAACTTGAATTACTGTGCATGTTGTCTCCGCTACAGGTAATTTATGCCCAAAAAAGTTCAGCAAAACAAATCCTTAACTTTTAAAAGTTGATAAATTCAATAAGGGTGGGCAAGTCATGACGCCATTTAAAATGACATTGGGTTAATGGAAAAATGATGAAAATGTTTCACATCACTTACAAAGTGTATATAAAATAAACAAAAAACTAACTTAGGGGCGCATCTTAAGCGTCAAAAAGGAGCTTGTCAAATTTTGATCAGTAAAAATATGAGAAATACATCACAAACACATGATTTGAAAAAGAATAAAATTTATACACTTTAGTCATGTTGAAATAAGGAATACAATGCAAAAACTTGTAAATGGATTGTTGTTGTAGCGTTTTTAAATATGAAATCGAACTTGATCACACGTAATGGACATGACTTGCTGGTTGCTGAATTAAAAAAACTATGGCATGACGAACGACCAGAAATCACCAAAAAGGTAAACTGGGCCGCTAGTTTGGGAGATCGTTCAGAAAATGCAGATTATCAATATAATAAACAATTACTTAGGAAAATAGATCGTCGTGTTCGCTATTTGGGTAAGCGTTTAGAGGAGTTGAAAATTGTTGACTTTGTGCCTGAGCAGGAGGGAAAAGTCTATTTTGGTGCCTGGGTTGAAATCGAGAACGATGATGGTGAACAGAAAACCTTGCGTATCGTGGGGGTGGATGAAATCTACGACCATCATCCTCAGCATATCTCAATTGAATCTCCTATGGCGCAGGCACTGTTAAGTAAACAGGTGGATGATGAGGTGGAAGTCATTACTCCATTAGGAAAAAAAGTGTGGTATATCAACTCAATTTGCTATGAAAAATCTGAAAATGCTTAATTTTTTACTGTTTTGATTTTATTTTGAGCATTTGATTGATTATTTTGAATAAAAGATTTGCCAATTCTAATTTTTATTTATATGATAGCCGCCATTGGAAGCGTGGCAGAGCGGTTTAATGCACCGGTCTTGAAAACCGACGAGGGTGTGAGTCCTCCGTGAGTTCGAATCTCACCGCTTCCGCCAAATATTTAAAAAAGCCCTTGTTTTTACAAGGGCTTTTTTTTATCTGTGGTTTTATCCCTCAATCTATACCTCATCAAACTTTGGATTTAATTACATTTAATAGGAGTCTAGAGGACTACTTGGGAATTTGAAATTCCCAAGTTTGAAATTTCGTTGCTTGAATAGAAACTTGATTTAGTAATTGTTTTCAACTTATAGCAAAGTTGTGGTAAATGATAATTTTATATGCTCTGATTCATAGTAGTAATGATTCAAAGGATAGAGCATATGTTTAAAAAATCCTTTCCATTCCTTGAAATTGATATCAGTACGATTGTTGCTTTTAGCGAATAGTTCAAAGCGTTTATCAAGCAGGTCATCGGCAATGGTGATAAGTTGAATTGAATCCTTTTCGTATCTATCGAGAAATAGACTTAAATCAGTATTGAAGTTAATTTCTGCATTTGGTTTAGCTTAAACAAGAATATTGACGTAACATTGGTCTGTCATTGTTCTTTGAATCCGACTTTGAATACATAAAATTTTATCTAAACCAATCTAATGAATGTGGTAGACAAATTTTTGATGTAATCGTTTCGCTGCTTGCTGTAGTAGTTTTATGTCACAGCCTAGGACATTAATCTCACAGTAAATTTTAAAACTAATTCGTGAGACTAGTACTGAATTGTACTGTCTGAACAGCTGACCAAGATGACGAGTGTTTTCTTGGCTTAGTAACCAGTGTCTTTCTTTTTTCTGCTCTAATTTAACCCCATTGCATCCTATATAAAACGTAGATGTCTTATTACTTAATATTATCATTACTGATCAGAGAACTTTCTTGAGTTTGATAAATTCAGTTTGATTTAAGCTAATTCAGTTAACTTAAAAATACGCTAAAGCCGTACAAGTATAGTTACACCTTTCGCCACATTTCCAGATGTGGCTTTTTTTTAATCTGGTTAACTTTAATGATCCAATACTGTAAATATTCTGTTCCATTTACGATGGTTTGTTTAAGTCAAAAAATTTTGATCTCTGAGTAGCCTAAGCAAGGTTACATCCTAAAAAGACTGCTCTCTTATAAAACGAATTATATAAAATTGTAGATCAATCACTTATGTTTTAAGGGAGATTAAATTTCTCCCTTATTTAGATCATTTTCTTATACTACTTCATCTTAAAAAATCACAAATTTTTCATCTTCATCTTAAAAAATCACAAATTTTTCATCTATAACATCTTAATATCATCCAAATATTTAGATTCTGATAACAGATGATTGATCGTCATCTATTGCATGAATTTTTGAGTTTAATTCTAAAGAGTAAGGATGATTTTGTGATTCAGACAGATCAATATCTCGATGGCGATATATCCAGAATTATTGAAATGGCTTGGGAAGACAGAACCCCATTTGAAGCGATCTCTCGTGAATATGGTTTGAATGAATCAGCTGTAATCCGACTTATGAGGCTTCATTTACAAACCAATAGCTTTAAGCTTTGGCGGAAGAGAGTAAGTGGACGTAAGACAAAACATTTGCAGTTACGTTCGCCTGAAGTGTCTCGTGGTTATTGCTCACGCCAATATAAACATCATTGAATAAGATCAGTGACAAATTAGAAGTTTTCATTCATAACCAATTCTACAGTATAGATTTTATTTATATAGATCAATTGCATATCACTAAGGTAAAGTAATGTCTAATTTATCAATTGCTTATATTTTTCAACAACAGCAGCTTTTAGTGGATCAAGATTTCCAACTTCCTCAAGTCGAAAGATTGCATAACGATCTGGCGTTATCAAGTGATCATAAAGTGATTGCTCGAGATTTATCTGAAAATGAAACCATTCCTGAAGGATTCGATTTTGTACCGATTCGTCAATTAGTACAGTTTTGGAATAAGACGCAATTTGAGCAAGCAAGTCGAGCTGTTCAATTACTTGAATGGCGACGTAATCATCAGTTTTGTGGTCGATGTGGAACTAAAACCACCCAGAGCATTGAGCAGTTTGCGATGGTTTGTTCAAGTTGTGGCTACACACAATACCCAAAAGTGAATCCATGTGTTATTACGATTATTACACGCGGTGATGATGAAATTCTACTCGCAAAAAATGCACGAAATAAAACGCAAATGTATAGTTTAATCGCGGGTTTTGTTGAGGTAGGGGAAACATTAGAAGACGCCGTTAGACGTGAGACACTTGAGGAAGTAGGCTTACACATTAAAAATATAAAATATTTGGCAAGTCAGCCTTGGCCATTTCCAAGCAATTTGATGGTTGCATTTAAAGCAGATTATCATGCGGGTGAAATTGAATTACAGCAAGATGAGATTAGTGATGCTCAATTTTTTAAATTTGATCAACTTCCAGAAATCCCATTTAAAGGTAGCATTGCCTATGCCATGATTATGCATATCATTCATGGTACAGCCGTCGCCGATGATACGAGTGAATGGTTGTAATCTTGTATTGATTCATTTAATAGCATTATTTGGGAGGATTTAGCCAATTTTATAATTCAGATATCCAAGTATTTTATATTGAATTTTTGCATAAAATACTTTTGGATTAAACATGAAAATAATTAGAGTTGTATTTTCTCATGAATTTATAATGAATGAAATTGAGAATGATTGCTTTTATTTAGTATTAAATGATATTTATTTTTAGTTTTTGATATTTAAACTATTTTTTTAAAATTAATTTAAATTTAAGATCACTTTTATAATGTAATAGAATGTTTTTATATATTTTGAAATATGAATTTTAATGTCGGGGTGGTATGAAAAATAAATATCCTTTTCCTGTAATGACAGTGCATTGGTTAACGTTTCTTCTTGTCGTACTTGCTTATATCACTGGTGGAGATCCAACAGTGCATCTAAAAAGTGGGGAACTGCATGTTTTTGCTGGAGTCTCAGTATTTCTGTTATTTTTCATCAGAATTATAATGATTTCTATTTATAAAAAAGATCTCCCACACAATAAGCCGATGAGTAAATATCAGAAAACATTATTTTTAATGGTGAAACATACACTTTATTCATTGTTATTTTTAATTCCTGTATTAGGTTGGTTTACTTTATCTGGATTAACCGAAAGTTATCAGTTATTTGGAATGAATTTACCTTTAATAAGTAATTCATGGGACGTAGAAATAATTGGTGAAACGCATGAGTTTCTTGGAAATTTTTTCATGGTGCTTATAGGTTTACATGCATTAGCTGCCTTAATTCATCATTATGTATTTAAAGATAATGTTCTGAAAAGCATGCTTTATTTTAAAAAATGAACCAAGAGCTTAAAAGATTATGATTGAATCAAATATTGATCTTGAGTCGAGAGCAAAAGCTGCTTCCAAATCAACGTGGATAAGTGTTGTTGTTAATATCTTTTTGTCGATTGGACAGATATTGATTGGTATTTTTTCAAAATCACAAGGTCTAGTTGCAGATGGTATTCATACTTTAAGTGATTTAGTTGCGGATTTTATTGTATTGATGGCGAACCGTCATAGCCAAAAAGCACCTGACGATGCACATCCATATGGTTATCTTCGTTTTGAAAATGCAGCATCTTTTATACTTGGTCTGATCTTATTGATTGTTGGTGTTGGTATGTTATGGACGGCAACGCATAAGATCCTTCATCCCGAACAAATTCCCAAAGTTCACAGTATGGCGCTTTGGGTTGCGATAACAGCCTTGATATGCAAAGAACTTTTGTTCCGTTATATGCTCGCTATTGCCAAAAAAGTAAAATCAAGTTTATTGATTGCAAATGCTTGGCATGCACGTTCAGATGCAGCATCTTCTTTTGTTGTTGCCTTAGGGATTTTAGGTAATCTCGCAGGATATCCAATTCTTGACCCAATCGCAGCCTTAATTGTCGGTTTAATGATTGCCAAAATGGGGTTTGAGTTTAGCTGGACGGGCTTACATGATTTGATGGACAAGTCGGCGAACGAAGATGAAATAGCCGCGATCAAAGCAACTTTGTTGAAGAAAGACGGGATACTAGGTCTGCATCAACTCAGAACACGTAAAATGGGTGACATGATTATTGTCGATGTTCATTTGGAAGTCAGTGGTGAACAAAGCGTCAAAGAAGGACATAGAATTGCAGTAGAGGCGAGAAATGAAGTCCTTAAAAATCATAATGTCATTGATGTGGTCACTCATATTGATCCAATATAGTGAGGCATTGAAAAAAGGCATCAAGAATAAATTATATTCAAGATGCCTAGATTTGGATGCTGCAATCGAAGGGGCATTAATTGCTAAATATCGCAATGCAGGACAAACCTGTGTTTGTGTGAATCGCTTTCTTGTTCAAGAAGGAATTTACGAAAAATTCATTGCTGCATTAAGTGAAAAGGTCAATGCTTTTGCAATCGGCAATGGTTTGGATGTTGGGAGTGAAATTGGTCCATTAATTAATGCCAATGCAGTGAAAAAGGTTGAAGCTCACGTCGCTGATGCCTTAGCTAAAGCAGGTCGTTTGGTCGCTGGTGGTAAACGTCATAGTGCAGGTGAGTTATTCTATGAACCTACCATTATTGCTGATGTCACCGCTGAGATGGATGTGGCGACTCAAGAAACATTTGGTCCATTGGCTGCCGTATTCAAGTTTGAAACTGAACAACAAGCCATTGAAATGGCAAATGCGACGGAATTTGGCTTAGCGGCCTATTGTTATACCAAAGATTTAGGACGCGCTTGGCGGATGAGTGAGCAGCTTGAATACGGTATGGTTGGAATCAATAAAGGCTTAATTTCCAATGAAGTCGCACCATTTGGTGGAATCAAACATTCGGGCTTAGGTCGTGAAGGTTCAAAATACGGGATTGAAGATTATCTTGAAATCAAATACACCTTATTTGGAGGATTGAATGCATGAGTAATGAAAAATTTGAAAAAGGCTTAGCCATTCGTAAACAAGTGTTAGGTGAAGCTTATGTCAATAATTCGATCAACAATACTGATGATTTTAACTTACCTTTACAAGAGTTAGTTACAGAGTATTGCTGGGGGGCAGTTTGGGGGCGAGAGGAACTGAGCAAGCCTGAGCGAAGCTTAATCAATCTTGCCATGATTTCTGCGCTGAATCGTCCACATGAGTTGAAGCTGCATGTCAAAGGCGCTTTGCGTAATGGTGTACCTAAAGAAAAAATTCGTGAGGTGCTGCTACAAGTCGCAATTTATTGTGGTGTACCGGCAGCCGTAGATAGTTTCCGAATTGCCAAAGAAGCGATTCAGGAATATGAACAAGAAAATAACTAATTGAACGATTGAGCAAACATTACCCAGCTTATTGGTAATGTTTGCTTAAGTGATTACATTTTGGCTCTTTACGCTTAAAGTGACATACCAATTGTTACGATTGTTTCGGTCAGGATGAATATAATTTAAACAGAGTATTTATTTTCTAAATAACCAATCAACTTTTATATACTGAGATATATGCAGCTTTAGGTGTCTATTGGTGTAAATTATGCACTTCGTTTAAGGTGGTTTTAATTCCATTTTGAGCAAAGAAAATTTGATATTTGATAGATCATCGAAAGAGTAAGGTATGCCCGCAAATCCTAGTAAAACCCGAAAACCTTTATATATTCCTTATGCTGGGAACGCTCTTTTAGAACTTCCACTCTTGAATAAAGGTTCAGCTTTTTCAACAGAAGAGCGTGAGCAGTTTAACTTGCATGGACTGATACCTAACAATATCGAAAACATTGAAGAACAAACGCAACGCTCTTATCAGCAGTACTTGTCATTTGACAATAACTTGAATAAGCATATTTATTTAAGAAATATTCAAGACACAAATGAAACTCTTTTTTATAATTTATTGAGTCAGCATTTAGATGAAATGCTACCCATTATTTATACACCAACCGTCGGCGAGGCTTGCCAGCGTTTTTCTGATATTTATCGTCGTCATCGTGGGATTTTCATCTCATATGCTGAACGTCAATACATCGATCAAATTATTCATAATGTAAATAAGAAAAATGTCAAAGTGATTGTCATTACCGATGGTGAGCGCATCCTTGGTTTAGGTGATCAGGGTATTGGCGGTATGGGAATTCCAATTGGAAAATTATCTCTATATACCGCATGTGGAGGTATTAGTCCCGCTTATACGTTACCGATTACCATAGATGTTGGTACAAATAATCAAGAATTACTCAACGATCCAATTTACATGGGATTGAAGCAACCTCGAATCAGAGGGGAGCAATATTACCAATTTGTCGAACAGATTATCTCTGCTGTGCGTGGACGTTGGCCGAATGTGTTGATACAGTTTGAAGATTTTGCCCAAATTAATGCAATGCCATTGTTGACTCAGTATCGAGATAAAATTTGCTGCTTTAATGATGACATTCAAGGAACTGCAGCAGTTACAGTTGCTAGTTTAATTGCTGCATCTAGAGCACTTGGTAAACAACTCAAAGATCAAACCATTACTTTTGTTGGTGCTGGTTCAGCAGGATGTGGTATTGCTGAGCATATCGTTAGACAAATGATGGATGAAGGTTTGAGCGATCATGAAGCCCGTTCACGTATTTTCATGGTTGATCGCTTCGGTTTAATGACTGATCAACAGCCCAATTTACTCGACTTTCAACAAAAACTCGCAACACCTGTGAATACAATTTCAGAATGGGAATATTCAGGACAAGAGATTGCGCTACTTGATGTCGTAAAAAATGCGAAACCAAGTATTCTGATTGGTGTATCAGGGCAAGCAGGTCTGTTTAGTGAAGAAGTGATTAAAACTTTGGCTAAATATTATAAGCATCCGATTGTTTTGCCACTATCTAACCCGACTTCTCAAGTAGAAGCTCAGCCAAAAGATATTATTGAATGGACACAAGGTGCTGCAATCGTTGCGACAGGTAGTCCTTTTGCACCAGTATATTTCCAAGGTAAAACTTATACGATTGCTCAGTGTAATAATTCGTATATTTTCCCAGGAATAGGCTTGGGTGTGATTGCGTGTGGTGCAAATCATATTAGTGATGCAATGTTGATGGCGGCAAGCACAGCATTGGCAGATTGCTCACCGCGTTTAAAAAATCCAGCTGCAGATCTATTGCCCAATATTAATGACATTCATCAAGTCTCCAAATTCATTGCTTTTAAAGTTGCAAAAGCTGCGATGGCAGATGGATTAGCAGTACCCATGAGCAATGATGTGCTCAAAAATGTGATTGAAGATAATTTTTGGACACCTGAATATCGAAATTATCGCCGAGTTACTTTTTAATTGAGCCAGATCTAGTCTGATTGATGAAATGTAAATGTAATTCAGTAATCTAGAACAGAACAAAACCTGACTGATCTTGAATGATCTTTCAGGTTTTTAGCTTATTATTACTCTCATACAACTATCTGTTATATTTTTTTTATAAAATCTGTATCTACCTTTATCATCTGTATTCATTCAAAGTATAACGAGGTTGATATGAATGGGCTAAATATGAGTTTTTTAAAAAAGAAAAATAATGCGAGTTTCGTATTTTTTATTATCACACTCTATGCTTTTATCGGTTTTGGTTTAGGCTATATTATTTGGGAATATTTTCTTTAAAATCAGCTTCAAGTCTGATTTATAGCACTGTTTAGCTATTCATTTAATACAGCAAATTTAAGCTTGGTAATCTGTTTCGCTACAATGATCACATCTACTGGATGCGGCTTGGATTATATTGATCCAGTCATTCAAAACAATGAATAATATTCATAGCTATTCATTAGAATAAATCATTTTATTCATAGATTTTTGTTCTGTACTCTAAAAATAAGCCGTATTTTAAAAATTACATAAATGATGACTTGGGACGATGATCATCACATCTTCATCATTTGAAAGAATAAAGAGTGTTGGAATGAGAAAACTCGATTTTGCAATTATAGATCCGCATATCCATCAATGGGATCCATACCATACTCCACATTCTGCTGCCTTGTTGGTTAAAGCTTTGGGTAATTATCCTCGTGTGATGGATAAAGTTGTGCGATTCGTTAAACCGAAGCCACTTTTAGACACACTAGGATTAACGGAATATGCGTTGAGTCCTTATCTCCCTCAAAATTATCATCAAGATATAGGACATCATACGATTGAAAGCGTAGTGCATGTCGAAGCAAATTGGCATCATCACAAAGGCTTTGGTGTTGTCGAAGAAACCAAATGGATTCAACAATTAAATTTTAAAGACCAAAATTTAAAGCTAGGTGCAATTATTGCCACTGCTGATCCGCGAGATCGAAAATTTAAACAGATTTTAAAAGCACATCAAGATGCCAGCCCTCTATTTAGGGGGATTCGTAAAATGGCTTCTTGGCATGAGGATTCTGGTATTTATCGTTGGTGTGATCAAGCACATTTATATCAGTCTAAAAAATTCCTTAAAGGCTTTGAACAACTTGCCAAAATGGATTTATCTTTTGATGCGTGGACTTATTCAACACAAATTTCAGAAATTACAAAATTAGCGAAACAATTTCCTCAAACACCTATAGTCGTTGATCATTTGGCAACACCCGCAGGACTTTTTGGCCCTATTGGCAAAAAAACTGGTCAAACACCTTCACAACGTGCCGCCATTTTCCAGCAATGGCAGCGTGATTTGGCAGTTCTGGCTGAGCAGAAAAATGTTTATGCCAAGATTTCAGGGCTGATGATGCCCGTGTTAGGACACCGATTTTATCAACAATACCGTACTGCAACCGTCTATGAAATGGTGAATTTATTAACACCATTGATTCAACATGCAATACAGGTATTTGGCCCAGATCGAATCATTTTTGCTTCAAATTTTCCTATGGATAAAGCAAATACAACGCTAAGCGATTTGATCCAAGCTTATATTGAAATGATCACACCTTATGGTCATCAAGCGATGTATTCCATTTTTAGACAAAACGCTGCCAATTTTTATCAATTAAATTAGAGTCATCATATGAAAAGTTTTAATCAAAAGGTTGCTGCAATTACAGGTGCAGGTTCTGGAATCGGTCAACAACTTGCAATTTTATTAGCACAGCAAGGCGCTGATTTAGCTTTGAGCGATGTAAATGATCAAGGTTTAGCCGAAACATTGTCTTTAGTAAAACAGTATCCTGTAAAAGTTACTTTAACCAAACTGGATGTTTCTCATCAGCAAGCTGTACGTGAATGGGCGGAGAATAGTTTCAAAGATCATGGCAAAATCAATTTGATTTTTAACAATGCTGGCGTTGCATTAGCAAGCACCGTAGAAGGTATGAGCTATGAAGAAATGGAATGGATTTTTAATATTAATTTTTGGGGTGTTGTCTACGGCACAAAAGAGTTTTTGCCTTATTTAAAGCAAAGTGGTGAAGGGCATATCATTAATATTTCTAGTTTATTTGGACTCACTGCTCAACCTTCTCAAAGTGCTTATAACGCAACAAAGTTTGCAGTGCGTGGTTTTACCGAATCATTACGTCAAGAATTAAATATGCAAAATAATGGTGTCAGTGCGACTTGTGTGCATCCGGGTGGTATACGAACCAATATTGCTAATAGTGCTCGTATGAGTGACAGTATTCGTTCTTTGGGTATGAACCCTGCAAAGGCTAGTCGATCATTTAATAAAGTTTTGAAAACCCCACCTGAAGAAGCTGCGAAAATCATTTTAGAGGCGGTCAAACAGGACAAAGCTCGAATATTGATTGGCAATGATGCCAAAATTTTAGATTTGATTCAGCGGATTACACCCACTCATTATTCTCAAGCATTGGATTTTTTAACCAAAAAAACTTTGAAAAAAAGTTAAAATATTCTTCAACCTAAGGATGCTCATTTAATTTGTGTGAGCATCCTAGTTAATTCATTTCAAGGTGAATTATCATCTGTCATTATGTTTTATATGTAGAAAGTAAAATACTTGTTTCACTATTATAAATACCTGAAATATTTCGAATTCGTTCGAGTGCCTTGTCAAAATTTTCTAAACTGTCGGACTGTAATTCAACCAAAATATCCCATTTCCCGTTTGTAGTATGCACGCGTTCAACGGCTGATTCTAGGCGTAATTCACGAATAACCGCTTGCGCTTTGGTTCCTTCCACCATGATATTCATCCACGCCCGAATAATATTTTTCTCCACACTAGGGCGAAAGCGTACAGTATATCCCGTGATGATACCCGTCGATTCCATGTATTCAATTCGTTTTTGCACAGTCGCTCTAGAGACTCGTGTTTTTGCAGCCAGATCTGTAATTGAGATCCGAGCATTATCTTTGAGTAAACCTAAGATAATATGATCAATATTATTCATTTTGATACTTACTATTAGCAAATTGATAAAAATTAATTCATTTTAATCATTATAAAGAATTTTGTGAATCAATTTGATTCTTAATAATAATCAATATACGAAGCCCCAAACATTTTTTTCGAATGAATCAAGAAATCTATGTTGACACGGAACGATGGGGTGAGCGGAAACCTTTGCAGTAAGGGAATCTGTAGATAACAGGGACAATTGATTAATTAAGGAAAAGATGATGTCTTTATCATATGCGGCTCAAAATGGTAGTGCTTGGCAAACCTTTCTCACTCAAGTAGATCGTGTAGCACCTTATTTGGATGCCGACCTCAGCAACTTTATCAACACACTGAAAACACCAAAACGTACGCTAATTGTTGATGTGCCAATCGTGATGGATGATGGCACAATTCGTCATTTTGAAGGCTATCGCGTACAGCACAATCTCTCTCGTGGTCCTGGTAAGGGTGGTATTCGTTATCACCAAGATGTTGAGTTGAATGAGGTCATGGCCTTATCAGCATGGATGACCATTAAAACTGCGGTGCTTAATCTCCCATTTGGCGGAGCAAAAGGTGGTGTTCGTGTCAACCCAAAAGAACTTTCAACACGTGAATTAGAGCGTTTAACTCGTCGTTTTACTAGTGAAATTAGCCCAATTATCGGCCCACAAATTGATATTCCCGCACCTGATGTTGGTACTAATGCCAATATCATGGGCTGGATGATGGATACTTATTCAAGTATTAAAGGTCACACGGTTACGGGCGTTGTAACTGGAAAACCTGTGCATTTAGGTGGTTCACTCGGTCGTGTTCGTGCAACAGGTCGTGGCGTATTTGTTACAGGTATGCAAGTTGCAGAGCGTATCAAATTACCTATCGAAGGCAGCAAAGTTGCAGTTCAAGGCTTTGGTAACGTAGGTAATGAAGCTGCTTACTTGTTTAATCAGGCAGGTGCAAAAATTGTTGCTGTGCAAGATCACACAGGCACAATTTTTAATGCTGAAGGTTTTAACGTAAAAGCATTACAAAAGCATGTTGCTGAACAGGGTGGCGTGAAAGGTTTTGCTGAAGCGACTGTGATCTCGGATGAAGAATTCTGGGATGTCGATATGGATATTCTGATTCCAGCAGCATTAGAAGGTCAGATTACGGTTGAACGTGCACAAAAACTCAAAGCGAAAATTGTGCTTGAAGGTGCAAACGGACCAACTTATCCAGAAGCAGATGATGTATTCGTTAGCCGTAACATTACTGTAGTTCCTGACGTAATTTGTAACGCAGGTGGTGTAACCGTCAGTTATTTTGAATGGGTTCAAGATATGGCGAGTTATTTCTGGAGCGAAGACGAAATTAATGAACGTCTTGACAAGCTGATGATTCAAGCCATGAGTGATGTGTGGAATACCGCAGCGCAAAAGCAATGTAGCTTGCGTACAGCAGCTTATATTTTAGCGTGTGAACGTATCCTCAAAGCTCGTAAAGAGCGTGGTATTTTCCCGGGATAAACCATCCATAAAGTTAAAGCAAACGGCTCATTGAATATTCAATGAGCCTGCATATCAAAACAGGAAGTGAGTAAATAAAATGAGCGAAGTCGCAATTACACGTAACAATTTTAATGATTGGATGGTGCCTGTTTTTGCTCCAGCAAATTTCATTTTGGTTCGTGGTGAAGGTTCTCGTATTTGGGATCAAAACGATAAAGAATATATCGATTTTGCAGGTGGTATTGCGGTTAATGCTTTAGGTCATGCCCATCCAGTTGCGGTAAATGCTTTAACAGAACAAGCTCAAAAACTTTGGCATATTGGTAATGGTTATACCAACGAGCCAGTATTACGCCTTGCAAAACAATTGGTTGAAAGTACATTCGCTGACAAAGTATTTTTCTGTAATTCTGGTGCAGAAGCGAACGAAGCAGCATTAAAACTGGCACGTAAAGTTGGTTTGCTCAGTGGTAATCCAAATAAAAATCATATTGTTGCATTTAAAAATGCATTCCACGGTCGAACTTTGTTTACCGTAACAGCAGGTGGACAACCTAAATATTCTCAAGATTTTGCACCTTTACCGGGTGGAATCGAGCATACGGCATTTAATGATTTAGATGCTGCTAAAGCTATTATTACTGAAAATACCTGTGCGGTGATCGTAGAACCGATCCAAGGCGAAGGTGGTGTGTTACCCGCTGACATCGAATTTTTGAAAGGCTTACGTGCGTTGTGTGATGAAAAAGGCGCTGTGCTGATTTTTGATGAAGTGCAAACAGGTGTTGGCCGTACAGGTTCACTTTATGCCTACATGAATACTGGCGTAACCCCAGATATTTTAACGACGGCAAAAGCCTTAGGTGGTGGTTTCCCAATCGGCGCAATGATTACTACAGATCATTATGCCAACATGTATGCGGTGGGTGATCACGGTACGACTTATGGTGGTAATCCATTGGCTTGTGCAGTGGCAGGTGCGGTATTTGAATTTATTAATACACCAGAAGTTTTAGACGGTGTTAAAAAACGTCATCAATATTTCATCGATGCTTTGCATAAAATCAATGCTGAATATGGTTTATTCAAAGAAATCCGCGGTCAAGGTCTATTAATTGGTTGCGTTCTGAAAGATGAATATGCAGGCAAAGCAAAAAATATCGTGACCTTAGCGGGTGAAGAAGGCTTGTTGGCGTTGGTTGCAGGTACTGATGTCGTACGTTTTACCCCTTCACTGATTATTCCAATGGAAGATATTGACGAAGGTTTAAATCGTTTTGCTCGTGCCTTAGCACGCCTCTAAATCTTGTTGTGAGCATCTAACCATGATGATTGTTAGACATGCAGCGCATCGGGACTTAGATGATATTTATCGTTTAGCGCAAAGAGCAGGAGAGTCGGGCATTGGCTTGACCTCCTTACCAGAAAACAAAGAAATCTTAGCTGAACGTATTATACGTACGACTCACACTTTAGCGGGCTTAACCGAAAAGTGTGAGGCAAGTTATTTGTTTGTTTTAGAAGATACCAGTATTCACAAAATTGTGGGTGTGAGTGCGATTGAAGTTGCAGTGGGATTAAAAGAACCATTTTACAACTTCCGTGTAGCAAAACAGGTGCATGCCTCTAAAGCCTTAAATGTGTATAAGACTTTAGATACTCTTTTTTTAAGTAATGATCATACTGGTTGCAGTGAACTCTGCACTTTGTTCCTTGATCCTGAATACCGCAAAAACCAAAACGGTAAGTTTTTATCAAAAGTACGTTTTCTGTTTATTGCAGCGTTTCGTTCTTTCTTTGAAGAAAGATTGATTGCTGAGATGCGTGGTTTTTCAGATCAAAATGGACATTCGCCATTTTGGGATTCGCTCGGTTATCTATTTTTTGATATGGATTTTGCAGCTGCGGATTATTTAAGTGGTGTAGGACAAAAAGCGTTTATCGCCGAACTCATGCCGAGATTTCCAGTCTATGTTGATTTGCTGACCTCAGAAGCGCGTGCTGTGATTGCTGAAGTACATCCGCACACATTGCCTGCGGCAAAAGTGTTGATGTCAGAAGGGCTTAAATATCAGGGTTATGTGGATATTTTTGATGCAGGACCAACACTGGAAGCCAATACCGCTGAACTACGTGCAGTCAAAGAGAGTCGTTTGCTCAACGTTCAAATCACTGAGCAAGTTGAAACGACAGACACTCATTTTTTGGTTGCGAATGACCAATACCAAGATTATTGCGTGTTGTTGATCAATAACAAAATCACTGAAAGTGACACTTTGCAGATGACAGCAGCACAAGCACAAGCACTGAATATTGCTGAACACGATCAAGTACGCGTTTTAGCATTAGAAAAAATGGAGAAGAACTAATGTCACAAGGTGCATTATTAATTGATGGTGCTTGGATCCAAGGACAAGGAACCGCATTCAGTAAAACCAACCCTGTTAACAATCAGCAAATTTGGGCAGGTCATGAAGCCAGCCAAGCTGATGTTGAGCAGGCATGTCTTGCTGCTCGTCAGGCATTTCCTGCTTGGGCACGTATGCCGTTAGAAGATCGTATCGCAATTATTGAACGTTTTGCGAGTCTACTTGAGCAGAATAAAAATGAATTGGCTCAAGTGATTAGTCAAGAAACCAGTAAACCACTTTGGGAAACATTGACCGAAGTGCAATCAATGGTGGGCAAAGTCGCGATTTCAATTCGTGCTTATGATCAACGTACGGGTTTCAGTGAAACTAGAATGCCAGATGGTATTGCTTCACTACGTCATCGTCCACATGGTGTTTTGGCTGTATTTGGTCCATATAACTTCCCAGGTCATTTGCCAAATGGTCATATTGTTCCTGCATTGATTGCAGGCAATACCGTAGTGTTTAAACCAAGTGAACTTACCCCTTGGACTGCGGAAGAAACGGCAAAGTTATGGCAGCAAGCAGGTTTGCCGAATGGCGTATTGAATATCGTACAAGGTGGGCGTAGTACAGGTGAGGCACTTGCTGCGGCTGAACAAATTGACGGTTTGTTGTTCACAGGCAGTGCCAATACAGGTTATCACTTGCATAAGCAAATGGCAGGCGCGCCTGAAAAAATCCTTGCTTTGGAAATGGGTGGCAATAATGCCCTCATCGTTGACGAAGCAACTGATATTGATGCGGTCGTGAATTTAGCGATTCAATCGGCTTTTGTTTCGGCAGGACAACGTTGTACTTGTGCACGCCGAATCATTGTCAAGCACGGTGTAAATGGTGATGCCTTCATTCAACGTTTTGTAGAAGTCGCGAAGAATCTAGTTGTTGGTGAGTGGAATGCTGAACCACAACCATTTATGGGGGGAGTGATTTCTTCTCGTGCGGCTGAACAAATGTTAGTAGCACAAACTAAACTGATCGATTTAGGCGCAAAACCATTATTAGAAATGACACGTCCACAAGCAGACAGTTCATTGTTGACAGCAGGTATTTTAGATTTAACACAGGTCGATGGTATTCCTGATGATGAATACTTCGGTCCATTGACGACGATTTATCGCTACAACACTTTTGATGAAGCATTAAGCATCGCCAATAACACTCGCTTTGGTTTGGCGGTTGGTTTGGTTTCACCTGACCGAGATTTATTTGATCGTGTGTTGGTTGAAGCACGTGCGGGTATTGTGAATTGGAATAAACCATTGACTGGTGCTTCAAGTGCAGCACCGTTTGGTGGAGTAGGTGCTTCTGGTAATCACCGAGCGAGTGCCTTTTATGCAGCAGATTATAGTGCTTGGCCAATGGCATCATTGGAAAGTGATAACGTGACGCTTCCTGCAAAATTATCACCGGGCATTGTGCTCTAAGACGGATCGCATCGGGACACATGGAGAATAAAATGTCTGGTTATGAAATTAATTTTGATGGTTTAGTTGGTCCTACGCATCATTATGCGGGCTTATCATTTGGTAATGTGGCTTCAACTAAAAACCGTAATAACGCATCAAATCCTAAGCTTGCGGCAAAACAAGGCTTGAAGAAAATGAAAGCCCTTGCAGACTTAGGGCTTAAACAAGGCGTGTTTGCACCACAAGAGCGTCCGCATGTACCAACATTGCGTCGTTTAGGCTTTACGGGTAGTGATATTGATGTGATTGCTCAAGCCATGCGTACGGCACCTGCGTTGCTATCATCATTGAGTTCAGCTTCATCAATGTGGACCGCGAACTCGTGTACGGTATCACCATCGGCTGACAGTGCTGACGGGCGGATGCATTTTACTGCTGCAAACCTAAATAATAAGTTCCATCGATCAATTGAGCATCATACAACGACTCGTATTCTTCAAGCGATGTTCAAGAATGATGTATATTTCGCGCATCACGAAGCATTGCCAGAAGCTGCTTTATTTGGCGATGAAGGTGCAGCCAATCATAATCGTCTAGGTGGTGCTTATGATCAGGCTGGCGTGCAAGTTTTTGTTTACGGTCAACAACAACTTGGTGGTACGGTTGCACCACAAAAATTCCCTGCACGTCAAACACGTGAGGCGAGTGAAGCGATTGCGCGTTTACATCGGTTAGATGCAAAGCGTACTGTATTTATTCAGCAAAATCCTGACGTGATTGATCAAGGCGTATTTCATAATGATGTGATCGCCGTGAGTAACCAACAGGTGTTGTTCCATCACCAACATGCTTTTTTAAATCAAGCTGCAGCCTTAGATGAAATTCGTCACAAGATGGCCGAAATTGAACAAGAGTTTGTTTCGATTGAAGTGCCTGAAAGTCGAGTGAAGGTTGAAGATGCTGTTTCAACTTATTTATTCAATAGTCAAATCTTAACCCGTGCTGATGGTGGCATGAGCATTGTTGTACCAGAAGAATCTCGTCAGAACTCAGCCGTTTGGAGTTACTTAAATGACATGATTCAAATGGGAACACCAATTGACGACATTAAAGTATTTGATCTGCGTGAAAGTATGCGGAATGGCGGCGGACCTGCATGTTTAAGACTTCGTGTTGCTGTAAACGAAGCTGAGCTAAATGCAGTCAATCCAAACTTGTTCATGAATGATGCTTTGTTCAAAACACTGAATCAGTGGG
This sequence comes from Acinetobacter sp. WCHA29, assembly GCF_002165335.1. Classification (NCBI taxonomy): domain Bacteria; kingdom Pseudomonadati; phylum Pseudomonadota; class Gammaproteobacteria; order Moraxellales; family Moraxellaceae; genus Acinetobacter; species Acinetobacter sp. WCHA29. Next base: position 251,272 of record NZ_NHRQ01000002.1, read on the forward strand.
TGGATCAGCATTACCGTGATGAGTTAACGCAGGATGATTTGGATGATCCAAGTTTATTGATTGAGAGCCGTACTGCGCTAGATGAACTCACTAAGATTTTAAATTTAGGTTCGGTTTATCACTTCCAAAGATAAAACAGTAAAGAACGGCTTTTAAGGATGAAAGTACATGGTTGATCTACTCGCGTTGACTTTAGCGCAACAGGAACCCGAGCAAATGCAGGGTGAAACAGTTGAGTTTACATGGCAATGGCTAGGTGAAGGGTTACTGCAATGTACACCTAAAACAGCGTATAGAAAAACCATGGTGCTTTCTGCTGGAATTCATGGTAATGAAACAGCACCGATTGAATTATTGTCTCGCATCATTAATGACCTATTTGCTGAGCATTTAAAATTAGCGGTGCGTGTACTCTTTGTTTTAGGTAATCCTAAGGCAATTCGACAAGGTGTTCGTTATCTCGAAAATGATATGAACCGAATGTTTTGTGGTGCATATCAGCAGTTAGCACAAGATGATGAAACGCATCGAGCAGCACAATTAGAACAGTGTACTTCAGAGTTTTTTGAGCAAAGTCAGTTTGAAGCACAGCGCTATCATTATGATATGCACACTGCAATTCGTGCATCATTACTGCCTGTATTTGCATTATTTCCCTATCAAACACAGCCCTATGATGACTTCCTGATTCAAAGTTTGAATGCTGCGGATTTGGATGCTTTGGTGTATCACAATGCGGTTGGAAAAACCTTTACTCATTTTACTGCTGAACGATGTCAAGCGGCGAGTAGTACCTTGGAGTTAGGCAAAGCAAAGCCGTTTGGTCAAAATGATTTAGCTGAATTTGCGAGTACGGATCAGGTTTTACGTGCGGTACTTTCAGAGCAGGCTTTGCCATGTAGACAAAAGCCAAGTATTCGCCAATTTAAGGTGGTGGACTCCGTTCTAAGGCAGAGTGACGATTTCCAATTGCAATTAAGTGCTGATGCACCTAATTTTTCGACCTTTCAGAAAGGTGAGGTGATTGCAACTCAGCAAGCAGGCAATTATGTCGTCGATAATCAACAAGTTTGGATTTTATTTCCAAATCCAAATGTGAAGATGGGCTTGAGAGCTGGACTGGTTTTAAAGGAAATTGGGTAGCATACACTACATCGACTTTTAAAAAATGGATGTGATACGGAATAGGCGTAAATGGAGTTTGAATATGGATGTTCAGTAGAAAACAAAAGATCGGAAAAAATATCCATTGGATATTCATTTTTATGAAGTGGAAAGCAAGGACAGGTTGTCATAAAAAGATAGTTGGAGTGATCGTGTATGATTAACAATATGGAAGTGGGTAAGCCGCTAAAACGTGCCATGACGAAACGTCATTTGGTGATGATTTCATTAGGTGGTGCAATTGGAACGGGCTTATTTTTAGGCTCAGGTGATGTGATTTCACAGGCAGGTCCCATTGGTGCGATTCTCTCTTACCTGCTTGGTGGTATCATTGCCTACATGGTGATGCTGTGTTTAGGTGAGTTGGCAGTACAGATGCCAGTTTCGGGTTCATTTGGTGAATATGCCAGAACCTATATTGGACCAGGCACGGGCTATATGATCACATGGTTGTATTGGTTGACGTGGACTGCAACATTAGGTACTGAATTCACAGCTGCAGCTTTACTCATGCAGGAGTGGTTTCCTTCCATATCCATGTGGACATGGACCTTATTATTTGCAGCACTGGTCTTTACGCTGAATGTGAGTTCCACTCGGTTATTTGCTGAGTCGGAATTTTGGCTATCTTTGGTTAAAGTTCTCACCATTATCTGTTTTATTGCATTGGGCCTAGCCGCTATTTTTGGCTTGATCTCCTATCATGGTCATGAGTCAGCACCGCTGTTTAGTAAATTGACCGAGCATGGTTGGTTCCCAAATGGTATTTACCCAATTTTTGCCACAATGCTGATCGTTAATTTTGCATTCTCTGGTACAGAACTGATTGGGGTTGCCGCAGGGGAAGCTGAAGAACCTGCGAAAACGGTACCGAAAGCAATTAATGCTGCAATTTGGCGTTTATTGATTTTCTTTGTTGGTACGATTGTGGTGATTTGTGCATTACTGCCTTATGAAATGGCAGGACTCAATGCAGAAGGCGTAAGTAATAGTCCATTTGTAACGGTATTTAATTACATCGGCATTCCATATGCAGAAGATATTATTCGTTTTGTGATTATTACTGCACTTTTATCGGCTGCTAACTCAGGCTTATTTGCTGCTTCTCGAATGATGTGGTCATTGTCAGCGCAGAATCAACTTCCTAAAGTGTTTGCTAAATTGACACGTTCAGGTACGCCAATTATTGCCATTATTGTCACCATGTTTGGTGCAATTCCTGGTTTATTATCTGAACAATTTGCGCCTGAAACCATTTTTAAAAATTTACTGGGTGTTGCTGCTTTTACTATGGTCGTGGTTTGGATCTCAATTTGTGTGAGCCAATTTAACTTCCGTAGACAATGGATTAAGTCTGGTAAAACCGTAAAAGACCTTAAATTTGCTGCACCGTTGTTTCCGTTGACACCAATTTTAGGTGGGGCCTTCTGTGTCATTACTTGTATTAGTATGGTGGCAGATCCTTCAATGCAAGTTGGTTTTGTCTGCTGTGTTCTATTTATCATCGCCTGCTATGCAAGCTACTATATGTTTTATAAAAACAAAGCTTAACTGTATAAGCTAATCTTTCATAACAGACGAATCTACACTCAGAATCTTTGAGTTGAGATTCGTCTTTTTTACTTTAGAAAATGACGATTTGGCTGTTTATAAAATGTAAAGAACTTCAAATAGAGATGACAAAAAAGAGCAAGTGCCGTAGTACTTGCTCTTTTCATTTGATTTAGGATATTTGCTTATAGTTAAATATCGCTAGTCATGTTTTAGAAGAATCCAGCAGGTTTAGTTGAGTAGCTGACTAAAAGATTCTTGGTTTGTTGATAGTGATCTAACATCATTCTGTGGTTTTCACGACCAACGCCTGATTTTTTATAACCACCAAAAGCAGCATGAGCAGGATAGATGTGGTAACAGTTTGTCCAAACACGTCCTGCTTCAACTGCTCGACCAGCGCGGTATGAAGTATGTGCAGAACGAGCCCAAACGCCAGCACCTAAACCATAGATGGTGTCATTTGCGATTTTGATGGCTTCATCAAAATCTTTGAAAGTTGTTACAGATAGAACTGGCCCAAAAATTTCTTCTTGGAAGATCTGCATGGCATTGTGTCCTTTGAAGACAGTTGGTTCGATATAGAAACCTTCACCTACTTCTTGTCTAGCACCACCACCAGTAAGAAGTTCAGCACCTTCTTCTCGACCGGTGTTAATACAACGTAAGATTTTTTCCTGTTGTTCTAGTGAAGCTTGAGCACCAACCATTGTATCAGTATCAAGTGGGTGACCTACTTTGATACGTTTCACACGCTCAATGGCTTTTTCTAAGAACTTATCCGCAATACTTTCTTGAACTAATGCGCGAGAGGGACAAGTACAAACTTCGCCTTGATTAAGTGCGAACATTGCAAAGCCTTCAAGTGCTTTATCAAGAAAATCATCTTCTTGATCCATAACATCTTCAAAGAAGATATTTGGAGATTTTCCACCAAGTTCTAAAGTGACTGGAATAATATTCTCAGTTGCATATTGCATGATCAACTGTCCAACTTGGGTTGAACCTGTAAATGCAATTTTGGCAATACGAGGATTAGTGGCAAGTGGACGGCCTACTTCGACACCATAGCCATTCACAACGTTTAATACACCAGCAGGTAGAATATCTTGGATTAATTCTAAAACAAGTAGAATGCTTACAGGTGTTTGTTCTGCTGGTTTTAATACGACACAGTTACCTGCTGCTAGTGCAGGAGCAAGTTTCCATGCAGCCATGAGAATTGGGAAGTTCCATGGAATAATTTGTCCAACGACACCTAAAGGTTCGTGGAAATGGTAAGCAATTGTATCCTCATCGATTTCTGAAATGCCACCTTCTTGTGCACGGATACAACCAGCAAAATAGCGGAAGTGGTCAATTGCCAATGGAATATCGGCAGCAAGTGTTTCTCGAACAGGCTTACCATTATCCCAAGTTTCTGCAACGGCAAGATATTCTAGATTTTGTTCTAGTCTATCAGCGATTTTAAGTAAAATATTTGAACGTACTGTCGGAGAGCTTTTATTCCACTCAGCTTTGGCTTTGTGTGCTGCATCTAATGCGAGTTCGATATCTTCAGCTGACGAACGCGGTACTTTTGTAAATACTTTGCCATCGACAGGAGAGATATTATCGAAGTATTCTCCTTTAATAGGTGCTACCCATTGACCGCCAATAAAGTTCTCGTATTGAGCTTTGAATTGAACCTTTGAATCAGGTTGATTAGGATCGACATAACGCATATATATATTCCTTTGCTTATAATTGATCTGTTAAGCATCTACAGCTTTGGTATAAGGTACTTTTGTACGCTATTTGATTAGCATATAACTGGGAAGGTTGGAGAAAGGTTGGAAATCGTGGTCATTAGTAAAGGATACACAAATGTTTACAAAACGAGACCTATTACAACAACGAACATCAATTGATCAACTTAAGCGACACAATAGTTTGTCGCCGCAAAGTGCTGAAATGCTAGGACAAAGTATTGCCAGTTCTTGGCAACGCTCAGCATCTTGTGCTATTCCAAAAGAGCGCTTGGCTGCACCTTTATTGGCACAACATAAGAAAGCAAAAACGACTTTAGATTTAGCATTAGAGGTTTGTTCAAATGATCTCAGTCATATTGCGGCACAATCATCTATGGTGATTGCGGTTGGCGATGTGGGGAGTACAATTATTTGGACTGCTTCCAGTACGCAGATGCAAAGCGCCGCTGAAAAGGTACATTTTATTGCAGGCGGTCAATGGGCAGAAGAAGAGGTTGGGACGAATGCCTTAGCGCTGTCTTTAAAGACCCAACAATCTAGTTGTGTGTTTTCAAATGAGCATTATATGGAATCAGTGCATGACTGGGTTTGTTATGCAGCGCCAGTGATTGATCCCTACTCCAAACAAGTGTTAGGTGTGGTGGATTTATCCACAACTTGGAAAAATCACAATACGCTCGGTGTATTGGCTGCTGAGCGTTGTGCATCGATTATTCAAACCGCTCTGATTGAACAGCAACGTCAGCGTTTATATATCCGTGCTTTTACTTCACCGCAAGTGATTTTTAATAATAAATCTTTGGTTTTAACGCCGCGTCAAATTGAAATTTTGGCAATTTTAGCGCTCTGTCCGAATGGTTTAAATTTAGAAAATTTACATCAAGCGCTTTATGGTGAGCGTAAAGTCAGTGTTGGAACGTTAAAGGCTGAGATGTCACAGTTACGTGATATTTTGGGCGGAATGCTAGGCTCAAGACCTTATCGCTTACTTGCAAATGTAGAAGCTGATTTTTTATATGTGGAACAGGCACTTGATTCGGGTTATATCGCCTCAGCATTACAATTGTATAAGGGTATCTTCTTATCAAAAACAGAAAGTCCTTTCCTATGCGCATGGCGAGATTGTCTTGAATCACGTCTCAGCGATATGATTTTTAAAACCAAAGAAATTGATGTATTACTGAAACATGTAGCTCATTTTCCTGAAGCAATTGATGCCGTTGAAAGATTAATTGAATTGTTACCTTTAGATCATCCTGCTCATCAATCGCTGAGCAAATTCAGAGATATGTCATAACTATAGCGGATCTAAAAAATAAAATTTTGTTTTATTATTCAATAACAAAGGGTGATATCTTTTGGGATGTCATTTAGCTGGCATTAGAAAAATTTGTCTAAAGGCATGTCATCTAATCAAATTGAAAAACAATATGATTCGCTTAATTTAGTTCATAACCTTTAAACAATATAGCAGCGTTTGACCTTATCAAAGACACGGTTAATTTAGAAAAAATGATTCACAAGATCGCTGAAATTTAATTCGATTATGGATGTTGACAAGCTCAATGAAATAAAAAAGGGAATACCTTTTGAGGGGTATTCCTAAAATTAAGTAAGCTAACGGTCGGAGAGATTCAGCTTACTTCTCGGGAAAAGCGTGGATTACAATGCTGCTTTAAAAATCTCAACAACTTGGGCATGCGTTGCTTTGCGAGGGTTAGTCAGCATACAGGCATCTTTTTGAGCATTTTCAGCCATAATTGCAAGATCTTCAGTTTTCACACCAAGTTCAGTTAAACCTGATGGGATACCGATTGAAGATGATAATTCCCGAATGGCGTCAATGGCTGCAAAAGCCGCTTCAGTTTCTGTAAGCCCTTCAGTATTTACACCCATAAGTTCAGCAATTTTTGCATAACGGTCTTGGCAAGAAATTAGATTGAACTCACATACATGAGGGAGCAATACCGCATTACATACACCATGAGGGAGATTATAGAATCCGCCTAATTGATGAGCCATGGCATGGACATAACCTAGAGATGCATTGTTGAATGCCATACCTGCGAGGTATTGTGCATAGCTCATTGCATCACGTGCTTCAATATTTTCACCATTTGCAACCGCAGGGCGTAGCCATTGGCTAATCATGGTAATGGCTTTTTCTGCACAGGCATCGGTGATTGGGTTTGCTGCAGTCGATACATAAGCTTCAACTGCATGTGTAAGTGCATCCATTCCCGTTGCAGCGGTTAAACCTGCTGGCTTTGCAACCATGAGTTTAGGGTCATCGATTGCAATCAATGGAGTGCAGCGCCAGTCAACAATTGCCATTTTTACGTGGGTATCGGTATTGGTAATAATACAGAAACGGGTCATTTCTGATGCAGTACCCGCAGTCGTATTAATCGCAATAAGTGGGGTCATTGGTACTGTACTTTTATCAATACCTTCATAGTCACGGATATGACCACCGCCAGCCGTGACGAGTCCAATCCCTTTTGCACAATCGTGTGATGAGCCACCACCTAAAGAGACAATAAAATCACAGCTATTGTCGTTATAGGCTTCTACACCATTATGTACATTGATGTCAGTTGGATTTGGTTCAGCGCCTGGAAAAATGTGGCTGTCAACGCCTGCATCTTTTAAATATTGTGCAATGGTGTCTGCAACACCAAATTTAAATAAGCCTTGATCAGTTACGATCAGTGCTTTTTTTGCACCAAGATTCTGTGCTTTCGCACCGATTTCTTTTGCACAGCCTGGTCCAAAGAGAGATACACAAGGGATGTAAAAACCGTTAGTTTGATCTGCAATATTTTTAAAAGCCATGGAGTGATTCCTTCTTCCATATTCCATTGTTTGTTATTCAGTGATCTCATCACTGTAGCCTCAGTATGCAAGGCTTAAAAATTTTTCCTACCTACCAAAAACCTACCAAGAAATGTCTCAGACTGTTTAAATGAAATAATATGAATTTTTATCTCGCCGAAATCGATGCATATTAGAAAATTAAATATCTGTATTTTTAGTGAATATTAATGTTGTTAAATAATTGTTTTTTAATGTAATAAAGAGTAAATCTCACATTTTATTCACGGTTTTATCTCTATAAATTGTTTAGTCAATTTTGATAAAATCAAGAGGATAAAATGAAAGCTAAAACTTTATTTGGCATGGCAATATTGTCTGCTGCAATGACTGCTGCTGTAATACCAATGCAAGCAAATGCTGAAAAACCCTCTGCTGTCGATAAAATTGATGTGAATCAATATGCTGGAAAATGGTACGAGATCGCTCATTTGCCAATGTATTTTCAACGACACTGTGTGAGTGATACGACTGCTGTGTATACGCTTAATCCTGATAAAACCATCGGGGTCTTAAATAGCTGTAGAACTAAAACAGGGCAAATGGATAGTTCAGAAGGTGTGGCTTATCCTGCTAATAGTGGGAATAGTAAATTGAAAGTTAGTTTCTTACCTAAAAGTTTACGTTGGCTGCCATTTACGAAAGGCGATTATTGGGTTTTACGCGTAGATCCTGAATATAAAGTTGCATTGGTAGGTGGACCATCGACGAAATATTTATGGCTTCTTTCTAAGACACCAACAATTGATGACGCTACCTATAATTCATACCTTGAAACAGCGAAACAACAAGGTTACGACTTATCTAAGCTCATCAAAACTCCACATCGGACACCATAATCTTTTGACATTTAATCAGGTATCTCAGTTGGATACCTGATTTTTACTACTAGTTTTAGCTTGTGACTTACATTTTTTAGAGCAATATTGAACTTCATTCCAACATCTTTCCCATTTTTTACGCCAAGAAAATGTGAGGTGGCAATTTAGACAAACTTTCTCGGGTAAATGTATTTTTTTATGCATTTTTAGAGTTCTTCGATTTGATTTTGAAGGTGGGAGGCACGTTTTAAAATACGATTTTGTTCAGATAATTCTAATTTATCCCATTGCTTATACATCATTGTCATCCGCGGATTTGAACTAAAAAAGACTCGATTTCGATGTAGAAAGTCCCAATATAAACTGTTGAATGGGCAACTATCATGATCAGTTTTGGTTTTTACATTGTAATGGCAGTGCTGACAGTAATTAGACATTTTATGAATGTAATTACCTGATGCTGCATAAGGTTTACTTGCAACAAGACCAGCATCTGCAAATAAAACCATTCCATGAGTATTTGGAAGTTGTACCCATTCAAATGCATCAGCATACACGCTCAAATACCATTCATTGACTTGCTTGGGTGAGATGCCATTCAGTAATGTGAAATTACCAATCACCATCAAGCGTTGAATATGGTGAGCATAAGCATTTTCCAAAGAGTTTTTTAAACATTCATGCATACATTGCATTTTTGTTTCAGCAGTCCAAAAATAGCTAGGCAATTCTCTTTCAGCATTTAATTTATTGAGATCACGATAATTTGGCATACACAGCCAATAAATGCCGCGAATAAATTCACGCCAACCTAGTATTTGTCGAATAAAACCCTCAGCAGCGTTCAACGGAATTTGGTTATTGTAATAAGCTGATTCAGCAGCATCACAAACTTCTTTGGGTGACAGCAATCCACAGTTTAGATAGGGAGAAAGGAGGCTATGGAACATATAATCTTGTTGGTTCACCATAGCATCTTGATATTGACCAAAATGGACTAATTGATGTTGGATAAAATAATCAAGGGCTTGAAGTGCCTGTTGACGTGTAGTTGCCCAGTTGAAATGATCAATTTGACCAATATGATCTTGAAACTCTGCTTTAACTAAAGCGATCACATCTAAATCAATCTGGTCATGAGTAAAATATAAAGCAGGAGAAATAGTGGGGGTTCCATTCCACTTTTGACGATTATCACTATCAAAATTCCATTTTCCTCCAATTGGTTTATCCGCCTGCATCAAATAGCCTGTTTGCTGTCTTAACTTTCGGTAGAAAAACTCCATCCGTAGGACTTTGGCAGTTGAACTCCATTCTTTAAAAGCTTGAATCGAAGAGAAAAAACGATCGTCTATAAGGATTTGTATGGGAATGTTAAGTTCTTTTTCCCAACTATTTTCCATTTGATATTGTAAGCGGTATTCTCCACATTCGGTTATGACTAAACCTTTTGCATCTTCTTTATCTAATTGAGACTTAAGAAATTGAAGAAAATTGTTTGTTGTTTTTGAACGGTCAAAAACTTGATAACGAACAGTCCATCCTTGTAGTTTAAGATGTTTGGCAAAATGTCGCATTGCACTAAAAATGAGTGCAATTTTCTGAGGATGATGTTTTACATAAGTGGCTTCTTCAAGCAGTTCTGCCATTAAAATCACATCTTCATGTTTATCAAGTCGTTTTAATGTGGCGATTTCTTCCGAGAGTTGATCACCTAAAATTAAACCGTAGCGCATAAGCTTTCACGCTTAAAAATTTGAATATAGTTTTTCGGTTGTAAAGTTCTTGTGAATACTGCAATTCTTTTTAATCGTATTGGATTGAGAGCTTTTAAATTAAGCAGCATGGGCACTTAAATAAACGGCTAAAACTTGAATATACATTATGAAATATTCTCAGTGAAGAAACAGGTGACATCAAATGCGCATCTAATTTTTGACCGTAACAATTACAGCTCAGCGTTGGTTGAATGACATTGCCACAGCTTTTGTGTGATCTATATTAATCATCCAATTTTTTGGCATAGCCATTGCTTTATGCTGGTTGAAAAATATCTATGCTAAGGCTCTTGAAATAGATACAAAGTATTTTTCGTTTGCTTCCTTCTTGAAACATATTTCACCATATTTTTTGTATTTTTGGAGTGAAATCTTTTGCTTATCGCTATATTTCTGAGAATATATTTTTAAGTATGAAGGATATTTTATCGTTCTGATTTCAATAAAATTAGAATCTTTAAAATGCGACCTTTGCAAAAGTGGAAAAGGTTTCATAATTTGGATTGCACTAAATTGAGCTGTTTTTAATTTTTGCACCAAACTGGGATGAACTCACATTAGGTGAAATTGAATTTCATCATGCTGTGAGATTTTATTTTGACTCATAGCATCATTAAAAATAGCAAAGCCCCAATCTCTGTTATTTTTAGCATATTTTTATCTTTCAATATGTTTTTAAAAATATATCGATTTCTGAGGGAAGAGAGGTATGTCGATCAATATGAAAGCGATCCGTGTTTTATGTACTATCTTTGGTTGTAGCGTATTTTCTAGTAGCAATGTTTTTGCGAATGAGTCTGTAACGGTCTATGCCGCAGCAAGTTTGACCAATGCGGTGAATGAATTAGATGCAATCTACGAACAAAAAAATAAAGTTGAAGTAAAGACTTCTTATGCGGGTTCTTCAACGCTAGCTAAGCAGATTGAAGCAGGTGCGCCAGCTGATGTATTTATTTCGGCCGATGTGCAATGGATGGATTATTTACAGAATAAGCAGCTTGTTTCAGCAAGTGATCGCGTGAATTTATTGGGTAATCGTTTGGTAGTGATTGCCCCCAAAGCTCGTCCAATCAAATTAAAAATAGATAACAGTTTTGATTTCACTAGGGTTGCTCAAGGTAAATGGTGTACAGGTGATACCAAGAGTGTACCTATTGGGAAATATGCAAAGCAGGCTTTGATCTCGATCGGCTGGTGGGATAAGGTTTCAACTCGCCTAGTGGAGACAGAGGATGTACGTGCTGCCTTAAACTTTGTGGCTCGTGGTGAATGTCAGTTAGGGATTGTTTACGCTACTGATGCAGCAATCAGCAAAAATGTCGTCATCATTGGAACATTTCCAGAAAATACCCATCAACCTATTATTTATCCAATAGGTTTAGTAAAGAAGAATACAGAGTCAATGAAATTCTATAAGTTTTTACAAAGCAGTCAGGCAACAAAAGTATTTAAAAAATATGGTTTTAGTGTACTTAAGTAATTAAATGATGATTCTGACTCCTGAAGAACTTGAGGTGTTGCTACTGTCATCTAAAGTGGCAGCAACATGTCTGATTGTGAGTTTAATTCCTGCTATTTTGATTGCTTGGGTTTTGGCTCGAAAAGAGTTCTGGGGAAAATCACTATTTGAAACACTGGTTTTCTTACCTTTAGTGTTACCACCGGTTGTACCTGGTTATTTGTTACTTCAAATTTTTGGCAATCGAGGTATCTTAGGGCAATACCTAGCACCCTTGGGGTTAGAGTTTGCGTTTAATTGGAAAGGGGCTGTGTTGGCTTCTGCAGTGATGGGTTTTCCGTTATTGGTACAATCAATTCGACTCGCCATTGAACTGGTCGACCAGCGCTTAGAAATGGCTGCAAAATCCTTAGGTGCATCCTCTTTCGGGGCATTTATGCAGGTGACATTACCTCTTGCCAGTAGTGGTATTTTGGTGGGGAGCATTTTATGTTTTTGTCGAAGTTTGGGTGAGTTTGGTGCAACCATTACTTTTGTTGGCAATATTGCCAGTGAAACACGGACACTGCCTTTAGCGATGTATAGTCTGATGCAGCAGCCTGATACTGAAGCCGCAGTATGGCGATTGATTATTTTGTCTTTATCTGTGGCGTTTTTTGCGTTGTGGTTTGCGCAATGGTTCAATCGTTATCAAAAAAATAAGCGTGGGCATTAGCGATGATTGATTGTCATATCCAACTCAAACAAGGGCAATTTGATCTTGATCAACGCTTTCAGTCTGATCAGTCCGTGATTGGTTTATTTGGGGCTTCTGGTTCAGGCAAAACTACGATCTTACATAGCATTGCAGGCTTAGTTACGCCGCAAGCAGGTTGGATCAAAATCAAAAATCAAACATGGTTTGATCAGGCACAGAAAATTAATCTGACTACACAACAACGTCGTATTGGTCTTGTATTTCAGGACGCACAGTTATTTCCGCATAAAAACGTCAAGCAGAATCTATTGTTTGGATTTAGGCATATTCAACCGCAGCAACGTCAGTTTGAACTGGACTATATTATTGAGTTACTCAAGTTAGAACATCTGATTGAGCGAATGCCCATCAAACTATCTGGCGGGGAAAAACAGCGTGTCGCATTGGGACGAGCATTGCTGTATTCACCACAATTGTTGTTATTAGATGAGCCACTTTCTGCATTGGATGCAGCACATAAAGCAGAGATCATTCCTTTTTTTCAAAGCGTCAAACAGGAATTAGGCATTCCAATGTTATATGTCAGCCATGATAAATCTGAGATTGAGCAGCTCACCCATGAAATCTGGTATTTATAAATAGCGCTGTAATAAAGCCAGAAATTTCTGTACTTCCTCATCATTGACATGATCAACATCTTTTAATAGTGGAAATTTATCATATTCAATAGATTGGGCTGACTAGAGTTGATTTGTGCATCAACGCTAGTGCAAATTTTTATACAAATAGGTATAGAACTAAACCAAAAAGTGCAGAAGCGAAAATCACATAAAGCACATTGATTTGGAATTTAAACAGCGCAATCATCGCAGCGATTGTGACGATTGCCGCTTCATAATTAAAAGCGTAATCGAAACCCTGTGGCCACAGCACATGATAACTAAAGAAAAGTGCAAGATTGAGAATAACCCCCACGACAGCAGCGGTAATTGCCGTAAGTGGTGCAGTAAATTTAAGTTCATTATGAGTGGATTCAATAATCGGAGCACCTGCGAGAATGAACACAAAGGAAAATAAAAAAGTAAACCATGTGACAATGACAGCGCCGAGTGTACCTGCCAAGAACAAATGATCTGCACCTAACAAGGCATGATTAAAGCCCCCTACAAATCCAACGAATGCAACCACCATAATCAGTGGGCCTGGAGTACTTTCACCCAATGCCAGTCCATCAATCATTTGGGTTGGACTGAGCCATGAATAATGATTCACCGCACCTTGATACACATAAGGTAATACGGCATAAGCTCCACCAAATGTCAGTAATGCAGCCTTGGTAAAGAACCATGCCATTTGGGTATAAGCATGTTGCCATCCTAAGCTCAGGGTTAAACTGATCATTGGGATACACCATAACAATGCTGCGATAACGAGGATTTTAGTCAGTTGAGTCCAACGGAAAATAGCATGTGCAGGAGGAGGCGTATCATCGTCAATGAGGGCAGCACCATAATGTTTTTGCTTGCCTTGATGGGTGCTTTGAGTTGCAAATAAGTGTGGTTGCTTTTTACTCAGTAAATAGCCCAGTATCGCAGCACTCAATATAATCAATGGAAAGGGAATATTGAAGAAAAAGATCGCGATAAAAGCAGCAGCGGCAATCAAATATAAGAAATTGTTTTTGAGTGAGCGACTGCCAATTCGATAGGTTGCATGAAACACAATCGCCGTGACTGCAGGTTTGATGCCATAAAATAATCCAGCAATAATTGGCATATCACCAAACTGTACATAAATCCATGACAAGGCAATTAGAATAAATAAAGAAGGCAGCACAAATAGAATGCCTGCAACTAAGCCACCTGCGGTTCGATGCATCAACCAACCAATATAAATGGCGAGTTGTTGTGCTTCAGGGCCAGGTAAAAGCATGCAATAGTTAAGTGCATGTAGGAATCTTTTTTCAGAAATCCAACGTTTCTGTTCGACCAGTTCTTGGTGCATCACTGCAATTTGACCTGCTGGTCCCCCAAAACTAATGAAGCCTAATTTCAACCAAAATAAAAAGGCTTGCCAAAAAGGAATAGAGTCCAGAGCTTTTATTGGATCAGATTGCTGCATAATTATTCTCAGATAGAGCGTCTATTTTCTGAATATCGCGAGTTGTATTGCACACCATAAGAAGTTGTCGATTCTAAATGAATCCAATTCATTTCTTTATATATTTAATTGCTTTAATAATTCAAATTAATGACTTTTAATAAATTTTTCTGATTGCAGAATAATAAAAACAAAGTGTTTATATCGATAAAAAATATAAATATAGGACTTACGCATTGACGGATTCAAAAAAGTATTAAAATGCTTTATAAAGTATCTGTGATCAGACGAATTAAAAATGCTTCTACAGCAACTTGTACTCTACCCATTTATATGGGCTTTCTCATGACAGAACCGAACTCTATTAGCTGCACACAACTTGCCGAGACTTATAACATCTCGCATGATAGTGTAAATCGCTTTCTAGAGCGTGAAGACTACACACCTCACGACCTATATCAAGAAGCAATTCAACATATTGATAATAATAAACTTATTGTTAGTATTGATGATACTGTTTTAGATAAACCGTATAGTCAGCATACATGCCGCCGAGCGCGGTAGTGAATATTTGCGAGAATTTAAAATTACAAGAAAAGGCATTTCCGGTTCTCTTTTATCTGCGCTTGGAAATTTCTAGACCGTTTGATTCTTAGGCATTAAGTAAAATGATCTCTTGTTTATAAACCGAAGGCGCTTGCCCTGTCCAGCGTTTAAAGGCACGTCGGAATTCACGTAATTCGCTAAAACCCAGTTGCAGGCTAATCTCACTCATGGATAGGTTCTTTTTCAGTAATTGTTTGGCTTTACGCTCCAAGACATTTTGTCGGATTTGTTGAAAACTCAAGCCTTCTAATAATAATTGCCGTCTTAAATGGCGTTCGCTGATGCGTAAATGTTCCGCAGCTTGCTGCATTTCAAAACGTTCAGGTAAATGCTGTTCAATCAAGTGGTCAAGTAAATGTACATAGCCGACCTGATTGAGCTGATCAATTTCTTTTAGTGCCTGTTCACAGATTTGTATTGCAGTTGCGTAATTGGCAGGGCTGTAATTTTTTAAGCTGCGCTGCAACATGCTGCTGCTAAAGCGCATGATATTTTTATCACTGTTAAATTGAATTGGGCAGCCAAAGATATCATTATATTGCTGTTGATATTCGCTTGCTAAATAGCTGAGCTCAAGACTGATCACATCATTATGGTCGCCCAGCATTGAATTTAAACAGGTGATGATGCTGCTGAATAATTCATCATAGAAAAAGGCTTTGAGGTCTAAACATGGATGAGATTCAGTCACTTCCAATTCACAAACATCACCCTGAATTTTAAAGTCGATATTGAGTACACTGCCCGAAATACGATGGTAACGAAGCGCGATTTCTAGAGCATCTGCAACGGTTTTACAGGATTGCATGGCAAAGCCCAAAATCCCCATCGAAATCAGACCTTCGCTACTGCCAAGCTTTAAACCAAGGTCGGGCAGCTGATAGGTGGTCATGGCTTGACCAACCACATCACAGAGTTGGCTAAAACTGACCACAGCTTGGGTTTGCTGTATTTGTGCAATGTCTAAACCTGAATTCTGAAACCATGCAGCATAATCCCACTGTTGCTGCTCTGCATAATGGATCAGGCTCGCCAGAATGGTGGGTGGAATAAATTGCTGTTGATCATTTTTATCGCTGCTACGTATAGGCATAAGTCCGTTTTGCCCCCCAAAGAAAAGTCTCTTTAACCCTGTTGCGTATCGCATAATTTTGATTAACTTTCAACATGCTTTAACACAGTTAGAAAAAAAATCGAAAGGAAATCGTGATGTATCAAGTGGGTTGGGATAAACAGGAAATTCAAATTACCCCAAAAGGCTATGCCATGTTTGGCTATGGGCAATGGTCACATCGTGCCTATGAAAAACGTACGGCGTTATATGCACGTAGCTTTAGTATTGTTGATCAGCAGCAGCATCGGCTCATCATTTGCTGTCTGGATTTAGGCTGTATTACCCATGCGATGCGTAGCCAAATCGTAGAGAGACTCATCGAAACTCTAGGTTTAGCATTTGATGAAAATCAATTGGTGTTAATGGCTACTCATACTCATTCTGGACCTGGCGGTTGTGGCTATGAAGCTTTATATAATATGCCAACCCCTGGTTTTGTGCCTGAACATTTAACTGCCATTGTTGAGGCGATTGTATTGAGTATTCAAAATGCGATTGCATCTGAACAAGACACCGAGATTTTTTTAGGGACGCAGCATTTTCCAGAACAGACACCTGTCGCATGGAATCGTTCAATCAAAGCATATAATCGGAATCCAGAAGTTCAGCCACGTACCGAAGCTGCAACGCATTTAGCCTTGAACAGAGAAATGCAGTTGATCGGTTTCTATCGTGAGCAACAACTACAGTCGTTTATTTCATTATTTGGTGTCCATGCAACCTGTTTGGGAAATTCTTTAAACGCCTATGATGGCGATAATAAAGGCTATGCAGCCGTATTCTCTGAGCAGGCTTTAATTGAGCAAGGGATTCAAAATCCAGTCACGATTTTTGCTCAAGCAACTGCAGGGGACGTATCACCGCATTTTCATGGCAAAGATCAGCTGAAGATTCGCAATAAGATTAAAGGCGAGCAGGAATATCAATACGCACAACAAAATGGTCGTTATCAAAGTGAGCTGGCTTTGACGGCTTTACAGTCCAATATTCCTAAAAAATTACATAAAGTTGAAGGCAAGATCGATGCTGTTTTATCCTATGTTGATTTGAGTAATATTGAGATTCCAGATGAGTTTGCAGCTGGGCAAAAGCATGCAAAAACCAGTCAGCCTTGTCATGGCACCGCATTTTTTGCAGGCACGCCTGTCGATGGTTTAGGTGCGCCAAAAGTTTTAATTAAAGGGATGCAGTTTTTAGCCGATCAATTTCGCAGACAGAAAACCAAGCATTCAAAAGCAGCTGATTTTGCAGACTATCAGCAATTGTATGCCTCTCAAGGACCAAAACAGATCTTACTGGAAGCAGGTGCTAAAAAGATTTTAGGTCAGCCGATTGGTTTTCCACCGAGTATGCTTGATCCGTTGATTGCAGAAATGAACCGACAAGTGAAAGCGGGGGCGATTCAGCACAGTCCTTTAGTCCCGAGCGTTGTTCCATTACAGATTATACGATTAGGTCAATTGGCTTTAATTTGCTGTCCAGGCGAATTTACCACCATCGCAGGGCAGCGTGTGGTTGACACCGTCAAGCAGACGCTTGCTACACAGGCTTCGATTGAAAGCGTTTGGTTGGCATCGTATTGCAATGATTATATGGGTTATGTCACGACCTATGAAGAATACCAACAACAAGCTTATGAGGGTGGGCATACCTTATTTGGTCAATGGACATTGGCAGCTTGTCAGAGCAAATTCAAAGATTTGGCAAAACAATTGTTGTTAGAAAAAAATAAACGTCATTACGATGAAATGACACGACCACAGCCGATTCCAGAAAACGAACTCGCAAAACGCAGCAATCATGGCAATTTAAAAACTGCCGTTAGCCAAGGAGAGGCAGTATGAGTGATTTAACACAAGGCATTTGGACAAACTGGTCAGGCTTTCAAAAAGCCAAGCCACAACAGATTTTACAACCAGTCAATATTCAAGAATTACAGTCGATTGTTTATGAACAGCAAAAAATAAGAGTCGTGGGTGCAGGGCATTCCTTTACGCCGTTGGTGTGTACCGATGCGACCTTAGTATCTTTAGATCGAATCTCAGGTGTTGCATCTTTCGATGTAGAACACTGTCAGAGCAATATTTATGCGGGTACATGTTTATACGATTTAGATCAGCATTTACAGCAGCAATCCATCAATCAGGCTTTGATGAATCAAGGAGATATTGATCAGCAAAGTCTGGCGGGTGCAGTTTCTACAGGCACACATGGCACAGGTGCAGATTTACATTGTATTTCAGCCTATGTTGAAGCTTTTGAGTTATTGACGGCATCTGGTGAAATCCTAAAATGCAGTCGCAGAGAGAACTCTGAAATCTTTGCCGCAGGGCGGGTTTCTTTGGGTAGCTTGGGAATCTTAACCAAGATCACTATGCAGAATCGTCCTCGCTATAAGCTCAAAGAGCATATTCAACTTTGTCTAGTCGAGGACATGATGCAAAACATTCAGCAATGGAAGCATCAGCATCGACATATCGAGTGTTTTGTATTTCCCCATGAAAAGCAGTTGATGTTGAAAACTTTGGATGAAACCGATGAAGCAATTTTACCGCGGAAAGAGAATTTCCCATCTGATGATACCTTACTGACCTTATGCTCTGAGTTGACCAAAAACTTTCCGTCACTAAATCCTTATTTACAGAAACTATTAGGCATCTTTGTCAAACCAACCACCTATGTCGATTGGTCGAGCAAGATATTTCCAACACCGCGTAATACCAAGTTCAATGAAATGGAGTATCAGATTCCCGTGGATCGTGGCATTGAGTGTTTGGATGAAGTATTACATGCTTTAAGAACGTATAAAGTCGCCACCTTTTTTCCGCTCGAATTTCGCTTTGTGAAATGTGATGATATTTGGCTCAGTCCTTTTTATCAGCAGGACTCGATTTCGATTTCAGTACATCAATATCATAAGCAAGATCCGAAGTTGATTTTTGATGTGGTTGAGCCGATTTTGCAGAAATATCAAGGGCGTCCGCATTGGGGTAAAATGCATCAAATGAACAAGACACAGCTTCGGGCTTTATATCCAAAGTGGGATGATTTTATAGCTTTGCTTCAGCAGCTTGATCCAGAAGCTAAGTTTTTAAATCCCTATCTGGAAAAGCTGTTTTTAGGTTAAATAGAGTTTTTTATGAGTTGAAAGTATTTAACTGAATCATATCGAGTTCTCATCCAATTAAGGGTGAAGCTTTCAGCTAGATTTACTTTGGTTTCATCCTAAGAAGTATAAGATGCATTTAAACTCTTGCGTTTTGCCAAAGCTTTGGTCGCTTTGGCTTACTCAGGTTGTAGATGACATTCCCTTGTATAAGATGGTTTTTTAGGATCAGGATTAAATAAAAAAGGTATAGCCATGTTGGATCATTATTTTAAACAACTCAATCTTGACCTAAAAAAACAGGGGATTGCGACCCCGCAACTTATTGTAGATGCGGCTGCGTTAAAACAAAATATCCAACATGTACAACTGCGTTTGTCACATGCACCACATTTAAAAGCACGCTTGGTAGTGAAATCATTAGCAAGCCTAGAATTACTTAAGTTGCTATCTGAACAACTGAATACGCAACGCTTTATGGTATTTCATCAACCGCATATTGTTTCGATCTTAGAAAATTTTGCCGAAGCCAATATTTTGTTGGGTAAACCAATGCCCGCTCAAGCAGTCCATCAATTTTTTGATCAGCATGCGGAGTGGTCAAATGCCAACATTCAGTGGCTGATTGATACCAAGCAACGATTACAACAGTATCTTGAGATTGCTCAGCTCTATGCTCTATCTTTGCATGTGAATATTGAGATTGATGTTGGTTTGCATCGTGGTGGCGTGCAATCGGCAGCACAGATGGTCGAAATATTAAAGTTGATTCAACAGTATCCGCAGTATTTAAAGCTTTCTGGTTTAATGGGCTATGATGCACATGTCACTAAAATTCCAGCCATCATTAAAAAACCTGAATTGGCTTATCAAAGCTCACAGCAGACCTATGCCGATTACCAAAAGCTAATTAAACAGCAGTTTCCATCGCTGTGGAGTGATGCGCTGTGTTTTAATGGCGGTGGTAGTCCAACCTTTAGCTTTCATACCACTGAAAGTGTCTGCAATGATTTGTCTTTTGGTTCAATGCTCTTAAAACCAAGTGATTTTGACAGTGATTTTTTAAAGGCTTTACAGCCTGCTTTATGGATTGCATCGCCAGTCTTAAAAGTTTTACCTTTTACCCAGCTGCCATCAATGTCTTTACTCGATAAATTGCCACATAAGTATAAGGCACTGTTTATTTATGGCGGCTATTGGCTGGCGAATTATGTCTATCCAAAACAAGCGCATCCACATGCATTGTATGGGCGAAGTAGTAATCAGGAGTTGGTCAATGTACCCAATGATTGTGATATTCAGGTCGATGATTTTGTGTTTTTAAGACCGACACAGAGTGAAGCGATTATTCCTCAGTTTTCTAAGTTGAAGCTTTATTGCGCACATGCTTTTGAGACATGGCAAAGCTTTCGGGAATAAAAAAGCCTTGTGCGATCACACAAGGCTTTGCATTTTGTCTCAGTTTATTGTTTGACAATCAGCACAGGAATATGTGATTCCGTTAAAACAGCACGCGCTACACTACCCAGTAATAAGCGTTTTACGCCTGTACGACCATGTGAACCCATAATAATAAGGTCTGCGCCAATTTCATCAGCTATAAAAATAATGCCTTCACTCGCTGCACCATGCTGAATTTTGGTTTGAACCTCAATTCCATCGCGAATGAAAGATTGAGCAATATCTTGTAGTTGGGTTTTGGCATGCGCTTCAGCCTGCATAAAATGATCGGTAATGGCTGGTGCAACTTGATAAAAATCAACACCGACATATGGATCAACAGCCACCACGCTGAGTACAGTCACTTTTGCCCCTGATAATTTTGCTAAAGACAGTGTATGTTCAACTGCTGCATAAGAAATTGGAGAATCATCAACAGCGACTAAAATATTTTGATAAGACATATTTACTCCTTATAGTTTATCGTTGTAAAAGATAAAAGTATAAGCAGTTGATAACACATTGAACCTATTCTAGCAAATGGGACGATCATCTAAAACCTATGATAACGCTGAATATAATCTAGAAATATAGGAAATCCCTCAGCAAACTATGGGTCTAAGAGAATCTCTGTATTTTTGTAATTTTTCTTCATATTTATCGGCATAGGAACATCCGTGTTACTCAGTTTAGAAGCATTCAAACAACAAAAATTTGATCAAGTCGCAGCAAAAATTATGGCTGATCCAGAGAGTTATCTCGCATTTGACTCAGTTTCAGATTTTTATAAAGCTGAATGGCTAGATGAGTTTCCACAAGGGGCGACATGGTCTGCTACAGGATTAGATGATGGCGCTGAGCAGTTTTATGCAGTCATCGAATATGGCAATCACTATCTCTATATCAGCCGAACGGAGCGAGTAACGGTAAAATTAGGTATAAGACATCATTACAATAAAAATTATTAATCCGGGCAGTCATTAATTTTTACATGTTCAGATTTTGTGATTGAAATGAGAATGATATAATTTGCTGCGATGATGAAACCTTAATTAAAACTAAACGGAAATTTAAAAAATGGCACATCAATTTACGGTAAATGAAACAATTCATGGCGTTTCAATTGAAGATTTTTCAAGATTAGTTGCTATGACTTCATTGCATGAAGCAGTATGTAAGCGTATTCCAGGTGAGAACTTAGAAATTATTGAATCGGCTGTAAAAGGTGATATTTATACCTTACGTCGTGAATATAATCTTGATGTGAATATCCCAGATGTGGCTAAAAAATTATTAAAAAATGCATTCCGTTTAAAACGTTCTGATATTACTGATTTAAAAAATCTAACCTCAACTGTAGAGCTAGGCGCAAACTTACCTTTAGAAGCAAAAGCTGAACGTAAGGTAACAGGTAACGGTAACCAAGTAGACATTACTCTGAACTGGACGGTAAAGGTGAAAGTGCCTTTGATCGGTGGAATGCTTGAAAAGCATGCAGAGGGCGAAATTCGCAAGTTTAGCCAGCTTGAGATTGAAATTGTTGAGGATGAATTAAAGAAAAACCTTTAATTTAGATGCGATAAAAGAACTCTCCGTGAGGGGAGTTTTTTATTTTAGAAGCGTAGAAAATAGGGCAGAAGCGCAAGAATGACACCAACCGCACTGAGTAAAGCGGTACTTTCTATAAAGTAAGGATAAATCATTAGAATCAGGCCACAGGCAAGGGGCACGGTCATTTTCTGCTTTTTGCCATACATAAAATAGCCTAGGCCAATCGAGCTAAAGATCACACCAAGAAAAAGCTGGGTCGCGTTCATTGTGATTTGCCATACGTTATTTTTATCGTGCATATACTATGACAAGATTCTTAAATGAAAATTATGGCAACCCGATTCAATATCCCATACGATGTTATTCATGATTTGGTCAAAACAATTAATTATAAGGTTATGCGATGAGTGTGATTTTACCTGTGGCACAGCGTGGTGAAGACATTTTAAAGCTGAAAGCGGCATTGGTGGCCGATGCGGAATTTAATAGTGGATGGTTGATGGCACTAGCATCTGCCATGCATGCCACCATGCTTGAACGTAATGGTGTTGGCATTGCAGCACCGCAGGTTTATATTTCCAAGCGTGTGATTATTGTGGCGTCCCGACCAAACCCACGTTATCCAGAGGCACCTGAGATGGATGCAGTGGTGATGGTGAATCCTGAGATTTTGGAGTTTTCCCAAGCAACTTGTTTGGGAGAAGAGGGTTGTTTGAGTGTTCCTGATCAACGTGGAGTGGTTGAACGTGCACAAGTAGTAAAAGTACGTTATTACACTTTACAAGGTGAAATTGTCGAAAAAACTTTTGAAGGTTTTCCTGCCCGTATCGTTCAGCATGAAGTCGATCATTTGGATGGTGTGTTGTTTGTAGAGCGAATGTCTACTTAAAAGTGGAAATTAATGAAGCCTTATAATAAAAATATAAAACAGCTATCTGCTGATAAATATACTAAACTCAACCAATAGAATTGATTAAACCGGATGTCGAATATTTCTTCGTATTTTATCACATCACACGTTAGGAGCGTTTCAATGAAAAAAATTTACCTCATATTAGCTTTAATTGTGTATATGTTGTTGAATCCTTTGACTGCTTTTGCTGAGTCTATTGAATCAAATGAGGTGATGGATATTTTTATTGGGACGTTGGAAGTTAAAAACAAGAAAGTGATTTTGACTCGTTGCGATATTAGTAGAAATATATATGAACTAAAAGATGCTGAATGGAGTGATGAAAAAGCAGTATCAGACTTTTTATCTAAGGAAAAGGATATGGTAAAACCTGTATATGCTGAAGTTATTGGTGCTTATAGAGGTGATGGAAATAAGAATATGCTTTTAGTTGATTCGATTAGTGATATTACAGAAAGAAAAAGTTGTCATTTAAAAGATTTATTCTAAATTTTAATCTGTATCAAGTGGTTTTTGTTTGGAAACAGGAATTGGAGTCTCTTCTTGCAAAACGTAGCTTCTCACCTTTAGGAAAGAGGGATTTAATGATGGTATTGGATTCTCGTTACTCTTTACTTTTTAACGGAGAGTGTATTAAGAGAGTTGATTGAAAATCTCTCTTATTTATATTTAAGTATTTTATAGATGGTGTCTTTACCATATTTTTTTTCAAATTGTTCCTTTAATTTAGGTCTAATATGAAAAGCAAATGATAATTGACCTTTTAGCTTGAAAATTTCATTAGTATCTTTTATTTTGTTGTTTTTAAAATGGTGTATTTTTGAAGATAATAAACGTTTATTGTTGCTACCAATTGATATACTACCATCATTTGTAATAGTAATACCTGTTACATTACGGTGATATGCCTTGCTAATATATTTAGTTTTATTTGAGTTTAATTTTATACTTTCTCCAAACTCTTCTAATAGTATTTTTTTAATTATTAAAGGAAAATTTAGTTCATAGAAGTTCTTAGAGGAAGATATTGTAATATCATCTGCATATCTTGAATATGCACAGTCATATTGCTTGCACACTTCAACAATCTTATTGTCAAAATTGTACATGATAAAGTTTGACAATAAGGGAGAAGATGGAGCACCAATACTTAACTTGAGACCATCTTTTCTTGTTTCTTTCCAAAAAAATAGATTGCTAACCAACTCTTCATTTTTACTTGAAACAGAAATATTTGTTTTTCGAATTTGCTCTAACAATATTTTAGGTGTTATAGAGTTGAAAAAATTTGATAAATCCGTTTTGAGAATAAATTTAGAATTTTGATGAATCATAGCATTATTCTTGATGCTACGGTTTTTAGTATATGCAAAAGCTAAATCATGGATTGGTAAAATTGGTTCAAGCAATTTTAAAGCTGAACGTTGTAATAGTTTGACTTCCTTAGATGGCTGAGCAATTTTACGTTTGTTTTTACCATCTTTTTTTAAAATTTCGTAAGTTTTATATCTATGAGGTGCTGTATTTACGAACGATATAATATTTTCCTCACCAAGAGGGAATTCAATATTTAAAAATTTAAGTAGGTTTAACTCAATCATTGATTGTCACCCCCAATAATTTGTTTGATTTTCTCAAAAACTTGTTTACGTTTTCTGTCGGATTCAAAATGAGAAATTTTACTTAAACTTAACTTCATAAAATCAAAAGGTTGAGATTCAGTATTTTTACGTTTCAAATAGACTTTAATTAAATTTGGATTTTTAGGATAGAAATATGTTTTGGAAGAATAATCATAGCAATCTATATAATCTAAACTTCTAAGTAAATAAGTGTAGTTTTCACATATACTCTTTGAGAAATCATCAATAGACTTCCGTCATAAATCAAAAAACGTACAATTTATTTGATCTTAAATTAATCAGCAAAATTATTTAATTCAAGAG
>NZ_NHRQ01000030.1:0-28695 GCF_002165335.1 Acinetobacter sp. WCHA29
AGACGATCTAAACTGATTTTGAATCATATTTTTGCAGCCTTGATGGCCTACGTCGAGATACAAAAGAACCAGTTTGAGCGGATCTTTGAAAATGTATATCGTTGGCAGAAGAAATTATTTAGACCAATCATCAAAGACTTCATTGATGACTTTATTCTCGATAAAAATCATCTCCTACCACAGAGAATCTATAAATAATAGTGCGTAAGTCCTATAAAGTTCCAAATAACTTAGATGTCACTGTTGAAGATCATGATGTTCGTACTTCAGTTTCAATGGTTATGCCGCTATATACAGGTGGAAAAATTAATAGCGCTAAACAAATCGCCGCTATTCAAGCAAAACGCTCAAATATTAGTGAAAAACAACAGCAAGATACACAACGTTTCGAAATGATTCAGGCTTATTTCAATGTGCAATTACAACAACAATTAGCCAAGTCAGCGTTGTTTAATTTGAATGCGATGCAAGAACATTATAACAATGCGCTAAAACTTGAAAAACAAGGTTTTATTAACAAGGGACAGCGTATGCAATTTGAAGTTGCACGCAATAATGCTGAACGTACTTACCAAAATGCACAGTCTAATTTAAAAGCGAGCGAATTTAGTTTACAGAATCTATTACAAACCAAAGAAAGTGTCAGTCTAAGCACCCCACTTTTTGTGAATTTAACTCAGAATCATTCTTTGGATAAATTGCTTGCAAATTATGATCAGAACTCAAGTTTGATTAAAAAACTAGAAATAGATACTGAATTGGCCAATGAAAATGTGAAAGTTCAACAAGCCTCTAAAAAACCAAGTGTTTTTGCTTTTGGAGAATACGGCTTAGATAGCAAAGAAAATTGGATTGTAGGTGTGATGGCAAAATACAATTTATTCTCAGGTATAGACAATAATAAAAATATCCGTGCAGCAGAGCTCAAAAAATATGCAGCAGAGCTTATGACTGAACGGACAAAACAAGAAGTCGAAAATGTTTTATACAAATCTTATAGTGAATTAAATTCTTCGCAAAATAGCCATCAATTACTTACCCAGAATACCAAAGCAGCTCAAGAAAATTTAAGAATCCAACAACTTTCATTTAAAGAAGGTATGGGTACTGCAACGCAAGTGATTGACGCACAAAATGCTTTAAGTACTTTAAAAACTGAAATGGCACTCAACTCGTATAAATATATTTTATCTTTGGCCACCTTATTACAAAGCTATGGTTCTATTGATGAATTTAAGCTTTACGTTAATCAACCACGTACTGACTATATACGCTAATTGGAGAAATTTATGAGCCAGAATCCATCATCATCCAATTCAGAACGTGATACAGATCAAGTCAATCAAACAACAGATGCTCAAACAAAAGAAAAAGCATCTGAACCAGTTTCTCTAATTGAACATACAGAAAAAGTAGAAACTGAAACAGCAGCTTTGAATAAAAAAATTCCACCGAATAAATCATCTAAAAATGGAAAACTCAAACTTATTGGGTTAATTATCCTTATTTTATTATTCGGTTTAATTGCATTTGGTCTATGGAAAGCTTATCAACCTCAGACCATTGAATTACAAGGTCGCGTTGAAGCAGAAACAGTACATATCAGCACCAAAGTTCCAAGCCGTATTGAAGAGTTTTACGTCACTGATGGACAACCCGTTAAAAAAGGACAGGCTTTGGTTCGTTTTGTTAGTCCAGAGTTAGAGGCAAAGAAAGAGCAAGCACAAGCAGCTTTACAAAGTGCTACAGCATTTCATTCAACCGTATATCGTGGTGCTCAGCAAGAGAATATCGAAACCTTATACGCTAACTGGCAAGCAATGAAAACCCAAGCTGATTTGGCAGCAACCACTTATAAACGTGGTGAAAATTTATTTCAACAAGGTGTCATTTCTCGTCAACGCCGTGATGAAATGTTAGCCGCCCAAACTTCGGCACGTGAAACTGCTGAAGCAGCTTATCAACAGTACGCACGCGCTAAACGAGGCAGTACGGAGCAACAAAAATCAACTGCTGATGCACAAGTGGCTATGGCTCAAGCAGCGGTAAAAGAAGCCAATGCTTTAACCGAAGAGACCAAACTATATTCACCGACTGATGGTACTGTTTCTAAAACTTACGGTAAACCAACTGAGTTAGTCGCGACAGGCATCCCTGTAGTAAGCATTCTTGAAGACCATGATTTATGGGTAAGTTTGAATGTCCGTGAAGACATGTATAGCTCAATTTATAAAACTAAAACTCTGGAAGGTTTTATTCCTGCACTCAACCGTAAAGCAAATTTTAAAGTGAAAAAAATTGATGCCGAAGGTGATTTTGCAACGATTAAGACAACAAGACAAACTGGCGGTTATGATATTCGTAGCTTCAAATTTCATTTAGTACCAGAACAAACCATTCCAGACCTAAAAGTCGGTATGAGTGTTTTATTTAACATTGAAGAGGCAAAGTAACCGATGTTTGCAGTAATGCTTCGGGAGTTGCGCTATTTAAAACGCCATAAAGCTGATTTTTTTATGGCGATCATTGCCCCTTTGTTGGTGATTCTTCTTTTTGGCAATATGTTTGCATCGGGTAAAGCTGAGCATTTACCTATCGTTGTGATTGATCAAGATCAAAGTGAAATGAGCCGTAAAGTCATTCATGCACTGAGTATCAATCATACTTTACAAGTAAAAACTATCACCACTAGCCAAGATGAAGCCGAACAGCTTATTAATAAAACTGAAGCATGGGGATTCGTTTTAATCCCCGATGGTGCAGAACAAAGATTAGTAAAAGCACAGGATGCTCAAATCAGCATTGCCTATAACCAGTCCTTTTTTAGTATTGGAAATACCATTTCCTCTGCAATGCTGATGAGTACATTAAACGGTATGGCAGATTATACGGGACAGAGTTACTTATCAAATGTAATCCCCTACTTGGATGTTCCCACACCAAATATTAAGATTTCTACGCTATATAATCCTAATATGAGCTATGAACTGTTTCTGGAACCATTCATGGTGCCTGCAGTGCTACATCTACTGCTTTGCTGTTGTGTGGCTTTTGCGATCGGACAGGAATTTAAAAGGAAAACCCTGAATGAATGGGTTGACTCAAAACACATTATTTCTAGCCTATTAGGTAAAATCCTGACCTATGTCTTTATTTTTTGTGCGTGGACAGGGTGCTGGATGTTTTGGCTAGCACATATTCGTGGCTACTTTATTGCAGGCTCGCTCAGCCTAATTTTGCTTGCACAATTTTTACTTTATTTTTCTTATGCTGTCATCAGCAGTACTGTTGTATTAGCCACCAAAGATCTACCTAAAACCTTTGGTTTTATTGCACTTTACGGTGGATCATCACCTAGTTTCTCGGGAATTACTCTCCCCCTGAATAATGCACCAGCATTTACTCAATTTTGGTCAATGATTATTCCATATACGCCTTATGCGAAACTACAAACTGAGCAATGGGTGATCGGTAGCGATATTTCCGTATCTCTTATTCCTTTTGGTATTTTAGTTATTTTCTCTGCTCTTTATTTAGGTTTAAGTATTCGTTTATTGAAGAAAAATATTCAGGAGCAAAATCAATGAAATCATTTTGCTTCTATTACATCCAAACGTTTAAAAATATTGTTGCAAATAGTTCTGTATTTACCACATTGATTGCAGCTGTAATCATGTATAGTTTTTTCTATCCTACTGCTTATAAAGCTCAGTCGGCAGCAGACATCCCAATTGTAATTGTTGACCAAGAACAAAGTATTTTAACCTCAAAAATTATTAGTCAAGCTGCTAATAGTCCACATATTCGAATCACAACAGTTACCGATAATTTCCTAGAGGCTGAGAAACTCGTAAAAAATCAGAAAGCTGAAGGCATTTTACTCTTACCCGAAAATCTTACCAATAGTTTGAAACGCGGCGAAATGGGTGGAATCGGTCTTTACCTAAGTACAGCCTATTTCATTCGAACCAAAGAAGTGGGAATTGGTCTAGCGACTTCAATTGAAGCGAGTTTACAAGAATATTTAGAAAAATTTGGCAAAGCTTCTTCATTTCATCCTGAGATCTCAATTCATCAGATTCCTCTATTTAATACATTATCTGGCTATGGCAGCTATATTTTTCCTGCTGTATCTAGTCTTATTATTCATCAAACCATATTACTCGGACTCGCAATGTTGATTGCGAGCTATAGAGAAAAAGGTTGGGTTGCCAACCGATCAGAATTTTTTGCGATTTTTGCCGCAATATTAACCATCGGATGTTTAGGTTGTCTCTATTTATTTGGCTTTACATTTTGGTTATATGAATATCCGCATGGGGGTAATTTCTGGGGAATGCTATTCGCTGTTCCAATTTATGTGAGTTGTATCATTGGTTTAGCAACGCTTATTGGCTCATTGGTGGATATGCCCGAACGAGTCGGACATTTAATTATTGTGACTTCAGTGCCTTTGTTTCTATTAACAGGAACAGCATGGCCACATCAAGCTATGCCTGAA
The DNA here is from genome assembly GCF_002165335.1 of Acinetobacter sp. WCHA29. Lineage (NCBI taxonomy): Bacteria > Pseudomonadati > Pseudomonadota > Gammaproteobacteria > Moraxellales > Moraxellaceae > Acinetobacter > Acinetobacter sp. WCHA29. The sequence continues at coordinate 4,502 of NZ_NHRQ01000030.1, forward strand.
TGGATGCAATTCTTGGCGTGGTTACTACCATCCACCAATGGCGTACAAGTGTTCGTACAACTGAATCAGATGGGGGTCGCAACATCCATTGTTGTTCCTAAACTTATTTATCTTGCGACGGTAGCTGCAATTTTACTGGCACTTTCTTATTATCGATTAGTGATGATGAAATCAATAAAAAAGGAAGCCGATTAGCTTCCTTTTTTATGATCTTAGATGACTTACGCTTCTGGCGTATCATCTTTTGGTTCTACTGTCGCTTCTTCAGAAGTTACAGCCTCAACCTCTGTATTTTCCGTTTCTTCTGTAACGTCTAACTCTTCGTCATCTTCTACAGCTGCAATCGAAACAACACCGACTAAGGTTTCAGCATCGCTTAAGCGGATTAAACGAACACCTTGTGCATTACGACCTGTGGTTGCAACCTCAGCAGCACGGGTACGCACTAATGTACCACCATCAGAAATCAACATCAGTTCTTTGCTTTCATCAATAGATACCGCACCGACAAGCTCACCATTACGTTCGCTGGTCTTGATTGCAATCACACCTTTACCACCACGTTTCTTGGTTGGGAAGTCATCCACTGGTGTACGTTTACCATAACCGTTTGCACAAGCACACAGTACTTCACCCGTTTCAGGTACAACCACAAGTGAAACAATACGACTGACAACATTCGAATCTGATGAATCATCATTGTCATCGCTATCATCATTTTCGACTTCAGCATCTTCAGATTCAATGGTATTGCTTGCAAAACTCACACGCATACCACGCACGCCTTTGGCCGTACGTCCCATCGCACGAACATCTGTTTCAGCAAAACGAATTGCCTTCCCTTCGTTCGAGAACAACATGATCTGCTGATTACCATCGGTAATTGCAACACCGATTAAAGTATCTTCTTCGTTCAACTCAATCGCACGTAAACCATTAGAACGAACATTGCTAAATTGTGCTAATTCAACACGTTTTACCGTACCCGAAGCTGTTGCCATAAACACATAATGGTTTTCTGGGAACTCAGTCAACGGTAAAATTGCGGTTACGGTTTCATTGGCTTCCAGTGGCAACAAGTTGACAATTGGACGACCTTTGGCACCACGAGAGGCTTGTGGCACTTCAAACACACGCAGGCGATACACCTTACCGACATTGGTAAAGCACAGTACGGTGGCATGGTTAGAAGCAACAATTAAATGTTGGATGATGTCGTCATCTTTCATGGTAGTTGCAGACTTACCACGACCACCACGACGTTGTGCTTGATAATCAGACAGTGGTTGCGTTTTGGCATAACCAGTTTGCGAAACGGTTAACACCACTTGCTCTTCTGGAATCAAATCTTCACGACAGAAATCTACACCTGATTCCACAATGTCAGTACGACGACCATCGCCATATTGCTGCAAAATCAATGCAAGTTCTTCACGAATCACATTCATCAACAAGTTGAAATCATTTAAAATTGCCGTTAATCCAGCAATTTGACTCAAGATTTCAGTATATTCGGCGTGTAGTTTATCTTGCTCTAAACCAGTTAAACGGTGCAAGCGTAACTCTAAAATTGCCGCAACTTGGGTTGGCGATAATCGATAAATTTCACCCGACAAACCAAATGGACGGCTTGGGTCTTCGCCCTCAATTTCATCTGGACGTACCGAAATTGCACCGGCTTTTTCAAGCAATGCCACCACACCACCCCCAGCCCACTCGCCTGCTTGTAAACGTTCACGTGCTTCGCTTGGGTTGGCAGAAGTTTTAATGGTTTCAATAATGGCATCAATATTCGCCAAAGCAACCGTCAAACCTTCTAAGATATGCCCACGTTCACGTGCTTTACGCAATTCAAACATGGTACGACGCGTCACCACTTCTTGGCGATGACGAATAAATGCCGCAATAATATCTTTTAAATTCATCAACTTTGGCTGACCATTGTCTAAACAAACCATGTTGATGCTGAACGAATTTTGCAACTGGGTATGCAAGAATAAATTATTCACCGCAACTTCAGCATTTTCGCCACGTTTGAGGTCAATCGCAATACGCATACCGTCTTTATCAGACTCATCACGCAGTTCCGAAATGCCTTCTAATTTCTTTTCTTTGACCAGTTCTGCAATACGCTCAATGGTTCTTGCCTTGTTGACCTGATACGGAATTTCGGTAAACACAATGGTGGTCCGACCGGTTTTCGGATCTTCTTCGAAGTGATATTTACCACGAATATGCAAACGACCTTTACCAGTACGATACGCATCGACAATGCCAGATTTACCGTAAATAATACCACCAGTAGGGAAATCTGGACCCGAAATATGTTCCATTAACCCTTCAATAGAAATATTCGGATCATTGGCATAAGCCAAACAAGCATTGACCACTTCGGTCATATTGTGCGGCGCCATATTGGTCGCCATACCCACTGCAATACCCGTCGTACCGTTAATCAATAAGTTGGGAATGCGGGTCGGCATCACCTGCGGAATACGCTCAGAGCCGTCGTAGTTATCTTCCCAATCAACCGTGTCTTTTTCAAGATCAGCCAAAATCTCATGGGTGAGTTTTTGCATCCGCACTTCGGTATAACGCATTGCCGCGGCACTATCGCCATCGACCGAACCGAAGTTACCTTGACCATCGACCAACATGTAGCGCAAGCTAAAATTCTGCGCCATACGAACAATGGTTTCGTACACAGCAATGTCGCCATGCGGGTGATATTTACCAATCACATCCCCGACCACACGAGCAGACTTTTTGTACGCTTTGTTATAATCATTACCCAATTCATGCATTGCAAACAACACACGACGGTGAACAGGTTTTAGACCGTCTCTTACATCGGGCAATGCACGAGATACAATTACGCTCATCGCGTAATCTAGATATGAATGCTTGAGTTCGTCCTCAATGGCAATCGGTCTAATTTCCGATACGCTCATGCATACTCCTTGTTTACAAGTAGATGGCTCTACTTGTTTTTATGTATTCAATCTTGCAAAAAATTAGTTCAGAAAATTGAACTAAAATTAAAAAATATAGCGAAAAATTATAGCATAAATGACAGGTTAACTGGGAGTTTGCTAATCTGAAAATAGCATTTTTTTACAATAAAAAATTTATTAGAATTAATAAGTTAAAAATCTAGTTTTCCATTTTTTAGTGAACAGAATAAAAGATTACTTTTTAATCAAAATAAAGGCATTTTTAATAAAATATTCAATCCAGTTTTTTAAAATCAGCGGTATAAATAGGCACATTCTCTTTGAAAGAAAATTAAGTCTAGCTCCAAGGACTTTGCTGTTAGCTCAAAGATCATGCTGTGCATTTGACCTCGATGATGCGTTTAATGGTTAAATAGGTGTGCCAATATTTCAATCAAAGGCTCAGTATAAATTTGACCTCGACGGACATAAGTAATGGTTTGATGGAATGAAACTTCATCATGTTCATGAATAAAATTTATCAGACTTTGATCATGTTCAATTCGAGCATTCTCTAATTGGGCGAGTTGATTATAAAGAATTTCATCCAAAGTATACGTTGATGCAACAACACCTTTGATACGCTCAAACCAAAGTATATCTCCTACCAACACATGATTTGCCGTTTGCATAAGGGATTTAAAATAAACTTTACAATCTTGATTTAATTGCTCCTCTGTTAAGCTGATGAGCGTAGAAAATAACTTTTGATTTGGCCACTGATTATAATGAGCCAGCATCAGAAAATAGGTCTTAAAAGTATAATTCATCGGTAATGCTCTCATTTATTTATTCTTATTTTTAACATAAAAAAACGCCCCTTTCGGAGCGTTTCAAACTTAATTCAGAGAATTAAAGTTTAGATACCAATTCTGGTACAACAGTGTTCAAATCGCCCACTAACCAGTAGTCAGCAACGCTGTTGATTGGCGCTTCTTCGTCTTTGTTGATTGCAACAATAACTTTAGAATCTTTCATACCTGCTAAGTGCTGAATCGCACCAGAGATACCGATTGCCAAGTAAAGATCTGGCGCAACGATTTTACCAGTTTGACCAACTTGGAAGTCGTTTGGTACGAAACCAGCATCTACCGCAGCACGTGAAGCACCTTGAGCAGCACCAAGCTTATCAGCTAATGGGTCAAGTACTTTGTGATAGTTTTCACCAGAACCTACACCACGACCACCAGAAACAACGATACGCGCAGCAGTTAATTCTGGACGATCAAGTTTCACGATTTCTTCGCTTACAAACTTAGAAATACCAGCATCTTTCGCTTCAGCAACAGCTTCAACTGCAGCAGAACCGCCTTCAGCAGCTGCAGCATCAAATGCTGTACCACGAACTGTACCAACGATGATTGCTTCGTCAGATTGAACAGTTGCGATTGCGTTACCTGCATAGATAGGACGCTTGAAAGTATTTGCAGATTCTACAGAAATGATATCTGTGATCATGCTTACATCAAGAAGTGCAGCAACACGTGGAAGGATGTTCTTACCAGTAGTTGTAGAAGCAGCTAATACGTATTTGTAACCTTTCGCTAAATCCGCAACTAAAGCAGCTACGTTTTCAGCCAATTGATTTGCATAAGCAGCATTGTCAGCAAGTAATACTTTGCTCACACCAGCAACTTTAGCAGCAGCATCAGCAACTGCCTGAGCGCCAGAACCAGCTACTAATACAGTAATATCACCACCGATTTTTTGAGCTGCCGCAACAACGTTTAAAGTTGCACCGTTAAGTGACTGGTTGTTGTGATCAGCGATAACTAAAATACTCATGATTTTATCCTTCTGTATTAGATCACTTTCGCTTCATTTTTCAATTTTTCAACAAGTTCGTCTACAGACTTAACTTGTACGCCAGCTTTACGTTCAGCAGGTGCTTCAACTTTAACTGTTTTAAGTTTAGTACCAGTTGCAACGCCGTAGTCAGCAGGAGACTTAGTATCAAGCGGTTTTTTACGCGCTTTCATGATGTTTGGAAGAGCAGCATAACGTGGCTCATTCAAACGTAAGTCAGTTGTGATGATTGCCGGAAGACCAAGCTCAACAGTTTGTAAACCGCCATCAACTTCACGAGTAACTTGTACTTTACCGCCGTCAACTTTAACTTCAGATGCAAAAGTACCTTGACCAGCACCAAGTAAAGCACCAAGCATTTGACCTACTTGGTTAGAGTCATCATCAATTGCTTGTTTACCGAGAAGAATTAGTTCTGGTTTTTCAGCATCAACAACGCCTTTTAAAATTTTAGCAACTTCTAAAGCGCCAATTTCATCAGTAGTTTCAACTAAGATACCACGGTCAGCACCTAAAGCCATTGCAGAACGAATTTGTTCTTGCGCGTCTTTAGAACCCACTGAAACAACAACGATTTCTGAAATCGTTCCTTTTTCTTTTAAGCGAACCGCTTCTTCCACTGCGATTTCACAGAATGGGTTAATTGACATCTTAACGTTAGTTAGGTCAACCCCAGTATTGTCCGGCTTAACACGAACTTTAACGTTGGCATCAACCACACGTTTTACAGCGACAAGAGCCTTCATGTAATCCTCGGCTGTTCTAATCAAGTAAATGTAGTGAAGAGCATTCTAACTCTTCGATTGAAACTTTTTAGGTGCCCTATCTTGCAATGTATTTGGCATTTCGGTCAAGTCACAATTTTCGCTATGACTGTAAAAAAGATGAAATGCTCAGTTCACTAATTTAGAGCACTGAAAAATCAACTCAATTAAGCTGTCCGTTCTTATCAATATTACATTTTGATTTTATTAATATTTTATAAAATTCAACCATCTAAAATATATCTTGCAGACAAAAAGCAGATGTTCTGTAACGGATCATTTCGGGCAAATCCAAACACCCAACAGTTTTTGCAAAAAATGGGCAATAAAGTGAGAATATTGTTTAAGCACTGTTCAAGTGTGCCCTGTAAAATAAGTTGCCTATTTTACATGCAATTTTGCAACATAATATATCAGGATTCAGTTTTTCTGCGCCCGAGGATGGGTTTGGTCATATACATTCATCAATTGTTCAAAGTCGACATGGGTATAGATTTGAGTGGTGGACAAGTTGCTATGACCCAACATTTCCTGAATTGCACGTAGGTCACCACTGGCGGAAAGCAAATGGCTGGCAAAACAATGCCGTAATAAATGTGGATGCAAATCGACACTGATCCCTGCCCGCTGGGCCTGTAACTTGACCCGATTTTCAATTTGTCGTGGAGTCAGCGCATTGCCTTTTTGTGAAATAAACACGGCTGAATCTGCGGCAAAACCACCCTGCCATATCCGATAGATTTTTAGCCATTCAATCAAGCCTTGTTTTGCCTTGCTTCCAAACGGCACAACTCTCGTTTTATTGCCTTTACCCGTTATACGCAACAATTGTCGATTAAAATCAATATCCTTAATCTTTAACCCTTGTAATTCGGCTAAGCGCAATCCACTGGAATAAAGAAGTTCAAGCATTGCTTTATCACGTAGCCATAATTGTTGTTCGATCGGCTTCTCGGGCGCTGCCTGATCTAGAATCTGATTCACTGTTTCAATATCAATCATCCCTGGCAAAGGACGCGGCTGGCGCTTTAATCGAAAGTCTTCAGATGGATTTTGTTGTAGATACTGACCTTGCTCAGCCCACTTCATAAACTGACGAATTGATGTTAAATGGCGTTGCAGACTACTCGAACTCAATTGATCTTGCTCAACTCGTGCAGCCAAGTATTCTCTTAAATCAGATGCTTCGACATCTTCCAATCGTAGCTTTTTGTATTCACAAAAATTTAAAAAATCGGTTAAATCACGTTGATATGCTGCAATCGTATGTTCCGATTGATTTTGAATAATGCGTTCTTTTAACCACATGGAAAGAAGTTTTATAGGAGTTTCCAAATTTCTCTCCATCTTGGAATATCGACCAACTTGTATTTTAACAAATTTTCTTCTGATTTATCTTTAAACAAATCTCGAAGTATATATAGCTGTGTAATACAATATATTTCAAGTTTTTTGTAGCGCCATCACCATGTCAATGTTGCTTATCCCCTATCTCATTGCAATCTCAATTCTTACGATTACTCCTGGTCTGGATACAACACTCATCATCCGTACCGCAACACTTGAAGGTAAAATGAAAGCATTTCAAGCAGCTTTAGGAATTAATCTAGGTTGTATTGTGTGGGGAGTGATCGTGGCCTGTGGCTTAGGTGCATTGTTGATGACTTCGGATCTTGCTTTTAATGCTTTGAAATGGATAGGGGCAATTTACCTGACATGGTTAGGACTCAATCTCCTTTTAAAACCTCGTAGCCAACTTGCGAGTTTAAATAATTCAGCAGTGACAAGGCAAAATTGGTTTATGAAAGGTTTTTGGGGAAATTTACTCAATCCCAAAGTCGGTATTTTCTATATTTCCTTTTTGCCACAGTTTATTCCACAGTCTGCATCTCCAGTAATTTGGACCATGAGTCTTGTGATGATACATGTCGTAATCGGATTGATCTGGTCAATTTTTCTAATTGCTGCGATGCAGTCCATTTCCGCTTATTTAAAGCAACCTAAATTTATTCGATATATGGGATCGCGTCACAGGAAGTATTTTTATCTTGTTTGCACTGAAACTAGCATTGAGTAAGCGATAAGTCATAAAAAAAAGCGTGCTGGTATCACAGCACGCTTTTTATACGTTTTAATCATGGTCTAAATCATTTTTAAATAGGCATTTATTTGTATTGCCACTTCATCTGCATCTTGCTTTGCCAGCCCATGATCACCACCCTCGACAATATAAAGTTTTGATTTTTTAAGTATCTGATTTAAATATTGCCCAACTTCGATTGGGCTAACTGAATCTTGATCGCCCCAAATGAGTAATGTTTCTACCTCTATCGTAGATAGAAATTCCTCATAATCGACCTTTGTCGTCACAAACCAATCAGGGGATTCCAAATATTCCTGTCGATAAAGCTGACGCCAATCTTGCACCTGAAATCGATCTAAATTGATTCCACCTGAAGTTGCAATCAATACGAGACCTTTAACCAAATCAGTTTTCTGTAAGGTCGCAGCAATTGCAAAAATCCCACCCATGGATTGAGCGATGAGAATAGAAGGTTGCTCAATCTGTGCAACGACATAATTGCTCAGATCATCAAAATTGTTAATCTCTGGATCAGTTGCCACACCATGAAAGCCTGGATAATGAATTATTTGTTTGGTGTAGGCTTCTGGAAGTTTGGCAACTAAAGGATTCCAAAATTGAGTATTTCCAGACGCACCTGCAAGAAAAACTAAATGATTCATTGTTATCCTTTGAAATTATAATTTTCTCTTCATGTAGACACTCCATTTAGGAATGTCTACTGATTCCAAGATTAACCTTGGAAATATCGTAAATCCAATCGCGCATCGTAGACATGCGTGGTTGGACCTGTCATCCAAACCACATCACCTTCACGCCAAGCAATATGCAATTTACCACCTGCAAGCTGAACTTCAACTTCATTGGCAAGTAAACCACGGCGCATACCACTGACCGCAGCCGCGCAAGCCCCTGTACCACAGGCCAAGGTTTCACCCACACCACGTTCATATACACGCAAACGGATATGCTTTTCATCAATGATTTGCATAAAACCCGCATTTACACGTGCAGGAAAACGTGCGTGTGATTCTACTTGTGGGCCAATACGCTCAACATCAGCAGTTAATACATCAGGTACGATAGTCACAGCATGAGGATTCCCCATGTTCACAACATCAATATTGATACTCTGATTGTTTGCAAGTTCTAGTGCGTATAAGCCTTCAATATCTTCATGTTCTTGGGTAAGAAATGGAATTTCTTCTGGAAGAAATTTTGGTGGTCCCATATTTACACGAACCCACCCATTGGCACCCAATTCAGGCTCAACAATACCCGCTTTAGTTTGTACACGAATTTTAGTTTTGGTCGTCAATTGACGCTCATGTACAAAGCGAGCGAAACAACGTACACCATTACCACATTGTTCTACTTCCGAACCATCAGCATTAAAAATTCGATATTTAAAATCAACATCAGGAAAATCAGGTGGTTCAACAATCAAAAGTTGATCAAAACCCACACCAAAATGACGATCGGCTAAACGCTGAATAGTGATAGTATCTAAATAAGCACGCTGGGTAATCAGGTCAACGACCATAAAATCATTGCCCAAACCATGCATTTTGGTAAATTCTAAATACATCTCAATTTACTCCTCAGGCAATAAACGTTCTTTTTCCCAAAGTGATTCTATGGTTTCACGTTCACGAATTAAATAGGCTTGATCACCACTGACCATAACTTCGGCAGCACGACCACGGGTGTTGTAATTCGAGCTCATTACAAAACCGTAGGCACCTGCACCTAATACAGCAAGGACATCATTTTCTTGAAGTGCTAAATCACGCTCTTTACCCAAGAAATCACCTGTTTCACAAATTGCACCAACTAAATCCCAAGTTTTTACTTCAACATCAGCATTCGGATTCACCGATTGAATATCCATCCAAGCTTCATATAAAGCTGGGCGAATTAAGTCATTCATCGCTGCGTCAATAATGGCAAAGTTACGGTGATTCGTCGGCTTGAGTAAATCTACCTTAGTGAGTAATACACCTGCATTGGCAGAAATACTACGCCCTGGTTCCATATAGACTTTTAGGCCCAGTTTTTCCAAAGCTGGACGCATGGCATTGGCATATTCGGCAACACTTGGTGGTGTTTCATCTTTATAACAAACGCCTAGACCACCACCAATATCAATATGTTTGAGGTTGATGCCCAGACCTTTCAACTGTTCAATCATCACAATGACCCGATCAAGCGCATCAACAAAAGGCTTGGTTTCTGTCAATTGCGAACCGATGTGGCAGTCAATACCGACAATCTCAAGATTTGGTAATGACGCCGCATATTGATAAGTCTCATTGACTGTATCACTTGGAATACCAAACTTGTTTTCTTTCAAACCTGTTGAGATATAGGGATGAGTTTTCGCATCGACATCTGGATTAACACGCAGAGAAATCGGAGCTTTTTTACCAAGTTTCGCCGCTACTTTTTGGATCCGATCCAGCTCAGCATGTGATTCAACATTGAAACATGCAATACCTACGGTCAAAGCCTTTTCAATGTCAGCTTCAGATTTACCTAAACCAGAAAATACAATTTTTGAAGGTTCACCACCTGCTGCGAGAACACGTGCTAGTTCCCCACCCGTCACAATATCAAAACCTGCACCAAGTTTTGCTAATACATTCAGAACAGCGATATTTGAGTTTGACTTCACTGCAAAACAGATTTGATGATCAATAAAATCAAAAGCACGATGCATATCTAAATAATGCTTCTCAAATGTAGATTTTGAGTAAACATATAAAGGCGTGCCAAATTGCTGTGCGAGCTGATCTAATGAACATTGCTCAGCATGCAATACTCCATTAATGCGAGTGAAACTCATGAAGATGTCCTTATTTACAAACTTAAGGTGAGGTTGTCTGTGATACTTTTGAAGATGTTGCTGCTTGGTTTTCAGCTTTCACATCATCAGATGACGTTTTAGCCTGAGACGTTTCATTTTTATAAAGCAGGTATTTTGTACGTTTGTCATGATTGATATCAGAAGGTAATTGCAATGCCCCTGACTGACCACATGCAGTAAGTACCACACTACTGAATAATAAACCGATCGAACAAATGACTTGACGCATCTGAGCACCTAACTTTTACAATTCGTAGCAGTATAACGTGATCATCAGATTGGCTAAAGTCTAAACTTGAAGGAATAAAACAATATCCATAAAAAAACGCCGACTTAGATGCCGACGTTCTTGTTCATTACTTCTTTAACTGCTTACTTCTTTTTATTTAAGAAATAACCAATTGCCAAAATAACAAACCAGATTGGGCTAACTTTAAGTGACTCTAAAGTGGTTTCGTCCAAAGCAAGGAAATAAATCGTTGCAAGGAAGAATAAAATAACCACCCAACAAGTAAACACGCCACCAGGAAGTTTAAAGGTTGATTGTGCATGTAACTCAGGACGGTTTTTGCGGTAGTTAATATAACTCCACATAATCACAATCCACACACAGATAAACAGGATGGTTGATAAAGTGGTTGCTAGAGTAAACGCTGTCACTTCATCATTGGTTCCCGTCTGTACTTTATAAATGAACTGTACAAATGCACCAATAAAGATACACATTGATGAGAAAACCAATGCTTTTGAAGGAACGGCAGATTTAGACAATTTACCAAATAATTTTGGTGCTTGCTTATCCGTTGATAAACCAAATAGCATACGACTGGTCGAAAATACACCACTATTCATTGATGACATCACTGAAGATAACACCACCAAATTCATAATAATCGCCGCAGAAGCAATACCTGCTTGTGAGAAGATGTTTACGAATGGGCTGACTTTAGGGTTAATTTGATCCCAAGGTGTTACACACATCACCACGAACAATGCCAATACATAGAAAATAATGATACGAATTGGAATTGAGTTAATCGCTTTCGGTAAGTTACGTTGTGGATCTTGTGTTTCAGCGGCAGTTGTACCGACTAGCTCTACACCGACAAAGGCGAAAATTGCAATTTGAAAGCCTGCGAGGAAGCCATCTAACCCTTTAGGGAACATACCACCATGTGTCCACAAGTTGCTAATACTCGCCGTTGTACCCGCAGCATTAGTGAAGCCCGTAAAGATCATCCATAAACCAACCGCAATTAAGACAATAATTGCTGTGATTTTAACCATTGCAAACCAGAATTCCATTTCACCGAATAATTTTACGGTGACAAGGTTCAACCCAAGTACAAATAGAATCGCAACAGTACTAATCAACAATCCACCCAATGGAGTAAATGACTCGCCCCCATTGAAAAACTCAAGATAGTAAATAATGGCTGATAGATCTGCGATACCAATCGTGACCCAACATAGCCAATACGTCCATCCAACAAAATAACCCGCCCAAGGACCGATTAAATCAGTGGATAAATCAATAAAAGATTTATACTTTAAATTCGATAAGAGTAATTCACCTAAAGCACGCATCACGAAAAACACCATGATACCGATCAAGCCATAAATGAATAAAATAGATGGTCCAGCTAAACTAATGGTTTTGCCTGACCCCATAAACAATCCCGTTCCGATTGCTCCACCAATCGCAATCAGTTGAAGATGTCGATTAGATAGACTACGGTGAAGCTCACTTTGCTCGTTGGCCTCACCTAAATTTTGATTCGACATTTTTACAAAAACTCTCAAGTACTTTTCGTTCGTTAGCTAATGCTCAAATCAAAATGACAATTCGCACCATTTAATGGCATCTTCTTGCATTGTAAATTGCTTTGATGATGTTTTAGCTAGCCAATTTTCTGTCTGTACAACTCAACATTTCAAGTTAAATACAAATGGACCTGATCATACGCACAAGGATGTACCAACTCAATGCACTTTTTTGACTCTATATTTTTCAATAGCTTAAAAATTAGGCAATAAAAAGCAGCCTCTTAAGGCTGCCTTTATATCTAGATATTTACTTTAATTTATTATGATATTAGTTTTGTTTATTCTTAATACGATCTTCCCAAAAGGTGGCGTTACGAATACCAAGTTTTACTGGATCAAAAGTAAACTCTTTAACACCTGCTTTTTGCTGCTGTTCATAATCTCTCAACGCTTTAATCGTTGGTTTCCAAATGAAGTAAGTCACAATAATACCAATGATATTAATCCAAGCCATTAAACCTACACCGATATCTCCAATTCCCCAAATATAACCTGTTGCACTGATTACACCATATGAAACAGAAAGAATGATGAAGCATTTGGTGATAAATAATAAAGATGGAGTTTTAGTAATATAACTTAAATAAGTAATATTGGTTTCAGCGATATAGTAATACGCAACAATCGTTGTAAATGCGAAGAAGAATACAGCTAATGCAACAAAGATTTGTCCAAAACCACCAAATACAGTACTTACTGCCATTTGAGTAAACGCAGGAGAGCCAATTTCAGCCGTGGCGGCAACATTTTGTACAATAAATTGACCTGCTTCTAGAGTACCTTGAACATTGTACATTCCAGTAATAAGAATCATAAATGCAGTAGCAGAGCAAACAAATAAAGTATCGATATAAATTGAGAATGCTTGTACTAAACCTTGTTGAGCAGGATGCTCTACCTCAGCTGCGGCAGCGGCATGTGGTCCTGTACCCTGACCTGCTTCGTTAGAATACACGCCACGTTTTACTCCCCAACCAATTGCAGCACCAAGACCTGCCATAGGAGAAAAGGCATCAGCGAAAATTAAGGAAATCACACCAGGTAACTTATCGATATTGATAAAGACAATAATTAATGCCATTACAATATAGCCAGCCGCCATAAACGGCACTACAAATTCAGCGAATTTTGCAATACGTTTGATACCACCAAAAATGATGACTGCAAGTAGTGTTACAATCACAACTAAAGCGAGTAGTTTATAAGTGCCGACATTTCCAAAAACAATTGCACCTTCACCTGTGATTTGTGTGAAAGCATTACCTACTGCATTTGCTTGAATACCGGGTAAAAACAAACCACATGAAATGATCGCGGCAATCGCAAATAAAATACCCAACCAACGCTGACCTAGACCTTTATCAAAATAAAAAGCGGGTCCACCACGATATTGTCCTTGATATTCAACTTTATAAATTTGACCTAAGGTTGATTCAACATAAGCAGTACTCGCTCCTAAAAATGCAACAAGCCACATCCAGAAGACCGCACCTGGCCCACCAAAACCAATTGCTGCTGCTACACCTGCAATATTACCTACACCAACACGACCTGAGAGTGAAACAGCGAGTGCTTGAAACGAAGAAATACCTTGTGCCGATGAGCCTCCTTTAATGAGGAGGCTTATCATATCTTTAATCTGACGAACTTGAACAAACCTTGTTAGGACGGAGAAAAATAAACCTGCACCTAAACATAAATAGATGAGAGCTTTGCTCCAAATAATACCATTTATCCAATCAACAATTTCTGCTGCACTCATAAACATCAACCTTTTGTATAATTTAAAAATATATCAATTGATACATTTTCATTTGTCTGAGCATCAGCAATATTTATGCCATTCAATATAATTCTTACGACAACAAATGAGCAAATGCTCAAAGACCTTCCGTGGAAAAAAGTGAGTTTAAAGAATTTTCGACTCAAAAACCTACTATATCTTACTTGTAAAAGTCTTATATCGTGTTATTTTTCTGAGCACTTCCCTTTAACCAGTCAATTACGAAAACACCGTTTAATCTTAATTCCTTATCAAGAAAATGAACGATATTGATCTTTTCCGTAATTACTCTACTTTTTAACTAATTTATCGCAAATTTTCAATTTTATATATGGCAAAAATTAAAACTGTTTATCGATGTGAACAATGTGGTGCAGATCATTCTAAATGGGCTGGTCAATGTTCTGAGTGTGGCGAATGGAATAGTCTAGTAGAAGTTCGACTGGAACCGACAGTTAGTCATAGAGCTCAGCCTAAAATGGGCGGTGGTTATGCTGGTCAAAGTGCTAATATCACAACCCTTAATCAAATCTCAATTTCACATGAAACTCGTCTACAGACAGGTATTAGCGAATTCGATCGTGTACTCGGTGGCGGTTTGGTTACAGGCTCTGTTGTACTGATTGGTGGTGATCCTGGTATTGGTAAATCAACAATTTTATTGCAAACCGCAACTCACATGGCTAGTAAGAAAAGTTCAGCTCTTTATGTCACAGGCGAAGAATCACTTTCACAAGTTGCCTTACGTGCTCAACGTTTAGATCTGCCTACAGACCAACTCAGAGTTATGGCTGAAACTTGCGTGGAACGTATTTGTGAGGTTCTCGCACAAGAGCGTCCTGCTGTGGCTATTCTTGACTCAATTCAAACCCTATATACAGAAACTCTGCAATCTGCTCCAGGTGGAGTTTCACAAATCCGTGAGTCTGCTGCCTTACTTACTCGTTTTGCTAAAAATAGTGGTACCGCCTTATTTATTGTCGGTCACGTGACCAAAGAAGGTTCTCTTGCGGGTCCACGTGTCTTAGAGCATATGGTGGATTGTGTACTTTACTTTGAGGGTCAATCTGACTCACGTTATCGTATGATACGTGCTGTAAAGAACCGTTTTGGTGCAGTAAATGAACTTGGTGTCTTTGCCATGACCGACAAAGGACTTCGGGAAGTTGCCAATCCATCTGCAATTTTTCTCAGTCGTTATGATGAAGCGATTCCTGGTTCAATTGTCATGATCAGCCGTGAAGGAACGCGCCCTCTCCTAGTCGAAGTTCAAGCCTTAGTTGATGATGCTCACGGGCAACCACGTCGAGTGGCACTTGGCTTAGAGCAAAACCGTTTGAATATGTTACTTGCAGTGATGCATCGTCATGGTGGTGTGCAAACCTCAGGACAAGATGTTTATGTCAATGTAGTGGGTGGTTTAAAGATTACCGAGACTGGCTCTGATCTTGCGGTTTTATTGGCTTGTGCATCAAGTTTAAGAGGTAAAGCCCTGCCACAACAATTGGCAGTTTTTGGTGAGGTTGGACTATCTGGTGAGATTCGTCCTGTACCGAATGGTCAAGAAAGATTAAAAGAAGCGACCAAGCATGGCTTTAAATATATCATTTTACCAAGAGCTAATGCACCGCAAAAAACTATTGATGGCGTTCAAATCATTGCCGTTGCACGCTTACATGAAGCTCTCACTGAAGCAATGCAATTGAGTGACGAGTTGACATAAAAAAACATACTTTTTTAGTTGAAATTATCAACGAATACCTTCATAAATACACTTACATCTTGGAATTAAATAGGAATTTTCGATGCAAGTACACCAGCGTGGCTTGATGGCAGCTTTATTGATGGCAACTTTGGTCGCGGCACCAGTTGCAGAAGCTAAACGTGCGGGCGGTGGCAAAAGTCATGGTATGAGCCGTTCTAGCTCAACTAGCCAGTCGTACCAACAACCTCGTCAAGCGACTCCGACTCAACAACAAACAACTACTCCACAAAAGTCTGGTCCTGGTGTAGGTTCAATGGTTGCTGCTGGTGTAGCAGGTGCTGCTGTAGGTGCTGTTGCTGCAAATGCGCTTGCTGATGATAAGAATCCAACTGCAACAGAACAACAAGCTGCTGAACAAGCTCAACAAGAAGAAAAAGGCGGCATTCCTAGCTGGCTTTGGGTTCTTCTTGCAGCTGCTATCGCCTTCTTTATATTCCGCAAATTAGGCGCAAAAAAAAAATTAGCAGCCAATAATCCATACGCTCCAAACAACAGCGGTCAAAACAATTTTGGCCGCCCTAGCTCACCTCAATCAACAGCTCGTCAATCTGGCGATAACACCAATATCTTTGGTCAATCTGTCGGTGGCGGTATGGCTGCTCCTCAAGCAGCATTTGGCGGAGCATCAATGAGTAGTGGCAATCAACTCCCTGATGGTACTGAACCTGCTGCATTCCTGCGTGTTGCACGTCAGCGTTTCAACCACATTCAATCTGTCAATAGTGCAAGTAATGTTGAAGAAATTCGCCGCTATTTAACACCTGAGCTTTTTAATTCAATGTATCAGGACATCATGGCCAATCAGGATCAGGATGTTGCTGAATTTAGTAACCTGAATGCAATGGTAGCAGATAGTGCAACTGAAAATGGTCAATATGTTGTCAGTGTGCGTTTTACAGGAACAGTCAGCGAAGATTTAAACAGCTTACCGCAACCTTTCACCGAAATTTGGCATTTTGTTAAACCTGCTGGTTCACAACAGGATTGGGTTGTTGCTGGAATTCAACAAGCTTAATTGAATTGAACTCACGTAATACATGTAAAGAGCTGTTTCGACAGCTCTTTTTTTTTCGATATTTAGAGATAGAAATAAAAAAAGCCACTCTCTATTTTGGAGAATGGCGGAGTGTAAACCCTAATTTAGATTGCCTATATTTTTAAATAGATCTAAACAGGCAGTTAAGTAAACTGTATATCTCAGTTATCTTAGCGGATAATCAAGAATAAAAATATTCCTCGTTTGGGGAATAAAACTTTTTGTAATAGGTTCACGTAGATCTTCTTCGCTTATTTAGGAACAATCATTACTTCAGGCATTCAGGCATTCAGGCATTCAGGCATTCAGGCATTCAGGCATTCAGGCATTCAGGCATTCAGGCATTCAAATTAGAACAGATTTACTTGAGTTAGAGCCTAGGTTTTTGTCCTTATCTATCGCTATCTTATGACCCATAAAAAAAGCTTTGCCGAGGCAAAGCTTTTAAATGATTTGGCTTTAAAGTAAATCAAATCATTATACAAACTGTAAGAATAACCAGTATAAACCACCAGATAAACAAATCGTTGCTGGCAAGGTAAATATCCATGCAGAAAGGATTGTTTTCACTGTCGCGAAGTTCAGCCCAGACTTGTTGGCAACCATTGTCCCTGCAACAGCACTGTTTAGAACGTGAGTTGTTGAAACTGGCATACCTAAACCATCAGCAGCAGCAATCGTTGTCATTGCAACAAGTTCAGCAGACATCCCTTGACCATAAGTCATATGGTTCTTACCAATACGCTCGCCTACAGTCACAACAATACGCTTCCACCCCACCATCGTACCTAAGCCAAGCGCAAGTGCCACCGCAACTTTAACCCAATTTGGAATGTATTGTAGGAATGAATCAAGATTACTACGGTATTCTTTTACCACTTTGGCTTGGTCTTTATCCATCGCTGGTAAAGCTTCAGCTTTATCTAATCGCTTGAAAGTTGTGGTACTTAAATACATATCATTACGGATTTCGCTTACAGCAGCTTCAGGAATATCCTTTAAGTTGCCATAAGTCGCTACACGATCACCCAAATGAGAGGTCATGCTTGCAAGAGCAGGAACAACTTCTGGGGTTTGCTCTTTGGTTTGAATATATTTAGTGAGTACAGCACGCGCTTTCTCATCAGATAATTCATTCTGATTGACATTCAATACTGTCGCTGTTTGAGCCGAAAGCTGTTCGAATGATTGTAGATGTTGAGCATCTAAGTTTTTATTCAATGAATAAGCCAAAGGAACCAAACCAATCAAAATCAACATGATTAAGCCCATGCCCTTTTGACCATCATTAGAACCATGTGCAAAACTTACACCCGTACAGGTAAAGATTAAAATCGCACGAATAAGTGGTGGTGGTGGTTTGTTACCAACAGGAGGTTGGAACAATTCCAATTGGCGCTTAAAGATTGTTTTAACCAGTAAGAATACAATTGCTGCAAATGCAAAACCGATCAAAGGTGAAAATAACAATGCCTTTCCTACTTTGATGACTTGATCCATATCAATGCCGCTGGTTGCGCCAGTTGATGCATTTAACAAGTGATTCATGATCCCCACACCCAAGATCGAACCGATCAAAGTATGAGAACTTGATGCAGGAATACCTAAGAACCAAGTTCCTAAGTTCCACAGAATCGCTGCAATCAACAGTGCAAAAACCATAGCAAAGCCAGCACCACTGCCGACATTCATGATCATTTCAACTGGAAGTAATGCAATAATTCCGTAAGCAACAGCACCACTCGCGACCATAACCCCAAGGAAGTTACAGAAACCAGCCCACATCACTGCAACAGGTGCAGGTAAGGCATTGGTATAAATCACGGTGGCAACCGCATTGGCTGTATCGTGGAAGCCATTAACAAATTCAAAGCCTAAAGCAATGAATAATGCCGTGGATAGAAGAATAACTGAATATAAACTCAAAGGTGGTACATGCGCTAAGTCAGCACTCACCTGAAAACCAATATAAATAAGTGTTGCAATAATAATTGTTAAAAACACCGGCATAAAAAATTTCGGTGTAGGAACATGTACATTCGTCGATTTTGCCGTAGAACTGGCAAGCGGTGAATCCGAAACAGGAGGAAGATTAGAATTCATGTAGACGGTAAGAGGATAATAAAATCCTCTGTATTGTTTAATTAAATTATGACAATTATATGACAAAGGACTGTCATATGAAGCCAAATTTTCATATTTTTCTTATATTTTTTTATGTTTTTTTTGATTCAAACCAAGATTATTTTTATTTTAATATAACAAAAACAATATCTTAATTAAAAATAAATTCAATAAAACCTGTTTGTCTGATTTTGCAACAAACACAACAAAATATGAAAGTTATTTGTCATATTCCGAAATATACGTTGTGTTTTTAGGCATTATTCACCGAAATTATTGCAATTTCATGAAGCTTTTATGACATTTTCAACCTGACTGGATGAATTACATCATCCTGATGCTGAAAATACGCGCTTTTTGTTCGCTTCTGTTACAATGCCCCTGCTTTTTATCTTCATCATCGACTGGGGTTTCTGAATGTCCACGCTTACCACCCTACAATCACTTCTTGCCCAACGTATCCTAATTATTGATGGTGCGATGGGGACGATGATTCAACGCCATAAATTAGAAGAACAAGATTATCGTGGTGAACGTTTTGCAGATTGGGCCTCAGACCTAAAAGGCAACAATGATTTATTGGTACTCACACAACCACACATTATTCAAGGCATCCATGAAGCCTATCTGGATGCTGGCGCAGACATTATTGAAACCAACAGCTTTAACGGCACACGTGTTTCCATGTCGGACTATCACATGGAAGACCTCGTACCAGAGATCAACCGTGAAGCAGCACGTCTCGCGAGAGCGGCTTGTGATAAATACTCTACCCCAGATAAACCACGATTCGTGGCAGGTGTACTCGGCCCTACATCACGTACATGTTCGATCTCACCGAACGTCAATGATCCAGCATTCCGTAATATTACTTTCGATGAACTAAAAGAAAATTATATCGAAGCAACACACGCCTTAATTGAAGGTGGTGCTGACATTCTATTAATCGAAACAGTTTTCGATACATTGAACTGTAAAGCGGCAATCTTTGCGGTCAAAGAAGTCTTTAAGCAAATCGGTTATGAACTTCCATTGATGATTTCAGGTACGATCACAGATGCCTCAGGTCGTACATTGACAGGTCAAACGGCTGAAGCATTCTGGAACTCAGTGCGTCATGGTGATTTGCTATCAATTGGTTTTAACTGTGCATTAGGTGCAGATGCAATGCGCCCTCACGTTAAAACGATTTCTGACGTTGCAGATACCTTTGTTTCAGCCCATCCTAATGCTGGTTTACCGAATGCATTTGGTGAGTATGATGAAACCCCAGAACAAACCGCAGCCTTTATTAAAGAATTTGCTGAGAGTGGTTTGATCAATATTACTGGTGGTTGCTGTGGTACCACACCAGATCATATCCGTGCGATCTACCAAGCTGTTAAAGATATTCCACCACGTAAAATTCCTGAGACTGTTCATGCTTGCCGTTTAAGTGGTTTAGAACCATTTAATATTTATGATGATTCTTTGTTTGTAAACGTTGGTGAACGTACTAACGTTACAGGATCAAAAAAGTTCCTTCGTCTCATCCGTGAAGAGAATTTTGCAGAAGCTTTAGAAGTCGCTCAGCAACAAGTTGAAGCTGGTGCGCAGATCATTGATATCAACATGGATGAAGGGATGCTCGATTCGCAAGGTGCGATGGTGCATTTCCTGAATCTTGTCGCTTCAGAACCTGATATTTCTCGTGTGCCAATCATGAT
This sequence comes from Acinetobacter sp. WCHA29, assembly GCF_002165335.1. NCBI lineage: Bacteria > Pseudomonadati > Pseudomonadota > Gammaproteobacteria > Moraxellales > Moraxellaceae > Acinetobacter > Acinetobacter sp. WCHA29. The sequence goes on from NZ_NHRQ01000030.1 coordinate 25,255, forward strand.
TGACTCATCGAAATGGGAAATCATTGAAGCAGGTCTAAAATGTGTTCAAGGTAAACCCGTTGTAAACTCGATTTCCTTAAAAGAAGGTTATGACGAGTTTGTCGAAAAAGCTCGTCTCTGCCGTCAGTACGGTGCAGCAGTTATTGTCATGGCTTTTGACGAAGTTGGTCAGGCAGATACCGCTGAACGTAAACGTGAAATTTGTAAACGCTCTTATGATATTTTAGTCAATGAGGTTGGCTATCCAGCTGAAGATATTATTTTCGATCCAAACGTGTTTGCAGTAGCAACAGGGATAGAAGAACACAATAACTATGCCGTAGACTTTATTGAAGCGACTGGTTGGATCAAACAAAACTTACCACATGCCATGATTTCTGGCGGTGTTTCTAACGTTTCGTTCTCATTCCGTGGTAATGAACCTGTACGCGAAGCGATTCACTCAGTATTCCTCTATCATGCCATCAAACAAGGCATGACTATGGGTATCGTAAACGCTGGTCAGATGGCGATTTATGACGATATCAATAAAGAGCTGAAAGATGCTGTTGAGGATGTTGTACTTAACCAAAATCAAGGTGAGACAGGTCAAGCTGCAACTGAAAAACTCCTAGAAGTTGCTGAAAAATATCGTGGTCAAGCGGGTGCTACCAAAGAAGCTGAAAATCTTGAATGGCGTAATGAGTCTGTCGAAAAACGTCTCGAATATGCTTTGGTTAAAGGTATTACCACGTATATCGACCAAGATACTGAAGAAGCACGTTTAAAATCAAAACGTCCGCTTGATGTGATCGAAGGCCCATTAATGGACGGCATGAACGTGGTCGGTGACTTGTTTGGTTCAGGAAAAATGTTCCTTCCTCAAGTTGTTAAATCTGCACGCGTCATGAAACAAGCTGTAGCATGGCTGAATCCGTACATTGAAGCTGAGAAGTCAGAAGGACAATCTAAAGGTAAGGTCCTGATGGCAACGGTAAAAGGTGACGTACACGATATTGGTAAAAATATTGTGGGTGTTGTCTTGGGTTGTAATGGTTATGACATCGTTGACCTTGGCGTGATGGTACCTGCAGAAAAAATTCTGCAAACGGCAATAGATGAGAAATGTGACATCATTGGTTTGTCAGGTTTGATCACCCCTTCTTTGGATGAAATGGTCTTTGTTGCCAAAGAAATGCAACGTAAAGGTTTTAATATTCCTTTATTGATCGGCGGTGCAACCACATCAAAAGCACATACCGCAGTTAAAATTGATCCTCAATATTCAAATGATGCTGTAATTTACGTCGCGGATGCTTCACGTGCAGTGGGTGTCGCAACCACCCTACTTTCTCCTGAAATGCGCGGTAACTTTATTGCAGAGCATCGTGCTGAATATGCCAAGATTCGTGAACGTTTAGCAAATAAGCAACCGAAAGCTGCAAAATTGAGTTATGCAGAATCAGTCGAAAACGGTTTTAAAATTGATAATCACTATGTACCACCAAAACCAAATGCTTTGGGTACACAAGTTATTAAGAATTATCCGCTTGAAACCTTAGTTGAATATTTTGACTGGACACCATTCTTTATCTCTTGGAGTTTGGCGGGTAAATTCCCGAAAATTTTAGAAGATGAAGTGGTCGGTGAAGCAGCGACTGATCTTTATAATCAAGCGCAAGCGATGCTGAAAGACATCATTGAAAATAAACGTTTCGATGCCCGTGCTGTGTTTGGCTTATACCCTGCTCAGCGTACTGGTGCAGATACTGTCAGCGTATTTGATGAATCAGGTCAAAATCGCACTCATACCTTTGAGCACGTACGTCAGCAATCAGACAAAGTGACAGGTAAACCAAACTTGTCTTTGGCAGATTATATTAAGCCTTCTGAACAACCTGAAGATTATCTCGGTGGTTTTACGGTGTCGATCTTTGGTGCTGAAGAATTGGCAAATGAATATAAAGGCAAAGGTGATGACTATTCAGCAATTTTGGTTCAGTCTTTAGCGGATCGTTTTGCAGAAGCTTTCGCTGAACATTTACATGAACGTATCCGTAAAGAGTTCTGGGGCTATAAAGCGGATGAAACGTTGAGTAATGAAGAACTGATCAAAGAAAAGTATGTCGGTATTCGTCCTGCGCCAGGTTACCCTGCTTGCCCAGAGCATTCTGAAAAAGCGGTGTTGTTTGATTGGTTAGGTTCAGAAGCGAAGATTGGTACGAAGTTGACTGAACACTTTGCGATGATGCCGCCATCTTCTGTCAGTGGTTTCTATTATTCGCATCCTCAAAGTGAATACTTTAATGTGGGCAAAATCTCGCAAGATCAACTTGAAGATTACGCAAAACGTAAAGGCTGGACACTGGATGTAGCGAAACGTTGGTTAGCACCGAATTTAGATGATTCGATTGCTTAAATCTTTGAGGTTATGTAATATTAAAGGTATATTCTCTTTAGCCTTTTTATAAAACGAACTATTTTGGGTAGTTTTATAAAAGTTTAGCGTTTCGCTAAACTAATGTTATTGTGAGAAATTTAGGCTTGCGTTAGATGAATTTCTGCGCACCTAAAGGAGCTTAGAAATTCATCTAACGCTATCCTGAGTAAAGAGATCTGAGAGGTGAGTTAAAGCTCACCTCTCTTTTATTAATAATAATTTTCTTATGTCATTCGAATATTTTATATTAAGTCAAATTGATACTTGGGGTGTTGATAGATTTAAAATCAGCATTGATAAGCCTATTATTTTTGTATGCGGTGGTCAGCTTGAATATGTAGATCAATACAAAAGTGAAAGCGATGATTTCCAAAAAAAATTTCAAAGCCTACGTAAATTTTTTTGCGATAATATTTTTCATGTTAAAAATTCAAAAAAAAACATAATTTGTGAAAATATTCATTTAGCTGAAGATTTTTATAATTATATTCAAGTTGGAAAATATACAAATTTATTAGATTTTGAAAATGATATCGCTCAAATTTCTAGTCACGTATTAATTTTCTTAGAAAGTGAGGGAGCACTCGTAGAATTAGGAATGTTCGTAAACAATGAGCACCTTAAGAATAAACTAATGGTAGTTGTTCCAGCCAAACATCGCCAAACCGAATCTTTCATTAATTATGGTCCTTTACAATATTTAAAATCCATCAATGAAGATTCTGTTTTAACTTTTGATTGGTGTAATACAATGAAGAACTACACATCAGATATAGTTCAAACTATTACTGAAGATTTGATTGAAATGCTACCTAGAAGTAAAACAGTTTTATTTAATAAGAATAACTCTTCTCATCATATTTTTCTTCTTTATGAGCTTATTAGAATTTTTTATCCAATTACAGTTAAAGAGTTAATGGAAGCACAAAAAATTATCTTAGATATTAGACTTCCTTCATAAATCATTTTTCAATCAATTTAATTGTTTATCTTTCACCCAATCTAAATTGTATATGCCAGCA
>NZ_NHRQ01000031.1:0-25507 GCF_002165335.1 Acinetobacter sp. WCHA29
CTCGATCGGTCACTTTACCTAGGCAAAAAGGTTCCATTTTTGCCCATTGGGCATCAGTAAGTATGTATCTATCCATAGTACTATTATAAATTAATCAGTTGCCTTTGTTAATTCTCAACAAACCCTAGTGGAAACCAAAATGCGTTGCATCAAATTATTAGGTGATAAATTCACAGCAAGTAGTTTTCCTAGTTAGATGAATTAGATTCATGCACATGTATAAATTTTTAATAAATTCAAGCAATTAGATTATCATATCCAGGTTGTCATTTGAATTTAGCTCAATTATAGTACCATCCTCTTTCAAACTTTTGGCAACAAAGCCTCGCTGCACTAGTAAACTAGATAAACTTGCAATAACGACTTTCGCAAGAGGTTTTATCTTGATGCGGTTGTGTAATGTTGGGTAGCGAATTTAAAAAAAATCAATCCAATCTGTAGAATAAAAATTCACGCTTTTTTCACCTATTTCCATCTAAGTTTAAACATGAAGTAATTCAAATAAATCATCTTTCTCAGTTCAAGTTGAAGGCAAAGGAGTAATTATGACTCTCGTATTGATATTGCTTAGCTTGTTGATTCAGTTTTTTGTGTTGTGGGCTGCATTTTATTTCGAACTCAATCGAACAATTGGTAGTATTTTGGCTATCGCTACTGCGATTCTATGCGCGATTTTTATTACACCTTGGTGTTTAGTGGTTGGTATTCCCATAATTTTAATGAGTATTATTTTACTTGTTGCACCATTACGTGAAGCGTTAATTGCTAAACCTGCATTTAATATTCTTTCCAAAGCAATGCCTAGCATGAGTATTACAGAAAAAGAGGCTTTGGAAGCAGGTACAAGTTGGTGGGAAAAAGAATTATTTATGGGAGCGCCTGATTGGGAAAAGTTTGATCAATATCCTTATCCAAAACTTTCCGTTGAAGAACAATCTTTTATAGACAATGAAGTTCAACAACTTTGCTCCATGCTTGATGAATGGAAAATTCACCACAAAGATAAAAATTTACCTCCTGAAGTTTGGCAGTTTATTAAAGATAAAGGTTTTTTAGGACTCATCATTCCAAAATCATTTGGGGGAAAACAATTTTCAGCATTTGCTCAAAGCCGCATTATGAGCAAGATAGCATCACGTTCATTGACTGCGGCAGTGAGTTGTATGGTGCCCAACTCGCTTGGTCCCGGTGAACTATTGCTACATTACGGTACAACTGCACAGAAGCAACGTTATTTACCCGGCTTAGCAAATGGTACAGAAATTCCTTGCTTTGGCTTAACCAGTCCAGAAGCTGGTTCTGATGCGGGAGCGATTCCAGATACAGGTATAGTCTGTTATGGGTCTTATCAAGGACAAGAAGTTCTTGGTCTAAAAATGAATTTTTCTAAACGATGGATTACGCTTGCACCGATTGCAACGGTAATTGGTTTGGCGTTTAAGTTGTACGATCCAGATGGTCTATTAGGTGATAAAAGTAAAAGTGAATATGGTATTACCTGTGCATTAATACCTGCAAGTCATGAAGGGATAAAAATAGGTGCACGCCATAATCCTGGTGCGCCATTTATGAATGGAACTGTGGAAGGAACAGACATTTTCATTCCAATCGACTGGATTATTGGCGGTCAACAAAATGCAGGTAAAGGTTGGCGCATGTTGATGGAATGTCTAGGCGTTGGTCGTGGTATTTCTTTACCAGCATTGGCGACTGCTGCGGGTGAGATGAGTTACCTTTTAGTGGGTGCATTTGCTAGTGTTCGACAACAGTTTAAAGTGTCAGTTGGGCATTTTGAAGGTGTGCAAGAGGCAACCAGTGATATTGCCAGTGATGCCTATATGCTTGAGTCATTTAGATACATGGTGACTTGTGGTTTGAATCAGGGTGGGACTCCAGCCGTCATGACAGCTATGGCAAAATACTATGCGACTGAAACTATGAGAAAAGTGATTAATCATGGTATGGATGTCGTTGGTGGACGTGCGATTCAGCTAGGACCACGTAATTTTATGGCTTTAACTTATCAATCCATACCTGTTGCAATTACGGTAGAAGGGGCAAATATTCTTACGCGTTCTTTGATGATTTTCGGTCAAGGTTCCATGAGATGCCATCCGTATTTATTTGAAGAACTGCAATTATTGCAATCAGACAATAAAGAGAGTGCTCTAAAAAAATTCAATACCTTGTTATTTAAACATCTTGCTTATACTTTTAATCGTGCTGCAAAAGCGCTTGCGTTTGGTCTCACAGGGGGGAGTAAAGAGGGCTCTTCATCGGCTGACGATTTCTCAAAACCATATTATGCAATCATCAATCGTATGAGTGCTGATTTTGCTTTGACGGCAGACATGGCATTGGGAATATTGGCTGGAGACTTAAAACGTAAGGAAATGCTTTCAGGTCGTTTAGCAGATATTCATGCCTATTTATTTATTGCAACAGCAATTCTTAATTATTATGAGCATGGACAAAGAACTGAGTCGGATCAAAAACATGCAGAATTAGCATTAAATAAGGCTCTCTATAATGCTCAGGAAGCATTCTTTGGATTGTATGAAAATTTCCCTGTGAAAATTGCTGCGACATTGGTGAAATTAATCAGTTTCCCATTTGGTCGACCAGTCACAAAACCATCGGATGAACTTAAACAACAAGTTGCTCAATTACTACTTAAAGAAAATTCTTTTAGAGCGGAATTGAAAAAACATGTTTATTACACAACCGATGAAACAGATGTGATGGGGCGCATGGAATCAACCTTCCAAATGTTGCTAACATTGCAGCCGCTTTGGGATAAGTTTAAAAAAGCTGAATCTAAAGATCAGTTTAAAGGACTGACTTTTGAGGAACATATTACAGATGCAGTTGCAGTGGGTTTTATTACTGCAAATGAAGCGGAACAGCTTTTAAAATATAATGCTAAACGCTACGACAGTATGCTGACTGATATATTTGATCAGCATTTAGAAAATGACCTGTCTCTTGGGAACCCTCATTTGAAAAGTTAGATAAGGTGGTCAATAAAAAAGCGAGATATCCAAGTCTCGCTTTTTTATTTTTTATAAATTAAATTTTTTACGATAGCGCCAAAGTGTGGTTCGACTCATACCCAGTGCTTTTGCTGCGAGTGAAAGATCATTTTGGTATTGAATTAATGTTTTCCGTATCGTTTCTTTATTGATTTTATCCGAGATCAGTAATGGTTCATCTTCAATGATTGAATTTGAAGGTGGAATATGTTGCTTATCAATAATTTCATCGGGTAAATCGCAAACATCTATTTCAGACTTCTCGTTTGCCATGGTCAGTGCGTAAAGGAGCGTATTTTTTAATTCACGGACATTTCCGGGCCAATCATATTGCATTAAGGTTTGTAATGCAGAATTAGATAATTTAGTCGATGTACCAAAAACATTGTGTTGTTCAGATAAAATATAATCTGCAATATATGGAATATCTTGCTTACGATCACGCAGTGGTGGAACAAAAATTGGAATAACACGCAGTCGATATAATAAATCTTGACGGAAGCGTCCAAGACGAGCTTCTTCTCGTAACGCTCGATGAGTAGCGGTGATAATACGGACATTCGCTCTAATCGATTTTTCTCCACCTAAAGGTGTAAATTCACCAGTCTCAAGAACTCTTAATAATTTTGCTTGAAGTTCTAATGGAATTTCAGCGATTTCATCTAAAAAAAGTGTTCCGCCTGCAGCACGTTCAAATACGCCTTTATGTTCTCGAATCGCCCCTGTAAAAGCACCCTTAACATGACCAAATAATTCGCTTTCCAGAATATTGGCATTTAAAGCTGCACAGTTAATGGCAATAAATACGTTATTTTTCCGCTGACTATGATCATGAATAGCCTGCGCAACCAGTTCTTTTCCACTACCAGATTCACCGCGAACTAGAACTGGGAATTCTGTAACTGCAACACGTTGAATAATGGAAAACATGCGTTGCATTTCTGGCGAGTAGCTATGAAAAGTCTGCTCTAAAGTTGGGATGTTTTGATCTTGTTTTATTTTCTGGATGACTTGAGTGGATTGTAATAAATACAAGGTTCCCTCAAAGTGCTGATCGATAATTCTAATAGGATGACGATGGCAAAACAGCTCGATGGATTGAGCTGCATCACTCATCATATGTCGTCCGATTTCAAGCTCATGATGTTGTATTGTTTTTTTTAAAGTTTGAAATAAAGAATTATTGATTTTTTTATCGTTCAATTCATACACAAAACGCTGCTTAGATTGATCTAAGATAAGAAAGGAACTATCTAACATTAGGGTTTGCAATTTAAACAAAAAGCTCTCTAAATCAGCTTGAGTATCAAAATCAATCGCTTGGTGCATGATGTTTCATCGAATGTTTTTCATTTGAAACAATTGAAACATATTGTGCAACATTAATGAAATGGTGATTTTGTTTAAAATTAAATATTATTAATTAATATATTGTTTTATTTGAATATAATTTATATTGCATAAAGTTGGCACTTAGATTGCAAAATAAGAATATAACCAAGCATATCGAGACAAATTGAAATGATATTTCATCAATTTTTTGAAAAAGAAAGTTCAACTTATACTTATTTGGTTGCATCTGAACAAACACGTGAAGCGGTACTGATTGATCCAGTTGCTTCTGAAATAGAAAGTTATGAACAAATGTTGAATCAGTTGAATCTCAAGTTAGTTTACAGCTTAGATACGCATGTTCATGCAGATCACGTTACGGCTGCAAATTTACTAAGAGCACGTTTTGGCTGTAAAACAGTTTTACATCGTAACTCTGGCGTGGATTGTGGCGATATTTTTATCACTGACCGCAGTGCGATCCGTGTTGGTGAATGCTTAATAGAAGCACGTTATACCCCTGGACATACGAATGCCTGCACAAGCTATGTCATTGAAAACATGGTGTTTACAGGCGATGCATTACTGATAGATGGTTGTGGTCGTACTGATTTTCAAGAAGGAAATGCTGAAACCTTATACGACAGTATCCACCAACAGATATTCACTTTACCTGACGACACGATCGTTTACCCGGGACATGATTATAAAGGTCGTTTGTCTTCAACTGTAAGGCATGAACGCGAATCGAACTCTCGTTTAGGTCATGGGCGTAGCAAACAAGATTTTGTAGAAATTATGAAAAATCTTGATCTTCCATATCCTAAAAAGATTGATATAGCCCTACCTGCCAATAAAGCGTGTGGGAAATAAGGGGGAAATTGTGAGTGAGTTAAAACAAGTTAACCCTGGATTTTGGGTATCTGCTCAGATCAATCAATCTGATTTGGTTGAAATTGCAGCCAAGGGAATCAAAACGATTATTTGTAATCGCCCTGATGGTGAAGGTGTCGACCAGCCAAATATTATTGAGATCCAAGAAGCTGCAATACGCCATGGGATTCAATTGGAATATTTACCTGTTGTAAGTGGGCGGGTGACAGATGAACAAGCAATTGAATTTAAGTCACTTTATCAAAAATCCCAAAAACCTGTACTAGCATTTTGCCGTTCAGGAACTCGATCGATTACCTTATGGGCACTGTCTCAAGTGGCTGAACTTACCATTGATCAGATGTTGTTGCAGTCAAAATCACTGGGCTACGATTTACAAGGTTTAGTCCCTCGAATTTTGAAGCAAAATCCAACTCAGTTAAACAATATACCGAATTTTTCTGTGGTGATTGTCGGTGGGGGAGCAGCGGGTATTTCAGTAGCATCAAGTTTGTTATCTCGTCAATCGAATTTAGATATTGCCGTGATTGATCCTGCTGAAATTCATTACTACCAACCAGGATGGACGATGGTGGGCGGGGGGATATTCGCTCCTGAAAAAACGGTAAGAACAATGGCGAGTCTGATTCCTAAACAAGTTCATTGGATTAAGGCGGCTGTTGCAGCTTTTGATCCTGATAATAAACAAGTTTTATTAGAGGGATGTAAGCCGATTAACTATGAAGTATTAGTCGTCTGTCCGGGCTTAAAATTAAATTGGCATGGAATAGAAGGTTTAGTTGAAACGCTAGGTAAAAATGGTGTGACTTCAAACTATCGTTATGATCTTGCGCCCTACACGTGGGAATTGGTTCGTAATATGAAACAGGGTAAAGCTGTTTTTACACAGCCACCTATGCCAATTAAATGTGCTGGTGCTCCGCAAAAAGCAATGTATTTGTCAGCTGATTATTGGCAAAGACAAGGTGTATTAAAAGATATTGAAATTGATTTTTATAATACAGGTGCGGTGTTATTTGGTGTACAAGCTTATGTTCCAGCTTTGATGGAATATATTAAACGTTACAATGCCAATTTACACTTTAATCATCAATTGATTAAAGTCGATGGAAGCCAAAAGCGAGCTTGGTTTAAGGTCAGTGAAGGGGAAAATACTTCGGTGATTGAAACTGATTTCGACATGATTCATGTTGTTCCTCCACAGCAAGCACCTGATTTTATCCGAGCGAGTAACTTGGTTGATACTGCAGGTTGGGTCAGTGTTGATCAGCATACCTTACAGCATAGTAAGTATCCTTATATCTTTGCTTTGGGTGATGTCACTAATGCACCAAATGCGAAAACGGCAGCAGCTGCACGAAAGCAAGCACCTATTGTTGCAGTGAATGTATTGCAGTACTTAAAAGGCAATCAGAATTTTGCGCAATATGACGGTTATGGATCTTGTCCGCTCACAGTTGAGCGTGGAAAGATTGTGTTGGCAGAATTTGGTTATGGCGGAAAACTGTTACCTAGTTTCCCTAAGTGGTTGCTCGATGGGCAAAAACCTTCACAGCTTGCATGGTTGTTAAAAGAGCAAATTCTACCGCCGATGTATTGGGATGGAATGCTCAAAGGTCGTGAATGGCTGGTGAAGCCAAAACTATAGTTTATTCAGCTTAAATAAATCAAATACTTAGCCCTGATTCAGAGCTGAGTTAGGGTAGTATTTTCTCCAGAAATGGGTTCATCCTTGTACGAGGACATTGCATATCATGTGGTTATTAGTCTTAGAAGGTCTTGCGATCGGATGTTTACTTGGATTGACAGGTGCAGGTGGCGGTATTTTGGCTGTACCAGCATTGATGGCGAGTCAAGGATGGACAGTGTCTCAAGCTGCACCAGTAGGTTTGTTGGCAGTAACACTTTCTGCATTTGTTGGCATGGTTCAAGGCTTATTCAAGAAAATCGTACGTTATCGTGCCGCAATATGGATCGCTTTAATCAGCTTGCCATCAGCACGTTACGGGATTCATCTTGCGAGTATTATTTCTCCAGTTTGGTTAAGCCTTGGTTTTAGTATCGTGATGATGATTGTGGCTTATCGTATTTTCTTCAATAAGGTGAATGATTTTGAAGATCCGCCGTGTAAGGTGAATCAATCAACAGGGCAACTGATTTGGAATGTTAAAACTGCTTCATTGTTGGGTATTATCGGCATAATTGCAGGTCTATTAACTGGATTATTGGGGGTTGGTGGCGGTTTCGTGATTGTGCCAGCTTTGCGTAAAGTCACTGATCTAGATATGCGTAGTATCGTTGCAACGTCACTGATGATCATTTTCTTAATTGGTGGTGTAAGTATTTCAATACACATCATAGATGGCTTTCAGTATCCAATCGTTGTAACTGTTAGCTTTGTTGTGGCTTGTATTATCGGCATGTTAATTGGCAGAAGATTAATCAGCCTGATTGATATCAAAACGGTACAAAAGGTATTTGCTGTAGTGGTAATTTGTGTTGCGATTTATTTGGTGATTTCAAGCGTATCGAAAATCTTGCCCGTGATTTCACTTTAATTATATTGTTATCTATTTGACTTTTAGTTTCTAAAACTGAGCCTAGACTCAAACGATGAGGTTTTGAGTTTAGGTTAAAAGATACATAAATTTATGTTTCCTATGTAATTTTGTATTATGATGCTAAGAGTTCACTAGCATGCCTAAAAGGATGCTTCACATAAACTTCATATGATTTCTATTAATATCATAAATATAAAAAGAGATTGGGTCAGGAAGAATCAATGTTTAAATTTTTTCTGCGATGGATGGATAGTTGGTCACTGACTGATACTTTAGATAAACAGCACATTCCTTTTCAAGAAAGCTCAAAAGATACCAAGATTCAGTGGCTTAGAATTTTACCATTCATTTTGCTGCATATCGCTTGTCTTGCAGTTTTTTGGGTGGGTGTGTCTTGGTTTGCTATCGCATTCATGCTGTTTTTTTATTTTATTCGTATGTTTGCGATCACTGCTTTTTTTCATCGTTATCTTTCGCATAAAACCTTTCAAACTTCGCGTCCAATACAATTCTTTTTTGTGTTGATCGGAACCATGAGTGCACAGCGAGGGCCTTTATGGTGGGCAGCTCATCATCGTTATCATCATCGTTTTACTGACACAGATCACGATCCGCATTCATCTACACATGGATTTTGGTACAGTCATATTGGATGGTTTTTAAATGAACAGAATTTTTCTACACGAAAAGAAGTTATTAAAGACTGGCTAAAGTTTCCTGAAATTGTTTGGTTAGACCGTTTTAGTTTACCTGTGGTTTTGTTCACTGCTTTTGCAATTTATGGTTTAGGTGAGTGGTTGAGTATTGCTTATCCGAGTTTAGGTACTTCAGGCTTACAGCTATTGGTATGGGGATTTGTGATTTCAACTGTTTTGCTGATTCATGCGACTCTATGTATCAATTCACTTGCGCATTTGTATGGCAGTCGAGACTTCGAGACGAAGGATAACAGCCGAAATAATTTATTTTTATCGATTATTACATTGGGTGAGGGCTGGCATAACAACCATCATTATTATGCGGGGAGTACTCGGCAAGGTTTCTTCTGGTGGCAAATCGACATTACTTATTACATTTTAAAAATGATGTCTTTTTTCGGTTTGATTTGGGGAATTAAACCTGTACCACAACGTATTTATGACACCCATAAAAGTCATCAATTAAATCTCAAAATAAACACGAGTAAAATTCAAAGCGAGGAGTCTTGATGAAGATTGCAATCGTAGGCTCTGGTATTTCAGGTATATACGCTGCGTGGAAATTATCAAAACAGCATGAAGTCACTATCTTTGAGAAAGAACAGTATTTCGGTGGACATACGGATACACATGATCTTTGGATTGAACGTAAAAACGTTGCTGTAGATAGCGGTTTTATTGTATTCAATGATTATAATTATCCTCTATTTAGCGCCATGCTTGCCGAATTAGGTGTGGAAGCACAGAATAGTGACATGAGCTTTTCAGTCAACAATCAAGTGACAGGGCTTCAATATAATCCATCAAAAAAATGGTCACTATTAACGCGACCTCAGAATTTTTTAAATAAGAAATTTCGGACCATGCTGTCCGACTTGATTCGCTTTTATCAAGACAACAAAGATATTCAGTTAGATCAGTGCAACGCTGAACTGAGTATCGAAGACTATCTGAATCAAAATGATTATTCAGAGGTATTTCGCCAAGAACATTTATATCCAATGTGTGGTGCATTGTGGTCAAGCCCAGTGGATCAAGTTGGAAATATTCCTTATAAATTTGTCGTAAGCTTTTTTCAACATCATCGTATGTTGCAGTTGGCTGATCGACCACAATGGCAGACAGTAAAAGGTGGTTCAGCTTCTTATATACGAGCGATTCAAAAAGCTTGTCCATCAATTATTTGGAAAAAAGCGCAAGTTCAACAAGTGATTCGTGAAAATGATTTAGTTCATATTGTCACCAATCAAGAACAAGAAACTTTTGATTGGGTTGTGTTTGCGAGTCATGCTGATGATACGTTAAAGCTTATTCAAGATCCTTCGGCAGATGAGCGAGATGTATTAGGTTGTTTTGATTATCAAGATAACTTTATGGTGGTACATTCTGATACTTCGATTATGCCGAAGCGTCAATCTCAATGGGCAAGTTGGCATGTGCATGTCACTGCTCAAGAGAAACATCAAAAAAATAGCAAAGCTCATCAAGTACACTATGGATTTACTTACTGGATGAACAGCTTGCAGAAGCTACCGTGTAAGACTCAGATCTTTTCTACACTCAATCCGAATATGCCGATCGCAAAAGATAAGATTTATGTCGAACGTCGTTATCGACATCCTGTTTTTGATAAAAAAGCAATTGAATCACAAGCGCAATGGGAACTGATCAATGGTCAAAACCGCAGTTCATTTTGTGGAGCATATTGGGGTTGGGGCTTTCATGAAGATGGGGCGAGAAGTGCTCAACGTGTAGTCGATCAACTATTAAAGTTGAACGGCTAAATCTGCAGGTGATCACATGTTTGAAGATTCACTTTCCATAGCCAAAGCTCAGATTAGACATCGGCGCTTTTATCCTAAAGCACACGATTTTCAGTCTAGTTTGAGCTATTTATGTTTTGATCCAGATCGTATCGATCAAAACCTAGATCATTCATGGCTTTGTTCAACTTCGCGTTGGAATATCTTAAATCTTTATGAAAATGATTTTCTAAAAGGCTATACAGGTTCGATCAGAGAACGAATTAAGAAAATCCTTTTGCAGCAAGTGGACACGATTTTATCGACTCAATCAGAAATTCGTGTGCTCGCATTGCCAAGAACTTTAGGATTTAGTTTTAATTCAGTCATCTTTTATTTTGTACTCAATCCTCAAAAACAACCAGTTTTCATATTGAGTGAAATCACCAATACTCCTTGGAATGAACGTAAAGTTTATGTGCATGACTGCCGTCAAAAATTAAAAGAGCACAGTCATTTCAAAAGTTATGAGTTCGAATTTGAAAAGAGTTTTCATGTGTCTCCATTTATGCCGATGGATATTCACTATAAATGGTGCTTTAACTTTTCAGATGAACAAAATGTGATTCATATGCAGCTTTATCAATCAGATAAATTTATCTTTGATGCAACGATGCGTTTCACTTTAACCAGCATCACAGTTCCTTCACAACTGAATCGTTATGCTATTCATCATATCTTTGAACCTTTCAAGATGTTAGCTTCGATCTACCTTCAAGCTTTTCATCTGTGGCGAAAGAAAGTTCCATTTTATCGGCACCCTAAAAAAGATAAGGATTTAAAACAACATGATGAAAACGCTTATTTTCGGTGAACACGATTCACTGCCTTTAGTTCTTCGGAGCTTGCTCAAACTTCGTCATGGTCAAATTCATTTTCGTGGAGAATGGAATGGTACCGTGGGAGAGCTTTCAGATTTAGAAGCTACGATAGATATTCGTAATAAAGAATTGATCGATCTGATTTTTAAAAACGGTGTACTTGGTGCGGCTGAAGGTTATATTCGCGGCTATTGGAGCAGTGAACACCTCGTTGAAGTCATTCAAATTTTGGCGAGAAACCGTCATGTGCTTGATAAGATTAATCAGAATGTGATTTCTCAAGCCAGCCAACTTGTATTAAAAGCTTGGTACAAAACACGTAAAAATTCATTGTCAGGAAGTCGAAAAAATATTGCAGAGCATTACGACCTGAGCAATGACTTTTTCAAACTCTTTCTTGATTCTTCAATGATGTATTCCAGTGCAGTATATAAGCACAAAGACATGACTTTAGAAGAAGCTTCGGATTACAAAAAAGAACTGATTTGTCAGAAGTTACAGCTCAAACCTATGGATCACTTGGTTGAGATCGGGAGCGGTTGGGGTGGTTTTGCGATTTACGCTGCTCAGCATTATGGCTGTAAAGTGACTACGATTACGATTTCTCAAGCACAATATGATGAAGCAACCAAACGTATCGCAGATGCGGGCCTTAGTCATCGTGTCGATGTTCAACTCAAAGATTACCGATTGTTAGAAGGCAAGTTCGACAAGTTGGTTTCGATCGAAATGATTGAAGCGGTGGGTGAGCAATATTTATCGACTTACTTTAATAAATGCCGATCTTTATTAAAACCGAACGGTTTGGGCTTGATTCAAGCTATCACAATTGAAGATGCACGTTATAAAAAAGCTTTGAATACCGTGGATTATATTAAACGCTATATTTTCCCAGGAAGTTTTATTCCGTGTATCAGCGTTTTAACTCAAGCTGCATCTGAACAACAATTACGCTTAAAGCATCTTGAAGATATTGGTTTGAGCTATGCAGAAACAATTCATCAATGGCGTGAGCGTTTCTTAAATGCTAAAGAACAAGTTTTGGCTTTGGGATTTGATGAAAACTTTATTCGGATGTGGGATTTCTATCTTTGCTATTGCGAAGGTGGCTTTAAAGAAGGGGTGATCAGCGATGTACACCTGTTATTTGAAGCAAGTCCTTATTAATTTCTCATTATTTTAAGCATCAAGGAGGCAGTTATGATATGGCAATTGTTTTTACTTGATGCCGTTGTGATGACGCTTTGTTGGTTGTGGGCAACAGTAAACCATCGTGCAGGTATCGTAGATGTCGCATGGAGTTTCTGTATTGTTCTCAATATTGCCATTACAGCATTGTTTGTTGAGATCGCTCCGTTAAATGTCAGATTGTTTCTCGGCGTATTAAGTTCAATATGGTTCTTGCGTCTAACTTTGCATCTATTCCGTCGTTATTTAGCTGAGCATGAAGAAGATCGTCGATATGCCAACATGCGTAGAGCAATGGGAAAATATCAACATTTTGGTTTCTTTCTATTTTTCATGTTTCAGGCTGGATTAGCCATTTTATTTAGCATTCCGATGTGGAGCTTGCTCAATGTGCCAAGCATGTCTTGGAGCATGGATACCAATGATTATCTGATTATTGCAGGTCTAATTATGTTTGTTGCATTCGTCGGTGAGACGGTTGCAGATCAACAATTATATCGTTTCAAGCAAAATCCTAAAAATCATGGCAAAACAATGGATCAAGGTTTGTGGAAGTATTCAAGGCATCCAAACTACTTCTTTGAATGGCTGCATTGGTTTGCTTATCCCATCACAGGATTAGCGGCAGGATTATTAAGCTTGTGGATCTATCCAATTTTGATGTGGTTATTCTTGTATTACATCACGGGTATTCCATTCAGTGAGCAACAAGCATTAAAAAATCGAGGTCAAAATTATCTCGATTATCAAAAACGAACTTCAATGTTTATTCCGTGGAAACCCAAACAGTAGGTACTGCACATGGACTTTATTATTCAAAAATCTTTAAAACTCGTTGAAAGCGGTTTAGTTCCAGATCAGGCAATTCGTGCAGCAATCCGTGCATTGAGTAAAAAGCGTTTGATTCAAGAAGGGCGCTATGATCCTGAGCAAGGTGCACAGCGTTATATGGACGTGCTCAATATGTTGGAGCACAGTGAGATTGCGATTGAAACAGACAAAGCCAATGAGCAACATTATGAGTTGCCGACTGCTTTCTTTCAGGCTGTCTTAGGCAAACGTTTGAAATATAGTGCCTGTTTCTTTCCACATGACCACACTACATTAGATGAAGCCGAAGAATTTGCACTGCAAATATATAGTGATCGTGCACAGTTGCAGGATGGTCAACAAATTTTAGAGTTGGGTTGTGGGTGGGGATCATTTACCTTATGGATGGCAGAGCGTTATCCAAATGCAAAAATTACGGGAGTGTCTAATTCAGCTACTCAACGCCAACATATTCTTGCAGAAGCTCAAAAGCGTGGTCTAAACAACGTAGAAATCTTAACCTGTGATGTTAATGTGCTTGAGTTAAAAGCGAATACTTTTGATCGTGTGGTTTCGGTTGAAATGTTTGAACATGTTCGAAACTATCAAAAGCTTTTTGAGAAAATTCAGTCTTGGCTCAAAGCAGATGGGATGTTGTGGTGTCATATTTTTTGTCATCGTTTCTTACATTATCCATTTGAAATTAAAAGTGAATATGATTGGATGTCGCGCTACTTCTTTACAGGTGGTCTGATGCCATCTACCTCTACATTCTTACATTTCCAAGATCATTTAGAGCTTGCGCAGCATTGGCAGTGGTCAGGCACACATTATGAAAAAACATCTAATGCTTGGCTAGAAAATATGGATCGTCATGCCGATGAGTTAAGACCTTTGTTTGAGCAAGTCTACGCACAAGATGCAGATGCATGGTGGCAACGTTGGCGTATATTCTTTATGGCTTGTGCAGAGTTATTTGGATTTGAACAAGGACAAGAGTGGGTGATTGGTCACTTCCTGTTCAAAAAGAAAGCCGTATAATTTAATTACTCTTTAGTGCAGATTAGCCTATGTTTAGACGCAATAAAAATGGCGAGCAAAGTCACCCACTGGGTGAGATGTTTAATCGCTATTATTGGTTGCAGATCGGGCTGATCGCACTTTCAATTATTATTGGTATTGCTTGTAGTGCATGGGTGATTAAAGGTTCATTACTCAAAACTGCGCTTGAACAAGAAATGGAACATTATTGGATACGTGTTGATCGTAATCCAAATGCCGATCTTCCAGACACTAAAAATTTATATGGCTATCGTTGGTCATCAAACAAGCCTCCGCAACCACTTCGTGATTTGACTTTACAGCAAGGTGTGCATCGTATTTTTGTAGATGGCAAAGATCGTATGACTGTTTATGGCGAGCGAAATGGTCAGCACGTTTTATTGGTTTTTGGCGAAAGTAACGTTAATAAAATTGTATGGATGTTCGGACTTGCACCATTAATGTTTAGCCTAATTGTGCTTTACAGTATTTTATGGTGGTCTAATCGTCGTGCTAAACGTTATTTCTCACCGATAACTCGATTAGCCAATGCTTTAGAACATATTGATTGGGCGCATCAAAATAAAGAAGCATCGCCGTTCCAAGGTATTAGTACCAATGGCAATTTAGAAGCGGAATATTTAAAACAAGCGCTGGAAAAATATCATCAAGTTTTAACTGAATTTATTTATCGAGAAAGAGAGTTTACGGGTGATGTGAGCCATGAATTGCGTACTCCGCTAACGATTTTGAAAGGCAATGTGCAACTTTGTCAGGCGAAATATGGTGAAGATAAATCACTAAATCGAATTTCGAATACCATCGAAGATATGCAATTGTTGGTTGATACGCTATTGGCTATTGCTCGAAACACCACGAACACGCTAACCGCTGAACAAATGACTCTATCAACGATCATTCGTGATTTGGTAAGTGACTTAGATCCAGTGAGTCAAAGCAAAGGAATGGAGATTCTAGTTCAATACGATCCTCAAGAATTTCCTCGTATGATTTATCCATCTATGACTAAAATGGTTCTGAGCAATATCCTGCGTAATGCTCTGAATTATTCCCAAGGCTCAAGTATTCATATTATTCAACAGAAAAATAGCATCATCATTGCTGATGACGGCATTGGAATTACCCTACCAGATGAATTAAAAGTCCGAGAGTTAAGTCGTAGTCAGCTAAAACTCAATCCTAAAGGACATGGCATAGGTCTACAGTTAGTAGAAAAACTATGTATGCAACTAGGCTGGAGAGTAGAGTTGTTCGATCGTCAATATTATTTAAATACACATACTGACCTTGAACTGCCGAATACAACAGGATTAATTGTTGTGGTATATATGAATTAAAGCACTTAATCCTCAAGTGCGATTTTTAAACCAACACCCGAAATCGTATGAATGAGTTTTTGTTGAAAAGGTTTATCCACCATTTTTCTTAAATTGTAAATATGGCTACGCAAGGCATCACTTTCTGGTTCTTCATCGCCCCATAATTCAATGACAATCTCCTGTTTGGTCATCACTCTGGGCGAGTGGTGCATGAGAATCTTAAGCAGCTTGAATTGAATGCGCGGTAAATCAATATGCTGACCAGCACGTATAATGGTTTGTGTGGAGCTATCTAAAATCAAGTCATGAATTTGAATTTTATTTTTGGAAACTTCGCCTAATGAACGTTTAATTAGGGCACGAATACGCATGACTAATTCATTGAAATCAAAAGGTTTAACTAGATAATCATCTGTGCCTGCAACAAAACCTTTCAATTTATCATCTAAGGTGTCACGAGCGGTAAGCATAAGCACGGGAATATCCATACCTTGTTCTGTTCTTAACCATTCACATAAATCGTAACCAGAGCCATCAGGTAAATTTATGTCTAATAAAAGCAGATGATATGCCTGTGTTTTAAGAAAATTACGTGCAGCATCCAAGTTACGCGCATGATCAATTACAAAACCATGTTCCTCTAAAAACTCACATACAGTTGCCGCAAGTTCATAGTGGTCTTCAACCATCAGGATAAATTGGTTGCTCATAATAATATCCACTATGGATTAAGTAATTGTTGTTTTAATTTAGCATTAAAAGGTGAATTTCCAAACCAAATTTTAAAATACTGATTTGCTTTTTGATCTGTAATCGCACCGAGAGTCTTTTGATTTAAAGATAATGTAAGTGTATTGCTATTTTGATTGTAGCTGAGGCTATAGAGATCACCTTTTTTTACAGGGTGATATAATTCTGTGATGTTATTCAGTGGTGAGTTATCTGAGAAGTCTGCAATATTTTTCTTAAGGAAATGAGTCGCTGCGCGTTTAAATGCCCATTCAGGAATGTTTTGACGATAAGAAAAGTCTAAGCGTATGTTCTGGTTTTCCCAGTTTTTTTTACAATCCTCTGCAAAGTATGTCACTGAACCAACAACTTTTCCCGTAACAATTAGTGGGGCATTCCGACAAGTTTGAACACTTGCATGCACTACATGAGTACCTACTATTAAGTTAATGGCACAAAATGAAAATATTTTCTTCGTTAAATTAGAATTCATTTTTAGCTCCATTGTGCAAAGAAATACTCAATTCAAAGCTTATTTAATAAGATATATTTTTAATAGGCATAAAAATTCAGATTTTTTTCAATACGTTCAATTTCGTAACGTGCATATGCAGGATTTGTTAGAGTATGATCTAAAATTGCATATAAAAATAGGTTTTGATTACTTTCAAGGGGAGTAATCATATGATATTGATTGTGTAAACTGATAAATATACCTTCAAGATAATCCATTGGATCAAACTGATGTGTCAGCTTTATTTGCATGTTATATATATTGGTAACTTCAAGTATAGCACTATCTATATTTATATGATGATCTCCTATAGATTTTAATATAGTACCATCATAATTATCTATCACAGCAAGGAAGATTAAACCATCAATGTGACTGAATTGATTTAATAAGAAATTATCGTTCATATATATCACCCTTGAATTATTACAAATTTATGATGGACGAATTTTAAACTATTTTTTGAAAGGTAAAACCAGAGAGTAACCTTTTCCAATATATGGTAATGAACGATATAAGCCATTGGCAGGATCCCAGTAATCCTGTTGAAAAATAATCAGATTTTGTTCATTAATCTTGATTTGGCTAATGCCGTAGGAAGACATGGTCTTGGTTCTGCCAAACATCCTGAAGTCATACTGCATATGCCAGTGAATATAGGCTGAATCTTTTTGATAAGTGGCACTAATAAGTTTGACATTGACGTTACTTACATGCTCATTCATACCTGAAAAATGTTTTACCAAATCTTGTTTGTTCGAAAACTGGGATAAGGTGTCATTAATGTATAGGTCATTAGCATAAAGTTGGCTTGCATTTTTAATAAAACTTGGTGTTCCAAGTGTATTGAATGCTGAAGTGAACCGCTTACCGATTTCAGTCGCTTGTTCTTGCGTCAAAGCAATGCCTGATATTTCTTTACTTGCTTTGCTATAGTCAGATGAATAGCTTGGTATACTTTTACACGAAGCTAAAGAAAATAAGGCTAATGTTGAAACCGCTAAAGTTCGTATAAATGCCATGCCCGTAAACTCATTTCATTTTATAAATAGTTTAGAGCGGGTTATGTGAATCTGATGTGAACTGATTATTGAACCTAATACGTTATTCATAGCCTAAGAAAATAATTTCTTGGTGGTGTTTCAAAAAGTATGCTGAAACAAAGCAGGTTGAATTTTGATAAAATAGAGAAATTCGAATAACTCTAGAAATCAAATGTCCAACCTGCCTCAGTGACAGTATAAAGAAAAATGGCATCAAAGTAGATGGGAAACAAAACTATCAGTGCAAAGACTGTAAACGTCAGTTTATTGGTGACCATGCTCTGAGCGATCTAGGATGTAATTCAGGCATTACTCGAAAAATATTACAGTTGATGGTCAGAGGTAGTGGTATACGAGATATCGCTGAAGTTGAGCGAATCAGTATCGGTAAAGTTTTACGTACTTTAACCGAATCGACCTACCAAATTCAGCCTAAACAAAGTCATTATGAGGCTCTTGAAGTTGATGAGTTTTGGACTTTTGTGGGAAATAAAAATAATAAACAATGGCTTATTTACGCCTTCCATCGAGAAACAGGTGAGATTGTTGCTTATGTTTGGGGTAAAAGAGACTTAGCTACAGTTCAACGATTGAAGACAAAGCTTAAACAATTAGGTATTCACTACACCCGAATTGCAAGTGATCATTGGGACAGTTTCATAACTGCTTTTAAAAACTGCAAGCAAAGTATTGGTAAATTTTTTACTGTAGGTATTGAAGGTAATAATTGCAAGATAAGGCATCGGATTAGGCGCGGTTTTAGAAGGAGTTGTAATTTTTCAAAAAAGATTGAAAACCATTTTAAAGCTTTCGACTTAACCTTTTTTTACATCAATAATGGCTTCATTTAATGTCAGCATACTTTTTGAAACACCACCCAGTTGTACCTGACGTCATCTGTAATGCGGGTGGCGTAACTGTATCTTACTTTGAATGGGTTCAAGATATGTCGAGCTACTTCTGGTCTGAGGAAGAAATTAATGAAAGACTGGATAAGTTGATGATTCAAGCCATCAATGATGTATGGCATAAATCAAGCGAGAAAGAATGTACCTTACGTACTGCTGCCTTCATTTTAGGTTGTGAGCGTATTTTAAAAGCACGTAAAGAGCGTGGTATTTTCCCAGGTTAATTTTCTTTGCTTTTGAAACGACCTTAAGACACATGTTTTAAGGTCGTTTTTTCATTGTTGGATCAATCCAAAAAGAAATCTTTCTGTAGATTGGTATTTCCAGCGACACATGCATATTGAGAAAAGTCAGTGATGCCAATACGAGACAAAGCTTGTTCATCGGTCAGGCTTTGTCCTGTAAGTTCACCTCTAGCCGTGCTATAAACCGCAAAAGCTGCATCTGCCATAATCTGTGGTTTACGGCTGACCTGTAAGGTATTTTCCTCACCTAAATTCTTCGAAACGGCTGCGGTTGCGATATAAGTTTCAGGCCAAAGCGTATTACATGAAATACCATAGTGACGAAATTCTTCCGCCATGCCTAAAGTCAAAATCGTCATACCATATTTAGATAGGGCATAAGGTGCAAGCATCCCGAGCCATTTCGGTGACATATTTACAGGCGGTGATAAGCTTAAAATATGTGGATTTTCAGCTTGCTTTAAAAAGGGCAATGCAGCTTGTGCGCAGATAAAGGTTGCACGATGGTTAATGGTTTGGATCAGGTCATATTGTTTTAATGAGGTGGATTCCACTCCCATTAATGCAATTGCACCTGCGTTATTAATCAGCACATCAATTCCGCCAAAGGCTTTGGCGGCTTGTTGAATAGCGGTATGGATTTGCTGTTCATCTCTAACATCTAGTAACAGTGGCAATGCTTTGCCACCAGCAGCTTCAATTTCTTCAGCCACACTATAAATTGTACCTGTTAATTTAGTGGTCTCGACTTCGGTTTTTGCTGCAATCACGACATTCGCACCTGCCTGAGCTGCTTTTAACGCAATCGCTCTGCCAATACCTCGACTGCCGCCAGTGATAAAAACAGTTCTTCCTTGCATATTATTCATTGATATTTCCTAGATTTGACTTGTTGTAAACGTTGAATTAGATCATAAAAGGGTGAGCAAATTTTTCAGGATCATAGAGTCGACGTTGCTTGGCAATCTCTACAATTCGATGGCGGAGCTGACGTTTGATCACGGCATAGGTTTGGCGGTGTTTTTGTGCCATATCTTCTGCAAATTTAAACACCTCATGACTTAATGCTTCGATCGGTTCAATTTGGTGAACGATTTGGGATTGTAGACATTCAGTGCCTGTCATGGTTTTGCCTGTCAAAGACATTTCCCAAATTGCATGTTGATTAGGAAGTAGTTGCACAATTTCAGCAATGATATCTGTAAAAGGAATGCCCAGATGGACTTCTGGAAAGCAAAAACGTCCTAGATCTGATCGCATAAATCGGAAGTCACAAGCAGACGCGAGAATTGCACCGCCTGCATAAGCATTACCACCTATTTCAGCAATTACAGGTAAGTTGAGTAATGCTAAACGGAGCAACATATTTTCAAGTTGCAGGGTAAAGGCTTTTTTACCTTCCAATGATTGTTGCATTAACCAAGCAAGGTCTAAGCCGTTACAAAAGGTTTTAGGATGCTCACTTCGAATAATTAAACAGGCATTATTTTTATCACTTTCAATTTCATCAAAAATAGCAAAATATTCTTCTAATACCGCTTTATTTAAAGCATTTTCCTGATTGCCATTGGTCAAATTCAGCACATAGGTCGATTGCTGTTTATCGAGTGTCATGCTTGCCATTTCAGCAATTCCCTATTGTTTTAGTCATCAATCTTGAGGTTATTATTTCGAAGAAAATACTCGCTCAATAGGGGAGACTATGCCATATTAATGATCATTTTAGGACATAGGATGTGTCATGCGTGATCCTTTTGGATTGTTTCAAGAAACCATCTCTGTTTCTTATGCCCATGTATTATTAGAAATCGTTTATGAATATGGCATTGATGCACACATCGCTTTGTATGGAACGGGATTGATTCCGACTGAAATGCAACAAGCCGATGCCAAGATGAGTGCGCATCAATGGTCAAAATTGGTGGTGAATGCGTTACGATTGACGGGGAATCCGCGTCTTGGGATTGAATATGGGTTTAGGTTACGCCCAACTTCGCATGGGGCTTTAGGGTTTGAATTTCTCAGTTGTGCGGATGTTGAAACGGCGTTAAGTCTTTGTCAGCAGTATTTTTGTACTCGAATTCAAAATTTTACCCCTGAATGGCATATAGATGAAACGTTTATCTATGTTTATCTAGATGATGTTCATCCAGTGAAATTAGGTGATGCAGAACAATCTGATCGGTTAAGACACTTTTTGATCGAAAGTTTATTATTTGGAGCAATTCATTTTCTCACTTTATTTTCTGACAAAATTGCAGAAAGTTGTGAGGTTTTTGTGGATTGGGCAGATGCTCAGAATTATGAAAAAATTGATTTATCCCAGATAAAGATTCATTTTAATCAACCACGTAATGGTTTTCGATTTTCTAAAAAATATTTACATTGTAAGAATTTGAATGCAGATCAAGTCGCATTCCAACAGGCTATTTTGTATTGTGAAAATGACAAGCTTAAACTCGTAAAAGAAAGTACACGGGACTTGCAAAAAAGTATTCGTTCTGAGTTGTTGTATCATTCCAGTCACGGTTATCCTTCACTTCCATTGATTGCACAGCGCTTAAATATGTCAGAACGAACGATTAAGCGGCATTTGCAAGCACAGGGCACCACATTTTTGCAAATCTTGGCTGAGGTTCGGTTTAATCAAGCCAAGAAATTACTACAACAGCAGCAATATAGTATTCAGGATGTTGCTGGTTTAGTAGGGTATGAAGAAGCCACCAATTTTATTCGTGCCTTTAAAAAGATGTTTGGGGAAACACCGAGTCAGTATCGCAAGAATAATCTATCCAAACTGAATTAATTGGGTATTTGACGTTGAATCGTTGTAATGAATAACTCTAGCGAATGCTGAATTTGTTCTGTCCATTCAAAAGAACAGTTCATACGAATAAAATGTTGATGTGAGGGCAACACATTAAATAAGGAACTTGGCGCAACACCAATATGATGCTGAATCAGTTGCTCATAGATTTGCATACTACTGACTTTGTCAGGAAGTTGAATCCACAAAAAATAACCATTTGGATAGTTATACACCTTACAGTCTTTCGGTAGTTGTTGTTTGAGATATTGAAAGAATTGCTTTTTATTCTTTTCTAAGGCACGTCGCAGAGTTCTTAAATGCTTTTCATAATGATGATGAGAGAGGAACTCCACCAGCGCATTTTGAATCAGCGCATTGGCAGAAATAGTACTCATCAATTGTAAATGTTGAATATGTTCAGAGAATTTACCTGCATAGACCCAGCCCATACGGAAACTTGAACCTAAGGTTTTAGAAAAAGAAGAGCAGTGTAATACCAGATTTTGTTGGTCAAAATACTTCATTGGCAATGGTTTTTGGTTGCCATAAAACATTTCTTCATAAACATCATCTTCGATTAAATGAATTTGATGTTCATGCAACAATTTAGCGATTTTATATTTGATGTCATCGCTGACAGTAAAACCAATTGGGTTATGTGCATTCAGCATAAACCAGCACACTTTGATCGGATAATTTTTAATAACTTGTTCAAAAGCCTCGATATCAAAGCCATGCTGTGGATGTTCTGGGATGGTGATGACTTTTAAACCCAAACGTTCAGCAGCTTGCCAAGCACCATAAAAAATTGTTTGCTGCAATAAAATATAATCACCAGGTTGCGTAATGGCTTGTAGTGAAAGATTTAATGCTTCTAGTCCACCTGATGTAATGACAATGTCATCTGCATCGGTTGGAATGCCCTGCATACAATAGCGTTGCGCAATCAGCTTTCTGAGTGCCAAATTACCGGGAGGTAAATTTGAAGTTTGGTCATAACTATGGCGATTGCGGGAAAGTTGTCCCATGATCTGAATCAGTTTTGGGGGATACAGCAACTGACTGTCTGGAAAGGCAGAACCTAAGGGGCTGACGTTGGGAGATTGAATTGATTTGAGATATTTAAAAACGAGTGAGTTAATTTCAATTTTCGGATTTAAAGACACCACTGAATAGGCTTGTGGAATCTGAATATGATTTTGCTCAGCCACAAAATAACCTGACTTTTCTTTTGAATAAATCAGCCCTTGTGCTTCCAGTTCTTGGTAAGCATTCATTACGGTAATCAGACTGAAACCTGATTGTTGTACTTGCTCACGTAAAGAGGGTAACTTGGTGTGTGGCTGCCAAGAACCATTTTCAATAAGCAGTTTCAAGTTATGTGCTAATTGTTCTGATTTATACATAAAATAAAGTAAATCCGTATTGATGGAATAGACCTCATCTAAAAGCTATTCCACCCATTTTTTAATAAACAAACATCAAGAGTAATCTAAATAGACCTGCAAAGATGGCGAGTGCAAAAAGTCCGACTAACCATAAGATTATAAACCATTGGGCTGGATTTAAATGCAGCGATTTTATTTTCATACAAAGCTCCTAGTGATAGCCTTCATCACCAATACGGACTTTATTCCGAAATACTCAGTACGACTTTCTATGCTAAAGTCTTGCGGTGTTTGCATCCAACTGTTAGAGGATACTATCCAAAACATGGAAATACAGGTGCCGATTGCAACCATGAGGGTAGCAAAAAAATGCGCTTTGGGGTTGACCCATCCCCAACCAAAGAGCATGATGCCGAGGAACCCCGCATTATAAATGGGATTTTGACTACATAGCTATTTGCATTCCAGCATAGCAAGAAAACAAGCGAGACCAATCGAGGTGGCAGGAAAGATAATGTGAAATGAAACAGTAAATGCAAACTGTATTCGAGCTAATTCTAAAGCAGTTAGACCAAGATCCATAAATGATCTGTTATATTTTTTTAGCGAAACTCTGTAGCTATTCAGTTGTTTGTACCTGATTCAAAATAGCATCAAGCAACGATGCAGTGTGTTAAATATTGATCAAGCATTGTAAGTCGTTTGAATGACACTAATTCGGACTGAATAGCGTATGACTATGTTTATCACTAAAGAACTTAATGCGTTGACTCAGCTTTTTCAAAGCAAAGTCCCTTCGCAAGCAGTACAACA
The DNA here is from genome assembly GCF_002165335.1 of Acinetobacter sp. WCHA29. Lineage (NCBI taxonomy): Bacteria > Pseudomonadati > Pseudomonadota > Gammaproteobacteria > Moraxellales > Moraxellaceae > Acinetobacter > Acinetobacter sp. WCHA29. The sequence goes on from NZ_NHRQ01000031.1 coordinate 23,969, forward strand.
ACAGCTAAGTCTAGAATATGTAAATCTGGAAGCCACTTTATTAAGGGGCAAGATACTGAGAGATTTTTCTAAGGAGAAGGTCGCTTATATTGCTCAAGCTGAAATAGTGGAAAATGATAATAATCTCGCCTATTTATTTGCACCATTTATGATTGCTAATTTAAATCAGCCTGTGATTTACACCACGCCAGTCTCATCCTCTGTACTTAAGATATTGAATCAATACTATCAAGCTGAGAAAAGTGTCAATCTTAAAATCGAAGATGTCATCCACAGCCTCAAGCTTTATATCGAGCTGGTCGATGATGCAAAAGCAGAGCAAGATTTTCTGTTCTGTTGTTTAGTCAAAGCATTGTGTCGTACAGATATTTTTCATATTTTCTTGGTTACACATTTATCTTTAGATCAGCAACAGATTCAAATCCTAGAAGATTATTTTGATGTAAAAATTGATGTGATTCACGCTGATCGTAGGCCAAGCATGCTCAATGATGAATTGATTAATACGCGTAGGCTGCTATTTAAAAACAAAGATGAAGCACACAAAAGCTTATGTACTTTGTTTTCCAGTCTTAATGCAAATCTAGTCGCAAAGATTGGTCAGTTTAGTCCGACCCAAGCGGCACATTTAATCGAGGATATGTTTTATTCGGAACATATTTTTGAAAAGTTATCGGTCTATGCCGAATACATGCAAACCCGTATTCAAAATGGCGCTAGTTTTAAGGCTCTATCCACTATGTAGATTGTTATGAATTAAATTTTAGTCTTTCAATAGGAGCAGAACTTATGTCTCAACAGCAATCAAAATTCCCATACCTTGCGGTTGGAATCAGTATTTTATTGGGTTGTTTATTTTTAGTCTTTTTCTTTCTGGCTGTGAGCAACCAACCTGATTATATGCCATCGCAACAGAAGCAAAATGCTGCTCATGTACAATCATCAGCTCAATCGAAGCAATAGCTTATGTTTTTTAATCCGAAGCTTGGTTTTTCTCTCTTACTGGTGATTTTGAGCAATTGCCAGTAAGTTTTTTTGTTTTGGGCTTGGTTGTAATTGTTAAAATCAAGAGAGATTTTAACGCTCTAATTGATCGAATGAGACAAATCAAGAATAGAAAAGAAGCATAATTCATGTTAATCCTATCTGTAGCAAATGTTAAAAAATAGCTCAGATGAGGGCAACATGATTGATAACTCAGAACAAACCATTCATAAGCAAGAAAATACTAATTTTGCCAGAATTGAACCCTATATCCAACCCGCAGGTGGATAGGGCGCATTACTGAGAGTCGCTCGAAATCTAAAAAGGCAAGATATTTAAAATAGGACTTACGCACTATCATTTATAGATTCTCTGTGGTAGCAGATGATTTTTATCGAGAATAAAGTCATCAATGAAGTCTTTGATGATTGGTCTAAATAAGTTCTTTTGCCAACGATATACATTTTCAAAGATCCGCTCAAACTGGTTCTTTTGTATCTCGACGTAGGCCATCAAGGCTGAAAAAATATGATTCAAAATCAGTTTAGACCGTCT
>NZ_NHRQ01000032.1:0-22627 GCF_002165335.1 Acinetobacter sp. WCHA29
TTTAATTGAGTTTTAATATTTTGATCTAACATGTATTTCTCCAAATTCTAAGCAGTTCAAATCAGCTAAATTCATTCAATGAAGCTATAGTATGCAAAACTAATAAATAGGTAAAACAGTATGTTTTTATAAATTTAATCGGATTTTTGAATTTTAATATATATTTGTGGAACTTTTGTGCGTATATGAGCATAAAAATTTGAATCAAATAGAACTTGTTATATAACTGCAATTATTTCATAGCATATATAAGGAAGCAGCAAATGGTATTACAACGTGGTATTTATCAACACTACAAGGGTCAAATTTATCAGGTATTTAATCTTGCTAGACATAGCGAAACTGAGGAACAACTTGTTGTATATCAATGTTTATATGGTGATTATTCAATGTGGGTGCGTCCATTATCGATGTTTGTTGAAACAGTTGAACTTGAAGATGGGCAAGTCATTCCACGTTTTAAATTAATACAAGCCACTTAAATTTGAACTTTTGCTTTTGAGCATTACGGAGACAAGATATGACGAGCACCGTTTTTTTACAACGTATTGCTGATTTATATGATGAATTTAAGCAACATGATGCTCGGCAGTCTGATCGTTTAAGACGTTACCGAAATATTGAAGCAGAATCTGCTAAGTTACTTGGGATGTTAGTACGTACTCAGCAATCAAAGCAGATTCTAGAAATTGGAACATCGACGGGATATTCAACCTTATGGTTGGCTGAGGCTGCAAAATCAGTTGGAGGCAAAGTTCAAACCCTAGAGATCAATGCTTTCCGCAGTGCTCAAGCCAAGAAATATGCTGAAGAATTTGGATTAGAGCGTTTTATTGATTTTTGGGTGGGCGATGCCTCAGATTATTTGGCACAAGCAACTGAATCCTATGATCTAATTTTATTGGATGCAGAACGTGGCTGCTATGTGAGTTACTGGAATGATTTAAAACGTCTATTGCAGTTCTCGGGTAATACTTTGATCGTTGATAATGTGATTTCACATGCAGGTGAGGTCAAAGATTTTCTTGATTTGATTAAAGCGGACGAAAATTATATGAGTACTGTTTTACCTGTAGGTGCAGGTTTATGTCTGGTTGTCTTGAAGTAGATGCATTTGATCTTGATGTTTTGAGCGATAGCTCTGCGGACTACAACCTAATACTTTGTTAAATGCGCGGGTGAAGTTTGCAGGGTTCGAATAGCCTAATTCGTAAGCAATATGGGTGATGGTAAAATTTGAATTTTCTAATAAATCAATTGCTCGCTCAGTACTAATTTTTTGTTTCAAAGCTTGAAATTCAACTCCTTGTTGCTGCAAATAACGTTGTAAAGTTTTAGTAGAAATATTTAGAACTTGAGCGCATTCAGTTAATGTTGGAATCTGATGGGCTTGTCTTAACATCATGCTGACCCATTCAACAATTTCACCTTGATGATAAATTTTTTGAATCTGTTCCTGACAACGTTGTTCAACCACTTTTAGGCTATGAGCATCCGCCAAAGGTAAGGGTAGTGCCAGTTGTTGTTGATCAATCACGACACGGATGCCAGATATCCACGTATAGTTAAAATGAAAGCTGGCTTTGACTAAATGTAGATAACGTTCCTGATACACAGGTTCAGGAATGCTTAGATAAACCTGATAACGTTGTAGTTGCTGTCCTGCAAGTTCTAATAAGCTGTAATAAAATCCAACGGCAATTGCTTCAATATGAAATGCTAAACATTGCTTATTCATTTGTAAGATGGGTTCAAGTAATAACTCAACCTTATGTTGAATAGCTGGAAATTGAATCGATAGCTTAAAACTTGGCATAATTAGCCGAAAATATTGTGCGATTAATCTCAATGCATGTTCTAAATTTGGACTGGTCATTAATGCATATCCAACCAAACTATGCGAACTGAGTTTTAGATTTTTACCGAGTTCAAAAGCCAAATCTTCTGTATTAGGTAGGCTCAGGCCAAGTGCAATAAATTGTTCAATTTGTTGAATTGATAAAAGCTCAGTTTTAGAAAGTTCGTTATTAAATGCGTTTAATACCTCATTATCATATTGATGAGTACCAAGCAGAATTTCGATCAACCGCAAATAATAACGAGACGGAATAACAGGGATTTGCTGTTTTTGCACAATAAAAAACCACTAAAGTCTTAAAATGATAATATCAAGTCTTAAAATGATAATATAGAGTGACTGCAGAAGAACACAATCAATTCAAGCAAAACATTTTGTGTTTGATTGAGGAATTTCTAATGAATATGCATACTCAACTGGATGTAGAGCAAGCAACAACAATCTTTAAAGATAAAAAACGTCATTTGTGGTTATTGGGTTTGGCAGTACCGACCATTGCAATGAGTGGTTTAGCAGGTTATCAATTTGGACCGAAAAAAACCAAAAAATTCTTTGCCTCTTTTGGCCCATTATTTATTCATGGTGTTATTCCTGCATTGGATAAGTTAATTGGTGAGGACACAGAAAATCCACCACTTGATGCGATTGCAGATTTAGAAGCTGATCCATATTATTCTCGAATTGTTAAACTTTTTATTCCATTGCAATATGCGACCAATATTTACGGCACTTATTTGGCAAGTCGTAAAGGTACATCACTTGCAGATCAAGCGTTATTGGGTACTTTGGTGGGGATGGTGAATGGTATTGCCATCAATACGGCGCATGAATTGAGTCATAAAAGTGGTCGTCTCGAACATTATTTATCACATTTGGCATTAGCTCCATCGGGCTATAATCATTTCCGTATTGAGCATCCATATGGTCATCACCGTCGTGTTGCAACGCCAGAAGATCCAGCATCATCTCGACTTGGTGAAACTTTCTGGAAATTTTTACCGCGTACAGTGATTGGTAGTTTCAAATCTGCGATCGAAATTGAGAAAAATCGTTTAGAGCGTAAAAAATTGCCATTCTTCTGTAAAGAGAATGAATTGATTCATGGTTGGGCGATGTCTGCCGTGTACCATGCTGCTATGTTTAGCAAATTTGGAGTGCGTTCAGCACCGTTCCAAGTGACACAGGCTGCCTATGCGATTACTTTGTTTGAATCAGTAAATTATATTGAGCATTATGGTTTAAAACGTGAAAAGAAAGCCAATGGTCAATATGAGCGTACTTTACCTGAGCATAGTTGGAACAATAACAATGTAGTGACTAACTTGTTCTTGTATCAATTACAGCGTCACTCAGATCATCATGCAAATCCAACACGTAGCTTCCAAACGCTACGTCATTTTGAAAATGCACCACAGTTACCAGCGGGCTATGGAGCGATGATTTTACCAGCCTTTATTCCTTCATGGTGGTCAAAAATTATGGATGATCGAGTAGTAGAGCATTACAAAGGCAATATGGAGAAAATTAATATTCATCCAGACGCAAAAGAGAAAATATTAGAGAAGTATGCTGAACAAGTTGAAGTCGAAGCTGCTTAATAAATTTAAATAAAAAACCAGCCTTAATCTAGGCTGGTTTTTTTTATTTATGAGGCTAAAAGATAAAGTCGTTTAAAATGCAGATCAAACTCAAGGTATTTATGGACAAAAGCAGTCTTATCAGTTGTGCGTAGCAAATTGTCATAGATAAATTCTGGAACAGGATGATAAAGCTCGGCTGTGCCATTGCTGTAAAAAATTTTTAAGTAGCGTGAAGAAATATCATATTTCCAAAAGGTTACAACAACAGTTTTTTCCATATATTTTCCCCCATTTTAGTTTGATCATTTAGTACATACGAAAAACTCTTTATGTTTCATAATTTGACATTACTCCATGTAAAGCAGGCTGACAATTGATAAATGAATTTCGTTATAAATTTATAAGTATAAGAATTGTAAAAATTTAGTATTGAATTGAGATCGATGTATCGCAAAAAGTGAGCAAATGACAAATAAAAAGAAACCACTCTTTTAGAGTGGTTTCTTTTCAACATTGTTAAATCTAAAAATTAGATTTTACCAACGAGGTCGATCGATGGAGCAAGAGTCGCTTCACCTTCTTTCCATTTAGCTGGGCAAACTTCGCCTGGGTGGCTTGCTACGAATTGAGCAGCTTTAAGCTTACGTAAAGTTTCTGAAACATCACGTGCAATTGAATTGTCGTGAATTTCAGCAGTTTTAATTACGCCTTCTGGGTTGATGATGAACGTACCACGTAAAGCTAAACCAGCTTCTTCGATATGCACATCAAAAGCACGTGTTAATTGATGTGTAGGATCACCAACTAATGGGAATTGAGCTTTACCTACAGCAGGAGAAGTTTCGTGCCATACTTTGTGAGAGAAATGAGTATCAGTTGTTACGATATAAACTTCTGCACCAGCTTTTTTGAATTCTTCGTAGTTCTCAGCAGCATCTTCAACTTCAGTAGGACAGTTGAAAGTAAATGCAGCAGGCATAAAAATAAGAACAGACCATTTGCCTTTAAGATCAGCATCAGTGACTTGAATGAATTCACCGTTACGGAATGCATCAGCTTTAAATGGTTTAACTTCAGTATTAATTAAGCTCATCATTGTCTCCATGATTGAGGTTTTATTGAGAGGCTAATGCCTTATTTGTTTACGAGGTTAAGAATAAATAATTTTTAGTTATTGGGGAAATAGTATTTTTACATGACTAAAATCGGAAAATTGAATGAATCAATATAAAACGATTTTCACCCTAAGATATAAGCCTATTTGACTCCAATAAGATGAAGCAAATATGACGAATACCTAAAACTAACTTGCATAACAACATGCAGTCGATAGTATTAAAATTCAAGGGTAAAATTGAAAAAATCTAAAAAATATAGAGAAAACCAAGATATACACTTAGATTTTTACCTATGTTTTGCTTGGTTTAAAAATAAGAAAATGCAAAAGTACCCTTGTGTATCAATTGAATAGTGCATATTTTTGAAAAGAACTAAATGTGGTTGCTTTGCATAGCAACGCTTTAAGGCGTAAAATAGCTGATTAGTTTATTTTCTAGGAAAGCTGTTCAGTGCAGAGTCATTTAAATGTAGATCAATGGGTTATGGCACGTGACCGTCACCGTTTAAATCGACTGCGCAAAGATAAAAAAACAGAAACAGCAGAAATCGAAAAACTTTTTCAACAGTCAAATGACAAAGTCAAACAACGCTTAGCGCGTATTCCCCAAATTAAACTCAATCAAGATTTACCTGTTACTCAGTATGCAGATCGTTTGATTGCCGCAATACAAAAGCATCAAGTGATTATTGTGGCGGGTGAAACGGGTTCGGGTAAAACCACGCAGTTACCACAAATTGCTATGCTTGCTGGTCGTGGTCTCACTGGGATGATTGGGCATACTCAGCCGCGACGTTTAGCTGCTCGCAGTGTCTCGCAACGTATTGCAGAAGAAGTTGGGCAGAAACTGGGCGAGGCGATTGGCTTTAAAATCCGTTTTAATGAGCAGGGATCGCAAGATTCTATCGTGCGTTTGATGACGGATGGTATTTTGCTAGCTGAGCTGACGAACGACCGCTTCCTTTCAAAATACGACACAATCATTATCGATGAAGCCCATGAGCGTTCACTGAATATCGATTTCATCATGGGTTATCTCAAACAGTTATTACCAAAGCGTCCTGATTTAAAAGTCATCGTCACCTCAGCAACGCTAGACGTAAACCGCTTTAGCCAATACTTTAATGATGCACCGATTTTTGAAGTAGAAGGGCGGAGCTTCCCTGTTGAAGTACGTTATCGTCCAATTTCGGAACTCAGTATTATTGGTAGTGATGATGATGAGTTTGATGATTTTGAAGAGAACTTACCACGTGCTGTTGTACAAGCGGTCGAAGAGTGTTTTGCTGATGCTGAGGGTAAAGGGCATCCAGAACATGCTGATATCTTGATTTTTGCCAGCACTGAGCAAGAAATCCGAGAATTACAGGAAACGCTGCAAAAATATGGTCCTCGGCATACTGAAGTGTTGCCTTTATATGCACGTTTGGCACTCGCCGAGCAGCAAAAGATTTTCAGTCCAAGCGGCAAAGGTCGCCGTATCATTATTGCAACCAACGTTGCTGAAACAGCATTAACCGTTCCTAATATTCGGTATGTGATTGATAGCGGTTTTGCTCGTATTTCACGTTATAACTACCGTTCACGTGTGCAACGCTTACCGATTGAAGCGATTTCACAGGCAGCAGCCAATCAGCGTAAAGGTCGTTGTGGTCGTATTGCTGCGGGTGTGTGTATTCGTCTATACAGTGAAGAAGATTTTTTAAGTCGTCCTGAGTTTACCGAACCAGAGATCAAACGGACGAACTTGGCTTCTGTAATTTTACAAATGCAAAGTCTTGGTTTAGGTAGTTTAGAAGATTTTGACTTTATTGAGCCGCCTGATTTCCGTTTGGTGAATGATGGACGCAAGCTTTTGATTGAGTTAGGTGCATTAAGCGAACGTAAGAATGATTTAACTAAAGTCGGTCAAATGATGGCACGCATGCCGATTGATCCACGATTAGCTCGTATGCTGATTGGTGGCGCTCATTTTGGTGTGCTGAAAGAAACATTGATTATTGTCAGTGCCTTGGCGATTCAAGATCCACGAGAACGACCTGCCGATAAACAGATGCAGGCTGATCAGAAGCATGCTTTATTCAAAGAAGCGGATTCAGACTTTTTATTCTATTTAAAACTTTGGAATACGTTACAAACCAGTCCTGATACACAGTCTGAAAACAAGCGCCGTCAGTTTGCACGTCAACATTTTTTGAGTTGGTTGCGTTTACGGGAATGGAAGCAAACCCATCAACAATTAGTTGAGTTGGCTGAAGGATTAAAGCTGAGCTTTAATGAAAAGGCAGCCAATTATGAAAATTTACATCGTGCTTTGTTAACAGGTTTACTGTCATTTATCGCCAATAAAACCGATGAACGAAATACCTTTATGGCGGTACGTCAGCAGAAAGCCAAAGTATTTCCTGCCAGTACACTGCATAAGACCAATACTGCTTGGGTGATGGCATTTGAGATGGTGGAAACTTCTCAAGTGTATTTGCGAACTTTAGCAAAAATTGATCCTGAATGGATTTTATTAGCTGCACGTGAGCTATTGAAATATCACTATTTCGAACCACATTGGTCGAAAAAAGCAGGCATTGTGAATGCCTATGCGCAAATTTCATTGTTTGGTTTAATTATTGAACCAAAACGTATGGTGAATTTTGAGAAAGTTGATCAAGCTGCGGCACATGAAATCTTTTTACGGGATGCCTTAACGACTGGTAATTTGGGTATTACACCGCCATTTTTAAAACACAACTTACTTAAACTTGAAGAAGTTGAGCGAGTTGAAGATAAACTGCGTCGTCGTGATTTAGTGGTCGATGAAGAAACTATTTATCAATTTTATGCTGAAAAAGTGCCAGAGGAAATTGCTAGCCGCCGTAGTTTTGAAGATTGGCGTGCAACAGTAGAGCCAGATCATCCGCGTTATCTTTTTGTAGAAGATGATGCGTTATGGATGAATGATCGACCAACCACACAGCAATTCCCAGATTATTTACATAATGGACAATTGCATTTAGCTGCGAACTATCGTTTTGATCCAAGCCATGATGAAGATGGTGCAACGGTTAAAATTCCTGTGCAGGCTTTGCCACAAGTAGATGAAAAACAATGGTCATGGGGAATACCTGGCTGGCGGCAAGATTTGATCGAGGCTTTATTAAAAGCACTACCTAAAGATAAACGCCGCAATTTAGTTCCAATACCTGATACAGCCAAAAAGTTAATGCAGGGTGTCGATGCTGTTCATTTACGTGAGCATCTATTTAACTATCTCGCTTTTGCTCTACGTGGAGAGCAGATTACTGAAAAAGATTTCTCGTTTGAACGTATCGATCAATACCTTGTTCCTTTTATCAAAGTGATTGATGAAAAAGGAAAATTAATTGCACAAGGTCGTGACTTGGATGAATTAAAGGCGAGATGCCGAGTTGAAACTCATCGTCCAGTAAAACAACAGCAAGGCGAGTTCCAAGCCTTCCCTGAGAGCTTTATCTTTGAAGCTTCTCAAAAGGTTACAGGAGTGATAGTTAAACAATATCAAGCGCTTGTTCCCACAAAGATATTTTCTGCACTTGAAGCAAAAGATGAATCTGGTGTTGTAGTACAAACGTTTAATGATCAGCAAGAAGCCATTAAACAGCATCGTGAAGGTGTAATTCGTCTGATTCATATGCAGCTTGGAGATTTGATTCGCCAACTGAAAAAGCAGATTTCTAAACCTTTGGCTTTGGCCTATTCTCCATTGGGTGAAAGAGCTAAACTCGAACAAATGTTGGTTTATGCAACCCTACAAGTATCAATCCAACAGCTTCCACAAAATGCTGAAGAATTTAATACCTTAGCACTTGATGTAAAAAAACACTTTTTGAGCAATGGTCAAAAAGTACTAACGGACATCACTGAAATTTTTACCCAATGGCAGCAAGTTCGTCGTGAGTTGTTGGTTTTAGATCAAGATATATTCGGTCGTAGTATTGACGATATAGAGGATCAGTTGGATTTAATGTCATTGGCGGACTTTGTTTATAGCAAACCAAGTGAGATTTGGCAGGAATATCCACGTTATTTAAAAGCATTGCTATTGCGTTTAGATCGTTTGCCAAATAATCTACAACGTGACCTTGCTGCAATTGATGATGTCGATCCATGGATGGACAAAGTATTTAAGTTTAAAAATGATCCTAAAATCAAAGAAATGTATTTGATGTTAGAGGAATTGAGAATTTCCTTGTTTTCTCAACCAATGAAAACAAAGATGCCAATTTCACCAACTAGATTACAAAAACTATGGGATCGATTAGCAATCGGTTAAACTGAGCAATAATGAAAGTTAGAACCATTCTTTACAGGAGTTTTACATGGGCATCCGTATAACAGGTACAGGTTTGTTTCACCCAACTGAAACAATTTCTAATGAAGAGTTGGTTGAAAGTTTAAATGCTTATGTAGAACAATTTAATCAACAAAATGCTGACAAAATTGCAGCAGGTGAGATCGAAGCTCTACGTGGTTCAAGTCCTGAGTTTATTGAAAAAGCATCTGGTATTAAAAGCCGTTACGTGGTTGAGAAGTCAGGTATTTTAGATCCAACACGTTTACGTCCGCGCTTACAAGAGCGTAGTAATGATGAACTTTCGCTCCAAGCCGAGTGGGGTGTAATTGCTGCTAAACAAGCGATGGAAAATGCAGGTGTCACTGCTGAAGATATCGATGTTGTGATTTTGGCATGCTCAAATATGCAACGTGCTTATCCTGCTGTTGCGATTGAAATTCAGTCGGCATTAGGTATCAAAGGCTATGCTTATGATATGAATGTCGCGTGTTCAGCTGCAACATTTGGTTTAAAGCAAGCTTATGACGCTGTGAAATGTGGTGCTCGCCGTGTTTTACTTTTGAATGTTGAAATTACCTCAGGTCATTTGGATTATCGTACACGTGATGCGCACTTTATTTTTGGTGACGTTGCAACTGCTTCAATTATCGAAGAAACTGAAACCAAATCAGGTTATGAAATCTTAGATATTCATTTGTTTACCCAATTTTCAAATAACATCCGCAATAACTTTGGTTTCTTAAACCGTAGTGAAGATGCGGTTGTTGATGACAAATTGTTCCGTCAAGATGGGCGCAAAGTGTTTAAAGAAGTTTGTCCACTTGTCGCAAAAATCATTACAGCGCAGTTGGAAAAATTACAATTAACACCTGAACAAGTTAAACGCTTCTGGTTGCATCAAGCGAATGCCAATATGAATGAGTTAATTTTAAAACTCGTTGTTGGTAAGGATGCTGATTTAGATCGTGCACCAATTATTTTGGATGAGTTTGCGAACACTTCTTCTGCGGGCGTAATTATTGCAATGCACCGCACAGGCGAGCAAGTCAATAATGGCGAATATGCTGTGATCTCTTCATTTGGTGCAGGATATTCGGTTGGTTCGATTATCGTACAAAAACATATTGCTTAAAGTTTATAGGCAAAAATAAAAAACCGCATCAATGATGCGGTTTTTTTTGATTTCAGCTTATTTAAGTAAGATCGCTAGGTCGATGACTTGTGGAGTCGTGTTACCACCAATAGTTGAAGCTGCTAGATTTGGTGCTCCATCCACATTAATTGCTAAACGTGCTCTTGGAGTTGTAATAGTCGTGTCACTATTTAGATCTATGCGATATAACACAGAAGGCCCAGAAGCACCTGAGACTGCTGCTAAAGCTAAGCCATTATCACCACCCACAATATCAAAACCATTATCCATGCCTAGATTGATTCCTAAGTTGCCGATGAGATTTAAAGTGCCATTGTTTGGAGGATTTTGCTTGGTTAATGTATTGCCTGTTTGATTTAAATCAAATAGTTCAGTAGCAAGCGTTGAAACTGGTGTAGCAAAACTATTGGTATATGCTGCTGCAGTGACTTTAGCATCAGCAATTCCGTTAATATCACCATCTTTTATAGTATCGCCAGTATCGACGTTAATTCTTAAGTTCTGTCCATTATTGCTGATTACGCGGAGTCGATCTGCTGTAGGGTTGAAATCAACTGCGAAACTTGTTCCATCTAATGTTGTGAAACTACTACCCGTCGCAGGTTTGAGTGAGGTAATCAGGTTAGCCATTCCCGTATCTGTATTTATAGTATACAAGTTTGCTTTATTGGTAAGACCATAAAGTTTTCCAGAATTGGTTATAGTGGTTCTGAGTCTGTAATCAATTCCAATAAATTTCTCATCAACGAGTAAACCTGTGATGGTTTTTTCCATCACCGCATTTGGATTATTCAAAGCAAAGTTCAATAATTTATTATTGGCCGTCAATCCATAAGCTTGAGCGGTGGCATCACTTGCTCTTTTTAATGCGATACCGCGAATTCCCATACTATTAAAGTTACTATTTAGGTCACCAGATGCAAAAATGGCATAATTGCTTGTTCCTACATTTGCTAGATTAAGTTGAAAGAATTTATAACCACCAGTATTGAGTTTTAGCGCTGCGAAGCCGACGTTACTCACAGGATCGATGTCAAATCCACCACCGCCATTAATGTTTATATCTGCTCCCAAGGCAGCTGAAACACCCAATGTTCCAGCATTCGCATTTTGGATATAAATTCGATCACTATTTTGATCAATACTATAGAGTTTGGTTGATCCAGTTCCTGCAAATGCATTGGTATATGCACCAGCGACAATGGTAGGGTTGCTTTCTGTCAAATTGATAGCGCCATCAGTAATCGTTGCGCCAGTATCAACATTAATTCGAAGGTTTTGTCCCGTATTTGTTATAACCCTCAAACGATCTGCAACTGGATTGAAGTTCACAGTAATCAGATTCGCATCGCCTAAAATCTTAGTAAATGCTGCATTTCCATCAGTCGTATCAGTAGGGTCAGCCATTAATTTTTTTATAAAAGTGGCTGAACCAGTTGCAGGATTCAAAGTGTAGATATTACCTAATAATCCCACCGCATAAAGTTTTCCATCTTTCGGACGATAATCGATTCCAACGAGTTCATCATCTGTTTGTAGACCTGTTATTTTAAGATTTGACACGATTTTATTTGGCATCATTCGGTCTATTGAACTGATCATACCGTTGTTGGTTAAGATTAATGTGTCACCTGTATTAGTATTTGTAGTTTCTGTATCGTTGTTAGAATCATTATTACAACCCAATAATATTAGGCTACCCAGAGTTGCTGCGGTCAAAGTTAATGCTCGTTTATTCATAGTCGTTTATCCTGATACATATTTTGGTTATAAGAAGCTTTTGAGAAGGATTCCCTGTTATTTATTAACTCTGAGCTTCTTGTTATTGGATTGCTGTAATGGGGGTCTAGCCTTAGAAAAAGATTTCGACTTTTATTTTTAAATAAATAATTTAAAAATCTTATAATTACTCTTATTAGATTAAGTGGGGCAAGGTTGAAAGTAAACTAGTGTTTTTAAGTGATTTTTTCGTATTTGAGTTTTGAGTTGTAATTATTCACACTAATTTCACGGCAGCTATGAAACTCTAGATTAGTAAAGTAATTGTTATGAAAAAATATAACCTTTAAAACTTAAAAATAAAAAATCGAGAGAATTTTAAAACTCTCTCGATTTCAATATATCTATTGCTTACGCTTCGACAGTTTGTACTGTGATTTTTTTTGCAGGATCGACTTTACGGCGTACTGCTGGAACAGGTTCGCCGTGATATTGACGATCTGCGAAATAGCTCGAACGAACCATCGGCGCTGACCAAATATTTCTAAAACCTAATTTACGACCATGTTCAGCATAACGCTCAAACTCTTCTGGCGTAACAAAACGATCAATCGGTGCATGCTGTTTAGAAGGTTGTAGATATTGACCAATAGTCACGTAATCTACGTCGTGCGCACGAAGATCATCGAGTAAAGCAATCACTTCCTCTTCTGTTTCACCAATCCCCACCATCAAACCACATTTCGTTGGTACGTCAGGACAGTATTCTTTAAACATTTTTAAAAGATTTAAAGAATGTTGATAGTCAGAACCTGGGCGCATTGCTTTGTATAAGCGAGGAACAGTCTCAATATTATGATTGAAAACATCGGGTGGACATTCTGTCATGATGCGTAAGGCAATATCCATACGCCCACGGAAATCTGGAACTAAAATTTCTAATAAAGTTTTTGGACTGAGTGCGCGAGCTTCTTTAATACAATCCACAAAGTGTTGAGCACCACCATCTAATAGATCATCACGGTCTACAGAAGTAATCACTGCATACTTAAGACCTAAGTTAGAAATGGTTTCAGCCATGTGGCGTGGTTCATCAGGGTCTAATGCATTTGGCCGACCATGCGCCACGTCACAAAACGGGCAACGGCGAGTACAAATATCACCCATGATCATAAAAGTAGCAGTGCCACCACCAAAACACTCAGGGAGGTTAGGGCAGGCAGCTTCTTCACAAACAGTATGGAGTTTTTGCGAACGTAGAGTTGTTTTTATACGCTGAACCTCTTCAGGTGCAGTCATTTTGACGCGAATCCAGTCTGGTTTACGAGGCACTTCAACCGTAGGTATAACTTTTACAGGAATTCTTGCGACTTTTTCTGCGCCACGAAGTTTTATGCCCTGTTCAGGTTTACGGTGTTCAGACATATTATTTTCTACAACCTATTGCTTGAGATATTCGATTATTATAGTCAAATTTATTGGTTTATAGGATGAATTAGGTATTCATTTTGAAAATGTAAATATATAAAAATATATGGTTGAGAAATACATCAAGCCATAGCATATTAGTTATCATATATATAGAAGTAAACAGCGAAGAGACAAAGGAGCTTTGAATGCCACGTAAGAAAGAGGTCGTTGGTGGGAATGTTGTAAAATTTGATGCAGTAATTCTCGGTTCTGGCCCAGCTGGTGAAGGCGCGGCAATGAAGCTAGCTAAAGCAGGTAGACGTGTAGCGATCGTTGATATACGTGATCAACTTGGTGGTAATTGTGCTCACGTAGGAACAATTCCGAGTAAAGCATTACGTCAAACAGTATCAAGTATTATTCGATATCAACGTGACCCAATGTTTCAAAAGGTCGGTGAGTGGAAACAATTCACCATGAAACAAGTGCTACGTAATGCACATAAGGTAATTCAACAGCAAGTTGATACGCATACACGTTTCTATGATCGCAACAAAATTGATGTGTTTCATGGACGTGCGTATATCCAAGATAAAAATACGGTTTTGATTTTTGGTCAGGACGGAATCAAAGATACGATCATTTGTAAGCAAATCGTGATTGCAACAGGTAGTCGTCCTTATCAACCACAAGGTTTAGATTTCAATCATCCGCGTGTATTTGATTCAGATAAAATTCTTGATTTGGATTATTCAATTCAAAAAATCATTATTTATGGTGCTGGTGTGATCGGTTGCGAATATGCCTCGATTTTCATTGGTTTAGACCATAAAGTTGATTTGATCAATACTCAACAAAAGCTTTTAAGCTACCTTGATGATGAAATCGCAGATGCATTGTCATATCACTTACGTGAACAAGGCGTATTGATTCGACATAATGAGCAAATTGATCGCTTAGAAACTTTCGATGATCATGTGGTTTTACATTTGCTGAGCGGTAAGAAGATTAAAGCTGATGCCATCTTATGGTGTAATGGTCGTTCTGGTAATACAGATGGTCTTGGTTTGGAAAATGTCGGTCTAACACCGAATAACCGTGGTCAGCTGATGGTCAATGATCAATACCAAACTGAAGTTGATAACATCTATGCTGCAGGGGATGTTATTGGTTGGCCATCACTTGCATCGGCTGCTTATGACCAAGGGCGTTGTGCAGGTGCAAATATGGTTGGTGAGAAAAATGTTAAGCCAATTAAAGATGTACCAACAGGTATTTATACAATCCCAGAAATTTCTTCAATTGGTAAGAACGAGCAGCAATTAACTGAAGAAAAAGTACCTTATGAAGTAGGTCAGGCTTCATTCCGTCATCTAGCTCGCGCCCAAATTACGGGTGATACTGTCGGTGAATTAAAAATCTTGTTCCATCGCGATACTTTAGAAGTACTAGGTATTCACTGCTTTGGTAACAATGCGGCAGAGATTATTCACATTGGGCAAGTGGTGATGCATAGTCCAAACAATACGTTGAAGTACTTCGTTGAAACGACATTCAACTATCCAACGATGGCAGAAGCATATCGTGTAGCAGCTTTGAATGGTATGAATCGTTTGTTTTAAATGGGGATGGATTTAGTTCGATAAGCAACAAAAATGCCAATCAACTTGATTGGCATTTTGTTATCTGGATTTTAGTCAGGAAATTTGCGATGAAAACTAAAATAAATAATCTAATTCTTGTAGTAATCATTTTATTGCTTGCAGCTTATTTGGTGAATATGAATATAACCCAAAAGGCGGTGTGATTCATTGGACCCATCATGATCCACAAAGAAAACATATTGACGGATGGTTAAAATATAAAGGGAAAATATATCAATGATATTTTCCCTTTATTACTCATTCTATTTGCATGTTCTCAATCAGCTTGTAAGCGCTAATTTCTGACGAGATTTCCATTTAGGTAGGACTTTAGCTAAATAAGCGTCCATGCACCATACAGGGCCAATGAGGAGGAATTGTAAGTCTTTAAAGAAAGAAGGCTTTTTCCCTTCAACTTTGTGACCATAAAATTGGCCAATCCAAGCTATCACAAAGACACCAATATAGAATCCTACGCCTACAGGTAAAATAATAATGAGCCATGCCATAACGGCTAACAGTGCAGCCATTGCAACAGCCAAAACAATATCTAAGCGAGCATAAAATACTAAAGTGAGTACAAGAAGCAAAGCGGTGAGTAGGGTGCTAAAATGAGCCAAAATACCAATAATTGAAAAAAGAATAGCTGGGACACAAACCCAATGAATTTTTTTATTGGTTTGATTTTGATGGCTGTCACTATACTCATCAAACCACGTATCAATTGACTTCATGTTAATTCCTTTACTCTATTCATTTTTATTTGCTCAATATAACGAATTAAATAAAAAGGGTCAAAATCATTCGCGGATATGATGTTGCTCCAAAAAATAACTGTAATTTCTAAATTCTTTAGTCTCATAATAAAAAAAGCCACACTAGGTGGCTTTTTTTGGAGAGTGTAAAACTAAGTGATTAAGAACTTGGCCCATCAACTCGTTCGATGCTCACATTACTAGTACCAGAACCAGACATACCAAGTTGCTTTGCAGCACCATAAGATAAATCTAGTACTCGGTTACCATGGAATGGACCACGATCATTTACTTTTACTACAACACTCTTGCCGTTGTCTTTATTTGTTACACGGATATAACAGTTTAAAGGAAGGCTACGGTGAGCTGCAGTTAATCCATTCATATCGAATGTTTCACCGCTTGCTGTTTTACGACCATGAAACTGACGTCCATACCAAGATGCAACGCCACTTTGGCTGAATTTACGAACTGTGTTCGAAGCAACAGTATTCAGTTTTTCAATCACTGAAGGCTCGTCTTCAGGAATATCGATTTTTGCAGCAATCGTTTGGCGACGGATTTGGTCACCTGAACGCTCAGTGATTGAAAGACTATGAACGTTTGAAAAACGCAAATTAAAATTTTGAGAATCTTTGCTTAGTACGCGGGCAGCTAAATTAGAACCCTCCACATCATTATTCATTGATGTCGATTGTACCATTTCCGCATGTAACGGGCTTAAACTTAAGCCTGCCGTCAGCGCTAGAATATATTTTAGCGAAAACTGCATTGTATAAACTCCTAGAGAACATGCTTTTCTATTTCAAAAACAACTTTGAAACATAGTGCACATGTCTAATTATTCACTTTTGCAATTACTTTACTTGAGTGGATAATATTCATCGCTTACGAAGTGTGTCTAGTCTTTAACGATAAATAGTTACAAAAAGGGTAAAAACTTACAGTTTATGGTTAATAAATAATCAATATTGTAACAAAATATATTTTTTGCTGAATATGTGGTCTTTTTGCTTAATTTTTTTATTGACTTTTCAGAATGTTATAAAAAAAGCTAGTCTATCGACTAGCTACTTCGTTGCCCAATAACCATACTGCTGTTGCATACATACGACTTTTATTATAAGTCGTAATCACTTGGAAATTTGGATAAGTAATGTAGTAAATTGGACCAAATTGGTCTTGTAATTGAATGACATTGACTAAGTCTAAATCATCAATTTTTACCAAAGGGTCAACAGGGGAAACCCCTAGTCTTTTCAATTCTCCATAGGGAATAGGTTGGGTTAAATCCTTGGAAATAATTCTATCTGGGTTGTTGCCTAAGTAACGGGCTGGAAACCCAATTGGTCGATCGCGCTGCCAACCATGTTGAGCTAAATAGTTAGCAATAGAGCCAATAGCATCTGTTGCTGAATTTCTTAAATCAATGTGACCATTTCCATCATAATCTACGCCCAACTTTTGAATATTGCTTGGCATGAATTGCGGATAACCAATAGCACCTGCATATGAACCAACGATACTATTTGTTGGATAACCTTCTTTGTACGTCCAAGCGATCAAGGCGGCTAATTCATCACTAAAATAGTCTGCTCGACGAGGATAACCGAAAGCGAGTGTCGCAAGCGCATCTCTAGTGACGAAAGAGCCCTTATTCGCACCATAACCTGTTTCTACACCTAAAATGCCCAGAATGACTGTTTTAGGTACGCCAAACTGCTGTTCAGCACGATTCAACGCATCTTGATATTGATTTTTAAAGTTTGCCCCGCGTTGAATAGTGCCATCAACAAGAAACATTGAACGATATTCATACCAAGGTTTACTTTCGCCTGGGCGAGTCATGATATTGAGAATATTAGGTAAATCCTTAGCGCCACTCATGGCTGCATCAATTTGTTCACTCGTTAAATTATAAGTTGACATTGCTTTCTGCTTAAAAGCAAAGTAATTCGGATGTGTATAAAATTCATTTGCTTGAGCCCAATTACTGCTGACAAATAAACTGGCACTCAAACCAAGCAATTTAAAAGTTTTATTTAAATTAGGAAGAAACATATGTTTATAAAATTCCTCATTATCGATGTGTATGAATAGACATCACCAGTCCAAAAGTAGACATCAGGGTAATAATTGCCGTCCCACCATAACTCATGAAGGGTAAAGGCACACCAACTACGGGTAAAATACCACTGACCATACCTGCATTTACAAATACATAAACAAAAAATGACAAACCAAATGCGCCTGCAACCAAGCGACCATAGTTATGGAAGCTCTGCAATCCAATTTGGAATGTTCTAAAGATAATTGCACAATAAAGAATAATAAGCAGTGTCACGCCAATTAAGCCAAATTCTTCAGAATAAGCGGCAATAATAAAGTCGGTATGGCCTTCAGGTAAGAAATGTAGATGAGATTGGGTGCCTTCTAAGAACCCTTTACCTGAGAATCCTCCTGAGCCAATCGCAGTTTTAGACTGAATAATGTTCCAACCTGTGCCAAGAGCATCTGCTTCAGGATCTAATAATGTAAGAACACGCTGACGTTGATAATCATGTAGTAAAAATTCCCAAGCAATTGGAATAATAATTGCGGCTAGACCTGCTGCTGCAGCGATGAGTCGCCAAGATAAACCACTTAAAAATAGTACGAAAATACCACTGGCCAGAACTAGTAGTGATGTACCTAAGTCAGGCTGTTCTGCAATAAGTAGAAAAGGTACGACAATCAACATCAATGACAGTACAACTTGTGAAAGGCTCGGAGGTAATGCTTTTCGTGATAGAAACCAAGCAATCATCATTGGCATACCAATTTTCATAAATTCACTGGGTTGCACACTGCCGAAGCCAGGGATATCAATCCAACGTTGTGCTCCCATACGGACTTCGCCAAAAATGACGACTGCCACTAAGGAAAGTACACCAAACACATAAAAATAAGGTGAAAATGCCTGATATACCTTTGGGGGGATTTGAGCCAAACTAAACATAACAATAAAGCCAATCCCAAAGCTGATTGCTTGCTTACTGACTAGTCCGACATCTTGCGCAGAAGCACTATATAATACTGTGAGTCCAAGTAAGGCATTTAAAACCAAAAAAGAACAAAGCCAAGGGTCGATATGCAATTGTTGCCAACGAGAGGGCTGTGCAGCTGTACTTAAGCCATCACGCGGTGCTTGACGTAGAAATTTGTACTGGGAACTAGGTGCCATGCGAGTGTAAATCGGGAAATCAATGCTTGGCGAATGCTAACATAAATGCGGATTTAGAGCGTGCAAATTTAGAAAATGTGAGATCTATAAGTATCCAGTTTATAATTGAAATGATCATCTGTTATCTATGAATTGTATTAAATAATTATTATAAATCAGTGTTATATGTTAAATATTATATTGCATGCACCTAATAAAAAGCGATGGTTCCATGACCATCGCTTTTGCATCATTTGGCGAATTACTTTTGAACCAATAACTGATCAAAATGTTTTGCAAATACTTCAAGTTCACCTTGGCTTAAACCTGGGATGAGCTTATTGATCACAATGTGAACGGCTGTTTCGACACCACTGGTTGCAACACTCGCAACACCACGTTTCATCATGCCCAGACCCAGCGTTTTGTTAAATTCGGTCATAAAGTGGTGAATCAATGCATCAGCAAAAGTTTTAAATTGCTGGGTTAATGCATCGCGTTGTGCCTTGCCATTTCCAGCAGCGACTTCTGCAAAGCTTTTCTTCATGTCAGCGACTAGCGTATCAGGAAGAACCGTACCAAGACGTTGTTGACCCTCATTGTCAGTAAACAGGCTTTTTTCCATAAACGACAACGATTCAAGAACCTGCTCGTTTGGTGCCTTGCCTAATAACTGTTTAAGTAAAGTCTCAACAATGCCACGGATTTTGATTGCAAGCTTCTCGGTAGTATCACGCTTATCACTTGGCGGAAATTGTTGAACCAGCTTAATCAGCATGTTGTCCAGTAATTCATCCGTCAATTGTAAAGAGATTTTGTCACGTAAAGGGTATTGTGGTTCTTTACTGTCACGGCTAGCCTGTGCAAGTTGAATATCCTGACTCAAACCTGCTGATGGAAGAATACCGAAATAACTGGTCATTGAAACATTTCCTCTATATCAAATTTATTCGTTTTATTGTCTCGCCAAGCGAATTGGCTCGGGCATCCATGACAAGTCTGATACACGGCATGGGTTAATATCCAAGCCTCCACGGCGTGTATAGGTTGCATAGACCATCAACTTTTCAGGTTGAAGCAATTGCCAAATATCAGCAAATATTTGCTCGACACATTGCTCATGGAAACCATTGTGCTGACGGTACGAGATAATATAGGCTAATATGCTGCGATAACAAGGTTTTTTACCTTGAAAACGAATAAAAATCGTACCCCAATCTGGTTGTCCTGTGACTGGACAATTACTTCTTAAAAGATGAGAGTAAAGTTCAATTTCAACACTTTCTTGGGTCGCAGGATCTAACCTTAATAGAGTTGAATCTGGATGCTCAGATAGACGCTCAGGGATGAGATCATCAATACAAATCCCCTGCGGTCTAGAAATTTCTAAATCATCAACTTGCAATAATTCTAGTTCAACTTTTCCACCCGCCGCATTGGATAAGTCACGTTCAACCGTTTCGACAAAAGCTTGTTGAGACTCAAACTGCGTAAAGTTCATGCTATTGAAATAAAGTTTAAGTGACTTTGATTCAATTAAGTTGGGGGAGTTGGCGGGTAAGATTAAACGACCAATCGCCACTTGTGGTAAACCAAGATGATTCAGCCATGAAATTTCAAATACATGCCACCAATCTTTACCTTGTGTAATGCCTTCAACATGCAAATATTGTTGACGAGACTCAGCGCGAGCAATTGGAAATAAAACCTCTGGCTGATATTGAGTAGGGTATTGGGTATCTTTGCCCAATAAAGAATGTTCAACACTCATTCACGCATTCCTGAACCACGAGCTAATAAACGATAAGCAACTGCATAGAGCGCAACACAGCATAGGGTAACGATACTTAGTGAGAACGTTACATTGACGTCACTGTGCCCTAAAATGCCAAAACGGAAAGCATTGACCATATATACAATTGGATTGACTAAAGATAAATTTTGCCAAAATGGGCTAAGCGCACTAATCGCATAAAAGACACCACCTAAATAGGTAAGTGGAGTCAATACAAAAGTCGGGATAATAGAGATATCATCAAATGACTTCGCATAAACCGCATTGATGAAACCACCAAGCGAGAATAATAGTGAAGTAATAATGACAGTATATATAGTCACGAATAGATTATAAATTTCTAAGTGAGTAAAGAATAAACTCATGATGGTCACAATCAAACCGACCAACACACCACGACATACGCCACCAATCACATAGCCCCAAAGAATCAGGTGTAAGGGCACAGGGCTCATGATCAGTTCTTCAATACTTTTTTGAAATTTGGCACTAAAGAAGCTTGAAGAAACGTTGGCGTAGCTATTGGTGATCACCGCCATCATAATTAAGCCTGGCACAATAAATTGCATATAGCTAAAGCCGCCCATTTCGCCAATACGAGAGCCAACTAAGTTGCCAAAAATCACAAAATATAGGCTCATTGTGATTGCTGGTGGTAATAAAGTTTGTGGCCATATCCGCATGAAACGGCGAATTTCTTTAACAACCAAAGTCCAAAGTGCTGTTTTTAATTGATTAAAGTTCACTGATTCGCTCCAGCAAGATTCTTCTCGACCATTTTCACGAATAATTCTTCCAAACGATTGGATTTATTGCGCATACTGCTGACTTGAATATTTTGTGATTGTAATAGTAAAAACAAATCATTCATGCTATGGGCTTTATCCATAGTGACTTCTAATGTCATTGGATCAATTAAATTAAATTTGAAGCCGATGATATCCAGTTGCAAATTTTCAATAGGTTCAGCGAGGTCACAGATGAATGATTCTTCATTGAGTTGATTAAGAAAGCCTTTCATGGTGGTATCTTCTTTAATCACACCACGATCAATAATTGCGATGCGACGACAAAGCATCTCAGCTTCTTCTAAATAATGTGTCGTTAAAATAATTGATGTACCTTTTTCATTCATTTCAGTGAGAAAATCCCACATTGAACGACGTAACTCAATATCCACACCCGCAGTTGGTTCATCTAATATAAGCAACTTAGGTTCATGCATCATGGCACGTGCAATCATTAAACGACGCTTCATACCACCTGAAAGCATACGTGATTGAATATTACGTTTTTCCCATAAACCGAGTTTTTCTAAATAATATTCAGCACGTTGTTCAGCATGTTTTTTAGGAATGCCGTAATAACCTGCTTGTGTCACTAAGATATCGAAAGTTTTTTCGAATTGACCGAAGTTAAACTCTTGAGGAACAACACCAAGACATTGTTTCGCATGGGATGGATGGGTATCTAAGTTGTGCCCAAAGATTTCCACTGTACCCGATGTTTTTTTGGTTAAAGAGCTAATGATACTAATCGTTGTAGATTTACCCGCACCATTAGGACCTAATAATGCATAAAATTCACCTTCAGGTACGGTCAAATCAATACCTTTTAACGCCTGAAAACCATTACGATAAGTTTTGGACAAATCGCTCAACACCAAAGCATCAGTCATGAACGTCTCACGTTGTTAAATAGAACGACTATTTTGAGTGATATGAAAAAATAAACCAAGTAGAAAAATAGGTTTCTGGCGTTTTAGAAATAGAACGATTAATTCGATAATTTTGTAAAATGATTTACTTTTAAACTGTCAGATATTAAATTTTTTATTTATTATCAAAATCTTAGAGTTTTAAGTATCGCATCAAATATAGGTACGATTATCAAAATAATCGTAAGCTGATGCTAGATAGAATTGTAGACAGTTGATCCATCTAGGGCTTGTTGAGAATTAACAAAGGCAACTGATTAATTTATAATAGTAGTATGGATAGATACATACTTACTGATGCTCAATGGGCAAAAATGGAACCTTTTTGCCTAGGTAAAGTGACCGATCGAG
>NZ_NHRQ01000033.1:0-3959 GCF_002165335.1 Acinetobacter sp. WCHA29
GAGTTCGGTTCTGTCATGAGAAAGCCCATATAAATGGGTAGAGTACAGGTTGCTGTAGAAGCATGTTTAATTCGTCTAATCACAGATACTTTATAAAGCATTTTAATACTTTTTTGAATCTGTCAATGCGTAAGTCCTAGTCTGATAAAAAAATTTAAAAATTTTTAACCCGAATTGGTTTTGCCCACGTTTACATAAAGGATGCTTTTATACAAACCAACGTGGGGAAAAACAATGCAATATAAAACAACAATATTATGGGGATTGATGCTCGGTTTACCTATGTATGTCCAAGCCGTTGAACCTGCTGTATCGGCAGTGAACAACAGTAGTTCCTTCGAAATTCGACAGGTGCAGCCAAATATTTTAGAACGTCGCCAAGATGCCAATATCAATGTACAAATGAATATGGTTTCACCAGTTCCTGCTGGTGCAGATCAAGTCCGATTTATCCTAAATTCGCTACAATTAGAGGGAAACCGAGTATTATCAACCGCACAACTGGCATCAGCATGGCAACCGAAGTTTGGACAACAAGTGACACTGGCAGATATTTATCAACTGGCGAATCAATTAACGGAACGTTATCAACGTGAGGGTTATATTTTATCGCAGGTGATTGTTCCACAACAAACAGTGCAAAATGGACAAATTCGTTTACAGGTGATTGAAGGACGTATTGGTCAGGTTGAACTTAGTGGAGAACTCGCCCAACATGGTTTATTACAACAATACGCAGAAAAAATTAAATCTGAGCAACCCACAACGCAACGAACCTTAGAGCGTTTTTTATTGCTTTATAATGACTTGGGTGGGGTTGAATCACAATCTTTTGTTAAAGCAACCGATCAAGTGGGTGTACTGGATTTAGTGGTTCAGGCTCAGAAAAAACCGATTCAACTTTCAGTGGGGGTACATAATCGGGTCAGTGAATCTGTGGGGAAGATTCGGATGGAATCTTATGCCATTGTTGGTAATTTATTTGGATTATTTGAACAACATTATGTGGGGTTTAATAGTTCATTTGATCAAAAGTCTAATAGTGTTGTCTATCAGGGTAGTGTACCAATCGGGGCAAATGGTTTGCAGGCTTCTGCTTCGCTCTCAGGAGCATGGGTAAAGCCTGAACTCAATGGAGTACGTTTAAGTGAAAGCCAATCCACTTCTGCGAGTCTAGGTTTAAATTATCCAGCGATTCGGACACGTAATACCAATGTCTATAGTTATGGTTCACTTGATTTTAATAATAACCAACGAGATAACGCTTTTAATGGTCAACGTGATAATGATGAAAAAATTAGAAATATCACATTAGGCGTGCGTGCTGAACATTTGGATACATGGCATGGCGTGAATCAGCTCGATATTTCGACTCAAAAGGGTCTCAATGCATTGGGTGCAAGTGAACAGGGTGATGCATTGTTATCAGGTGTTGCTGGTGTAGGCAATCCACAATTCTTTAAACAGAATCTCTATTTAGCTCGTTTACAGTCTCTGGGTTATGGTTTTTCGGTACTTTCAGCAGTCACAGGTCAATGGTCTAAGGACAATTTATTGTCCAGTCAACAGTTTGTTATCGGTGGTAATAGTTTCCTACGTGCTTATGATCCAGGTGAGATTGCAGGAGATCGTGGGATTGCTGCCAAACTGGAGCTACGTCATCAAAGTCATATCTTAAATACGGATCTCACCAGTTATGGTTTTTATGACTGGGGTGAGGCACGTTATAACGCAGTCAATGGTAAAACCAAAGCAGATACAGAACAGGCTCAAAGTGCAGGTTTAGGACTACGTTTTTCGACACGTTTTGGCATCAATGGTTATGTAGAAGCAGTAAAACCAATTGAACGTAAAACAGCGTATGACCAATCGACCGATCCACGTGTTTTTGCTGGCTTGTCATTTGAATACTAATAAGATTTTAAGGAATAACATCATGAAACTAAATTATTTAACTGTAGAAATTCGCGCATTATTGGCAGCAAGTTTAATTGTTCCAAACTTTGCTTTTGCATTGCCACAAGGTGGAAATGTAGTTGCTGGGCAAGCGGATATTAAAAATGTCAACTCGACCTATATGACGATTGATCAGAAAAGTAATCGCGCTGTAGTGAATTGGGATAGTTTTAATGTGGGTAAAAATGACTGGGTGGATATTCGTCAGCAAAAAAGCAGTGATGCCCTTTTAAACCGTGTTACAGGTAATAATCTCAGCGAAATTGCAGGGAAAATTACAGCAAAAGGACAGGTATTTATTGTCAACCCAAATGGCATTATCTTTAAAAATGGTTCGATTGTCAATGTGGGTTCATTGGTTGCCAGTACAGCTGATATTGAAAATGCTGCATTTATGCAAGGTGGTAAGTTAGAGTTTAATAAAAAGAGTAATAAAAAAGATGCTGCCATTACCATCGAAAATGGAGCTTATATTGATGTAGGTCAACTCGAACAAAATGGACAGAAAATTGATAACCCCAATGGTTTTGCGGCATTTATTGCACCGCAAATTAAACAAGGTGGTTTTATTACTGCTCAATTAGGTACGATTCATCTTGCTGCTGGGGAAGCCTTTACCCTAGATGTAGGCGGAGGTTTACTCAATATTTTGTTGGGTGATAGTGATTTACAAACTTTAGGTATTGAAAATACGGGGACGATTTTAAGCAAAGGTGGTTTAATTCGTTTACAGGCTGCTTCTATCAACAATTTATTGCAAGGTTTTATTACTCAAAATGGTCAATTGATTGCATCTGAATTTACACAGGATGCACAAGGAAATATTCAACTGACTGCACCAAAAGGTCAGGTACTATTAAATGCTAGTGAAATTAAAACAGGTTCAAGTGCGATTGTGGCAGAAAAGAGTCAGCTTGCAGCCAATAAAATTGTATTGGGCGATGGGGTAATCTATTCAACTGAATTGGCAGAACTTAAAGCCAAACAGGATATTCAACAAAGTGCCAATCAGCAAATTGCTGCGACCAAACAACTGAGTATTGCTAGTGAACAAGGCAATATAAGTTTGGCAGGAGCAATTGAAGCAGGACAAGCGGATATTCAAGCCAAACAAGGAAAAATCACCACAGTTAAAGCTGAGAATAAAGGCATCAGTAGTACAACTGGTGATGTAACTGTTACAGCAAAAGACGCTGACTTAAACGCCTTCATCTCTGCAAAAAATAATTTAAGTGTAAACACTACAAATACGCTAAACATAGATGCGGAAGCCAAAGCACAAAAAATCAGTTTAGATTCAGCTAGTACATTGGTACAAGGTAAAAATAGCAAATTATTAGCAGAATCTACGAAAGATACTGCTTTAAATATTGTTGGGAAAACAGGCGTTACATTAAATGGCGTGAGTGAATCGAAAGCCAATACCACAATTCAATCAACAGCTGGTAGCGTGGTATTTAGCAAAGACAGTCAGGGTTTATCTAGTGTAGGTGATTTAAGCATTACAGCGAATCAGGCTGAACTTGTAGCACAATTATTGAGTACAGGAAAAAATCTAAGTGTGACCACAACACAGGATTTAACAGTATCGGGCAAAGCCAAAGCACAAGGCATGAGTTTAAAATCCACTCAGGGTTCAATCAAACAAAGCTCAACAAGCGTACTAGATGCAACCAACCTCACCATCAGCAGTGATACAAAAGATATTGAGCTACAAGGTACAAGCAAAGTTGCAACTGATGCAACACTCACAGCCAAAGGCAATATAACGGTATCAGCTGTAAGTAAAGATCAAGGTATTGCAGTAGGGAATAATTTAACAGTTAAAGGTCAAAATGTAGTGATTGGTGGAGACAAATCAGCTCCGACTGTAAAAGCTGCAAATTTAGTGGAGGTTAAAGACACAACAAATTTAACTTTAAATGATGGTGTCATTGAAGCGAAACAAATTAAATTAAGTGCTGGCAATATTCAACAGGAACTGAATCAGGGTATTAAAGCCA
>NZ_NHRQ01000033.1:4057-19783 GCF_002165335.1 Acinetobacter sp. WCHA29
GATGGTGTCATTGAAGCGAAACAAATTAAATTAAGTGCTGGCAATATTCAACAGGAACTGAATCAGGGTATTAAAGCCATAGACAGCGTGGATTTAACTGCGACCCAGACGGATATTGTATTAAGAGGTGCAATAGAAGCAGGTCAGGTGACCATTAAAGCCGATAGTGGTAAAGTCAGTACAGTTCAATCCACCAATAAAGGCATTAGTAGTACGACAGGCAATGTAACTGTTACAGCAAAAGAGGCTGACTTAAAAGCATTCTTATCTGCAAAAGATAATTTAACAGTGAAGACAACAGGTCTGTTAAATATAGATGCCGAAGCAAAAGCACAAAAAATCAGTTTAGATTCAGATGGTACATTGACACAAGGTAAAAACAGCAAATTATTAGCGGAATCTACGAAAGATACTGCTTTAAATATTGTCGGGAAAGCAGGCATTACATTAAATGGAGTCAGTGAATCCAAAGCCAATACTACGATTAAATCGACAGATGGTACTGTGGAATTTACTACAGACAGTCAAGGTTTAGCCAGTGCAGGTGATTTAACCATTACAGCGAATCAAGCTAAACTTGCAGCACAATTATTAAATACAGGAAAAAATCTGAGTGTGACTACGACTCAAGATTTAACTGTATTGGGCAAAGCCAAAGCACAAGGCATGAGTTTAAAATCCACTCAGGGTTCAATTAAACAAAGCTCAACAAGTGTACTAGATGCAACCAACCTCACCATCACCAGTGATACAAAAGATATTGAGCTACAAGGTACAAGCAAAGTTGCAACTGATGCAACACTCGCAGCCAAAGGCAATATAACGGTATCAGCTGCAAGTAAAGATCAGGGTATTGTAACAGGGAATAATTTAACCTTTAAAGGTCAAACTATAGTGATTGGTGGAGACAAATCAGCTCCAACCGTAAAAGCTATCAATCTGGTCGAAGTGAAAGACACAGGAAACTTAGCCTTAAATAATGGTGTCATTGAAGCGAAACAAATTAAATTAAGTGCTGGCAATATTCAACAGGAACTGAATCAGGGTATTAAAGCCACAGACCGCGTAGATTTAACTGCAACCCAGACTGATATTGTATTAAAAGGAGCAATAGAAGCAGGTCAGGCCACAATTAAAGCCGATAGTGGTAAAGTCAATACAGTTAAAGCAATTGATAAAGGCATTAGTAGTACAATAGGCAATGTAACTGTTACAGCAAAAGAGGCTGACTTAAAAGCATTTGTATCTGCAAAAAATAATGTAAATGTGGCAACCTTAGGTCTGTTAAATATAGATGCAAATATACTTGCTCAAGCGATGACATTGGAGTCAACAGCAGGTTCAATGACACAAACTGAAAATAGTGTATTGGATGCAACAGGAAGTTTAACGCTCAAAAGTCAGATGGATATGGCTTTAAATGGTGTCAGTAAAGCAAAAGCAGATGCAACATTGACCTCAACACAAGGTACTTTGCAGGTTGCAGGTGGTGCAAATAAAGGGATACAAGCCAATAAAATTAATTTAGATGCAAAAGAATCTAGCGTAACTTTGGCGGCTACCGTAAAAGCTGATGACAGTTTAATCATTAATGCCAAAAAACAAGTGATATTTGAGCAAGGTATTAGCCAAGCAGGTAAAACCTTAACAGTTACTGCTGAAACCATTGAGCAAAAAGCTGCACATAGTTTGGTTGTAGGGAGCTATTTGGACAATGATGCGAGTAAAGCCTTTACAGGTGGAGACTTAGTGCTTACTGCCAGTGGTGCCACGATTGATTTGGCAGGTGTAACCAAATCAGCTAAAACAGATATTACAGCAGAGCAAGGAACAGTCAAGACGGTTGCAGCGACCAATAATGGGATTGAAAGTACAGGTCATATTACAGTTAAAGCAAAAAATGCTCAGTTAGGTGCAATACTAAAATCAGCCGCAGATTTAAACTTAAATATTGCTGAACAGCTTGGATTGAATGCTGAAATACAGGCTCAAAATATTACAGCGAAAGCAAAAGGGATTCAGCAAACAGGTGGTCGTTTATATAGTGATGGTTTACTGGATTTAGCAGCCCAAAATCAGCTTGAATTATCAGGTTTAAACCAAGCGAAATCAGCCAATTTAATAGCTCAAAATCTTACATTTATCAGTCAAGCTGAAAAGGATAAAAGTGGGCTTAAACTGCTCAATGGTGATTTGACTGTAAAAGCCGAAAATGTGACTTTGGATGGTACCGTTCAACTTGATCAAGGTAAGATTTCAGTCAATGGGTTGCAAGAATCGACCAATGCTAAAACGATTAATTTGAATGGTCATATTCAAGTCAATGGGGATTT
This sequence comes from Acinetobacter sp. WCHA29, assembly GCF_002165335.1. Taxonomy (NCBI): domain Bacteria; kingdom Pseudomonadati; phylum Pseudomonadota; class Gammaproteobacteria; order Moraxellales; family Moraxellaceae; genus Acinetobacter; species Acinetobacter sp. WCHA29. Next base: position 6,391 of record NZ_NHRQ01000033.1, read on the forward strand.
AGTCTTTAATGCAGATGAGCTGATTCAGCAGGCTAAAGAAAGTGAAATCCAAAGTTCGGTAGGGGATTTAATATTTACAGCAAATAAAGGTAATCTTAATTTACAAGGGAAAGCGAAAGCTGCAAAGAATATTGATTTATCTGCTCATGCAGGAAAAATTGATTTGGCAGGTGAGTTAGAAAGTACCACTGGCAATATTACTGTGACCGCTAAAGGGGATATCTCACAGAAAAAACAAGCTGTAGAGGATTATGGTAAGTTAGTGGCCAAAGTTGATTTGTCTGCTACACCAGAAGAGCAAGCGAAACAAGGTAAAGTCATTTTACACAGTACAGAGGGAAATCTTGATCTTGGTTATATTCAAGCATGGCAAGGTATAGAGGCGACCGCAGATCAAGGTTCTATTTATTTTAATAAAGAAATTGGTGGTGAAAATACAGGTTATGTTGATCCATTTGAAGATGAAAATGAGTTAAATGAGGAGGTTAAAAAACAAGTTGGAGAACCACCAAAAGTTGTGAATTATCCATTTCCACCAACAAAATTTACAGATGAAAAAGGCTTAGTCGTAGATCAACCGTATGAGAAAGATTATTGGGACTATGATAACGATGGTGATGGAACATATGATGGTTTTGTGATAGGTGGCGAAGCTGAGGCAAAATATAATAATATTTATAATATTTATATAAGTTCTAAAGAATATAAAAATTATAATATTACTATGCAAGATTTTCAAAAATATGTGAAAGACAAGCAAGCCTATGATATTGAGTTTGATAATGCTTATTCTGCAATTATTCTTGACAAAACAAAATATAAAGGATATGAGGATTCTGCTCGCCCAGATACAGGTTATTTACATGCTAAGGCAAAACAGGATATTTTTGTAAATGGTCTAAATTTGGATGGTACAGAAGCCAAAGATGATAAAGGTATAGCAAAAGAGGGATTAAAACTCCTTGCAGATCGCTATATTGTGAGCAACAATAAAATTGCTTTAAATAAAGGTGACTTAGTTTTCGGTGATGCAACAACAGGTACAAAAAAGATATTTATTGGGGATGCAGTTTATTCTCGTGGGAAACATATTAATGGTTTAAGAAGTTTAGATATGAAAGATCATCAATTTTATAATATTAATTTTAATGGTGATTTGGTTTTATTTGATAATACAGATGAATATGGCTCTCTTGAAGTAGATGGTAATTTAGATTTATACGCAAAAATAATTATTTCAAATAATAGTAATAATTATTTATCTGTGAAAGAAACTTCATTGCCACTCAATTGGAGTAATAAGGAAATAGATATAATTTCAAAGACAGCAAAAGTAAATATTAATGGTGAAATTCTTGGATTAGATCGAGATATATTACAAGGCGAAATAAAACATAATTTAACTCAAAACTTAGATGATGGTTTATTTGAAATTGTTAAGCAAAAAGATGCAAAACAAATAACAGATACTCTGCATACAAAGAATGGTATTTTTATGAAAATAATATCTTTAAATGGAGCTAATTATGAAGATGATAGCCTAAAAAAACTTGCTACGATTGATTTAGATTTAGTAGATTCGTGTGATATTTATGGTGATACTCCTTGTGATAGTTATCAACAACTTGCAGGTTTTGATCAATCCATAACCTCAAAGCGTTATATTAATTTTTTTATGCAGGATGTTAATATTAATTTTGATAATGCTGGTCTTGATGCAAATGGAAATCCGTTTGGGAGTGCAGGTAGGTCTGATATGAAAGGCAGCGGTAACTCTAACACTCCATTCGGTAATATTGGTGTAATTAATATCAAGATTGATCCCATCAAGCCTCAACCTAATGTAGGTAGTGTTACAGGAACAACAGGAGGAGTATTAGGTAGTGCATCAGGTTCAGCAACTGTTGGTTCAGGTGGTAATTTAACAGGAGTGAGTGGTTCAATCAGTGCTGGTGGTAATGGTTCAACATCTGTAGGTTCTGGTGGTAACTTAACGGGCGTGAATGGTTCGGTTAGTGCAGGCGTAAATGGTTCAACTTCAGTGAATACCAATACAAATACTTCACAGCCAACTATTGACAATAATAGTGGACGTTTTAACACAACGCCAACGCCAACGCCAACGCCAACGCCAACAACAACTAACGACAATACAACCCAAACAGTTCGTATTACTGAAGAAACAGCACAAACACAGCTTCGAGTGATTCCCGATGCATGTTATGTTGTGGGTAAATCAGTGGTGAGTGAATCAGATTTAGGGCGACTTAATCCATTGGCAGGTGCAGCCGAAAATACTTTTGGACGAATTTATACTGTGGCAATGCCTGATGGAGTGACGGCAACACAATATATGGTTGATCAACTCAAACCTATAGATGATGGTTCTGACTGCGCAAAATAACCAGTATGTTTATTTTAATGGCTGTATCATATGTGATACAGCCTTTTTATTGAGGTGGAAGAATATGAATAAGAAAACAATAAAACTATGCTGTGTAATCCTGTGCTGCGTTCTGGAGTTACCTATTATTCATAGCACATGGGCAAATACTATTCCAGATATACCTTTTCCTCGTATAGATGCAGGAATGCACAATGCCGAAATTGAACAAATCCGTTTAGATGAAAAAAATAATCGTGTGATTTCGATTGGTTTTGATAAAACCATTCGAATATGGCAACTACCACAACTTAAATTGATTCGTACCATTCCTTTACCTAGCCAACAAGGTTATGAGGGCACTCCCTTTGGTTTAGCTGTATCACCTGATGGCAAAACCATTGCAGTGGGGGGCTGGACAGGCTGGGATTGGCATGAAAAAGCCAGTATCTACCTATTTAATACCGATTCTGGACAAATGATTCACCGTGTGAGTCAGTTACCAGCATTAGTCGGGACATTGGCATATTCTGCGGATGGACGCTACTTGGCTGTGGGTTTGCATAGTGGAGAGGGGTTGCGAGTCTACGATACCCAAACATGGCAAGTGCGCTGGCAAGATACTGAATATGGCGAACGAGTGACCTTTGTGGATATTGCGGTGGATGGGAGAGTGGCAACCACAGCCGCCGATGGCTATGTACGACTGTATCAACCAGATGGAAAGTTGTATTTACGACAGGAAATCGGAGTTTCCAAACAACTAGGTGGAATCCGTTTCTCACCTGATGGCAAACGAATTACGTTTGGGATTATGGATCAACCTTATGCGATGGTATTGGCTGCGGATGGTAGCCAAGTTCTGGCAACACATCATATTCAAAATGTTGAGCAGAAATCATTGTGTTGTATTGCATGGAGCAAAGATAGTCAATTTTTATATTTAAATGGGCGTTATCAGGGGCAGAATGCAACGCCATTATACCGTTATGCACAGGGTGGAATTGCAGCAGTTCCACAACAAATGAATGTAGGCAAACGTGAGTTTACCAATATGTTGCCTTTAGCCGATGGCAATATATTATTTGCAACCAATACGCCCTCATTTGGTATGGTCAATTCACAAGGACAACTGATTCAGGAGTGGATTGCACCGATTTTACGTTTTGATCAACTCAAAGATTTTCGTTTATCGGCAGATGCTCGACAAATCCAATTCACCACAAAAAACAATATCAGTAAAACCATGCAGGTTGATTTGGGGCAATGGTTAAATGTTCCTACAACATCTTTATCTACGGCATTAAAACAACATCAACAGTTTAAATTGGACATTCAAAATCGGGAACAACCCAAATTAAATGGGCAACTATTAACAATTGATAAATTTGAAAAATATGAATCCCATACAATTAGTCAGGATGGGAAAAATTTATATTTTGGCAGTGGCTGGGCAGTGCGTGCCTATAATACACAAGGTCAGCAACAATGGAGCTATGCCTCACAAACCCCAGTTGAACAGATCAATAGCAGTCAGGATGGACACTGGGTTGTGGTGGCGTTGGCAGATGGAACATTGCGTTGGCTAGATGCAAAAACGGGACAGGAACGATTAGGTTTATATATTCATCCTAAAGATTTTGAATGGGTGGCATGGCGACCTGATGGGGTGTATGCCTCGTCTTTATATGGCGACCAATATATGGGTTGGGTGATCAATCGGGGAGAAGAACATACTCCACGTTTTGTGCGTGCGGTACAAATGGAACGGCAACTCTATCAACCTGATGCTATTAAAACGGTATTTAGTCAGGCAAAAAATCAATCTTTTGATGCAAGAAGTTTGTTAAAACAGTTACCTCCTTTTGTGAATATTCAACAGGTACGTTATCAACAAGGTAAAGTATTACTGGATGTTGAGTTAAGTGCAGAACAAAAAATTGATAATTTAACAGCCTATGTCAATGGTATTCCTTATACACCGACAGTACAGCGAAAACTTTCCAATGCAGGTCAAAATGTAAAAACCACAGTTGAAATTTCCAGTGATCAAAAAGATTTACAGATTCGTCTAGAAACCATGTCGGCTCAAGGCATTGGTATGACAGAACAATTTGTTCCCAATCCTATGGTACAGGCACAGAAAAAAGGGCGTTTATTTTTAATTACCATTGGAGTCAATAAATTTACCCAGATTCCACTTGGATATAAAGAAAGGGTTAAAGATTTAAAGTATGCAGTCAATGATGCCAATGCTTTTTATAAAGCTTTAAGTCAAAAAAAATCATTATATTCGGATATTATTGCAGTTAATATCAATGATGATGCGCAATTAAGACCCAATAAAGCTACGATATTACAACAGCTTAAGCAACTGGAACAAGCGACAGCTCAAGATACAGTTGTGGTCTATTTGGCATCACATGGCTTTAATAATAAAAAGGGTGAATATCTATTTCTAACTCAAGATAGCAGTTTGACTGATATTCAAAATAGCTTAAAAGGTGAAGCAATGACTCAGAATTCATTACTTACCTGGCAAGAAATTTTAAATCCTTTATGGAATGTGGCTGGAAAACGTTTGCTGATTATTGATAGTTGCCATGCCCAACAAGTCACACAAAGTACCGACCCATTTTCCTTATTAAAACGTTCTGCCGCCGCCAATATTGCGGTTTTAGCCGCAGCAAAAGGAGATGAAACATCACAAGAGTTGGCACAATTTGGGCATGGTTTATTTACCTTTGGATTATTATATGGTTTAAAAGACCCAGAAACTGACCAAAATCATAATCAAATGATTGATTTAAAAGAATGGTTTGATCGTTCTAACCAGATTGTACAGCAACATCGAATGGCGAATCTTGGTGAGCAAACTCCACAAATGATTGCTGCACCCAGTGTCCGTTTGATACCTATTTCTATCGCTCCAGGAGCAACAAAATGATGAAGTCCAGCATAGCAATGACACTACTTTTCGCTATCAGCATGAATTATGCACATGCTGAAAATAATAGCATTAGCGTAGCTGAATTGGTAAAAGCCCTGGCCCCTCAACAGCAACAGTTCAATTCATCCGTTTCAACATCAGGGACACGAGATATTAATGTCGAGGCTATGCTCGCTGAAGATGAAACACCACAGGAAAATACAACAAGTGCTGTATTGACTGCACCCCCTGCGATTAATCTGTCAATTCCGTTTGTAATCAACAAATCTACTTTAACGCTACAAGGGCAAAGCATGGTCAATACTATTGCCGAAGCCTTACAAACACCACAATTACAAAGTCACCAGTTTTTAATAGAGGGGCATACTGATCAGTCAGGACGGTATCAACTGAATCAAAAGTTATCACAGCAACGAGCAGAAAGAGTCCGTCAGGCACTGATTCAAAAGGGTATTGCAGCAGGTCGTCTGGTTGCAGTTGGACGGGCATCGGATGATTTATTAAATAAAGAAAATCCACTTGCCGCAGAAAATCGTCGGGTAAAATTTGTTTTAATTAAATAAGTGTAAGGGTGGATTAAATCTACCCTTACACTTATTGTGATTCACTTCTATTACGGGTAAATCACTAAAGGCATTTGAGTAAATGCCCATGATTGATCACTGGCAAAAGCAGTTTTTGTCAGCTTACCATTACGAATCATTAAAATATCATCCAGACTGTATTTCTCAGGCGTTACAATAAATGCCAGTTGACTACGACCTGTGGGTTTAACGGCTCTAAACTCAGTTGCCCAGTTTGCATTGGGTAAATCAGTGGCAAGATTGGCACTGATGCGATTATCAACAGCCGAAGAGGGTGGATATAAAACAGTTGCCTGATCCTCTGGATCAACCTGCACAATCCATAACCGTCCAGTTTGTTGACTCGTCACACGGAAGCGAATCGGGTCATTTAAATGATAACTTTTTGCTGAAAGTTCAACTTGCACTTTCGCTGCTTGTGGGTGAGCATGTAAATTTGCCAAAGTATGATGATTACTATTGCTTGGATAACTCTGACAACCTGTGATCAACGCACTGGATAATAAGGCGAGTGCCAAAAAACGATTGAATGTACGCATTTTTATTTCTCCGTAATATCAATAATTCGATAACCAGCAATATAACGACCACTACTTTCGTCTTTGCTACGACCTAAAGCACGAACGCTAGAAAGTGGCAATTGAGCGATAAGCTTATTAATTTGTCCTTTACTATCCCGATTGCCCAAGGCATTTTTTTGTAAATTAATCGGTTGTGTGGTCAGGAATGCAGCCACTAAATGCTTACCAAATGGGGGATTGGCTCGTAATACAAATTTGCCTGCTTGAGGAATTTGGATGGTTTCCACTTTTACAGCATTGTCCTGCGCATATTGATTCGGGAATAATAGTTCAGCTTCATCATTTGGATTAATACTGATGACATTGAGATAACCTGCTTGAGGAACATCAATGCTAATGCTGACTTTATCGCCTTTTTTTAGTGTGTCTGGTACTTCAATTTTTAGGCTTTGGGCAGCACTTTGTACTGTATCCAGTGTTTCTTGCCACAAAGGATTATAGCTTGTGGTACTACTATTGACGCTATTAAAACGGATGGTTTTACTAAATAGTGCTGGACTACCTGTCATTTGCGGTTGAAATGCCATAGAGGGGTCGACCCCCTGTAAGGCTTGTGCCAATTGCTGACTGGTAGCATCAAATAGGTTTTGCCATGAGATGTCCTGTTTATTACTACGGGCATTTTCAAAACTGGTGAGCAATGCTTTGGTAAACATGCTGCCCTCAGAGGTTGCCTGAGCATACTGATTGTCTTGTGCTGCACCAATCGCAATATAACGTTGTCCATCGGTAGCATCGACAGCCTCAACACTCAAATTCTTTTTATGGCTTTTTGGAGATACTGCATGGAGCGGTATATTCCATGCTTTTACTCGGGTTTGGATGGTGTTGGTACTGGTCAAACTATTTGGTGGAAGTGCTTTTGTGCCTGTACCACTATGGCAGGCATCTAGCAAGGCCACCATATTTTCACTTGGGATTTTATCCAGTAATTCGCCAAATTCATCATCTACAAAGTTACCATCATGCAGATATAAGGTTTCATCATAACCATCTTCTTCATCGCCATTGGTGTCCTTGACTTGTGAACCATGACTGGATATATAGATGATGACCCGATCATTGGGTTGTGTGGTTTGAGCCAGTTGCTTTAGTGCCGCCCGAAACTGTTCACGGGTAGCCTGTTGATCTTGTAACAGTTTAATATTTTTGGCCTCAAAGCCCATGTGAGCGACCAATTGTTGTGCCATTGCTACATCTTTCTCAATTCCTGGCAAGTTGGCACTCGGATTTTGGTATTGTCCGACCCCAACAATCAATGCCTGATCAGCAGCAAAACTATATTGTGTTGTACATGCCCCTAACATCAACAGACTGAGGGCTAACCATGATTTTTTCATTTGATTTTCTCCATGATTCCTCTCATTTAAGGCATCACTAAAATATTAATCATTGCCGCACCTTGAGGGATTTGGCTTTGTGTGGTGACACTGCCCTCATTTTGTGGAATAGCACTGACCCATGCCACAAGTGCTTTGGCAGTTTGATTCGCTACCACTTTTTCCTGCATAAATTTACGATCAGCACGTTGACGATTTAAAATTTGTACTGAGCCATTTTGATAAACCTGTGCCAACGTGACGTATCCCTCATCACTTGCACCGTAAGAGACACTAATAACCTGATTGGTGCGATAGGTTGATTGATCGGCAGCAATAAAGGTGCGTACACCTTGAGGATTGGTGGCAAGTTGCGCAACACTTGTACCAATTGTGCTGACTTCAACAGGAACAACATTTGGGGTAGGTGTCGGAACAATTGTCATGACAGGCATTGTCGGATTACCAACAGGAATACTTAAACGTGTACTGACAATAGCAGAATTATTGCCCTGCACAGTTGTTCCTGTATCACGGTCAACAATGCGAATGGCTTTTTGTTGCAGATTATTGATTAAGCTCTCTGTTTGCCCAACTTGATATACTCCTTTTTGTTGGGTCAAAATACGATGCAGATCAAGGGGTTTTTCACTGGCGATGACCAATATTTTTTCAATGCCAACAGCATCTGAGTAAAATTCAACGGTATTGCTATAAGTGCGTGGGAATGTACTGACGGTATTGGCACGAACAAAATTTTCCTTATCCTTATTGTTAGGTAATAATAAAGTGGTTTGATCAGGCAATTCGTTGAGAATATACAAATAAGCATCTTTATTGGTCACAACATTAAAGCGTATGGCTTCATTAACTGCATAACTGGCTTTTCCGGTAGACACCTGTAGGCTAAGTGCAGTGCTTTGTACAGGTGCGACAACAACAGGCGCAATTGTTGCAGATGTAGGTTGACGATCGGCAATCACAATTGCTTTGGCATTCTGATCTGCTGCTGCCCATGCCATAGAGGTCAGAATAGTACTGGTGGCAAGTACAAGTTTGATGGATGTATTCATTATTTTAGTCCTATATAACAAAGTGAGTATGTGACATAGTTATAAACGATCAGGTTTAGATTTCGGGTTAAGTAAAAATAAAAAAATTCAGGAAATGATTTTAGCTTGTTGTAATTGTGCAATCGCTTCAGTCAGTGCCTGTTTGGCATAACGTAAACGACTTTTGGCACGTTCTAAAGGAATCCCTTGTTCTGCTGCAATTTCGGGGACAGTCATGCCTTTGACGAAACTATTGAGTAAAATTTCACGATGATGTTCAGGGAGTTGTTGCAAAGCTCGTTTAAGTTGATTGACTTCACATTCCCGAATAGCAATCTGTTCAGGGTTATCAAAGTCACTGCCTAAATCACTGCTCAGGTCTGATTCTTCTTCCATATCATAATAATCATCAATATCAACACTTTTAGATATTGGGCTAGCATGCTGAATACGGTAATGGTCAATAAGTTTAGTATTGACGATACGAAATAAAAAAGTCTTAAAACTAGCAGAAACGGTGTAATGACTTGAATAGCGAATTAGATTTAACCAGACTTCTTGACTGACCTCATTGGCTGTAGTCTGATTGCCTGCAGTGCGTCCAATCAGATAACCATAAACTATGCGATGATAACGTTGGTAAAGTTCGGTAAATGCAGTTTGACTTCCTTGGGCAAACGCTAACATGAGTGCCTCATCCGTCGAAGTAATAAGAGATGTCATCTGGCGCACATCTCCTTATGCTTACTTAGATAAAAAAGATGACAATTTCCTACATTTTTGCCACCGAGTCTTCATTTTGTCAATCACTTGATCGCAAAAAACATTGGAATATGGATTAAGGTGTAGTCCGAATTTGCTCTAAAGTTCTTTTCACCGCATCGTTATTTTGTGAATGAGGGCGTCCTGTTATCTCTGGAGATTCAGACTGTTGAGGTTCATCCGTGATTGTTGCCTGTTGTAATTGAGCATCCTCAAACGCTGCCTGATGGGATGTAGATGGCGTTCTAGTCTGTTGTTGGTGTATTTGTGCCTGATCGACATGTGCTTGTGTCTGATTATTTGCCAGAATACGATTTAAACTATTTGATGTATCCACAGATGGGCTTTTGACAGGTGCAGACTCAACGGGCGCAGTTTGAATGGGCTGTTGTGCTGCCTGATAAGGCTGTACGGGTTCAACGTCAATTGGTGTTGGTGAAACGGTTGCTTGTGTTGAGTGATTTGGCTGACTCGTTTGTTGCTGCGTTGGTGTTTGTTGAGCAGAGAGAGAATCAGAAGATTGATGTTCTACCAAATAAAAGCTACTTGCCGCCACAACAACAAATGAAATAGCTGCTGCAATCTGAAACCAGTATTGTTGATACCATCCCTGATGTACAGATGGCGTGCTTTTAGGAAACTTAATCACTTCGCTATCTTGTACTAAAGCAGATTGTTTTTGATTCTTCTGAGCTTGCTGTGCAGCAGCATTCAGAATTTTTTGTGTAATTTCATCAGGTACATCTGTTTCAGAGATCATTTTGTCAAAGAGGTCTTGCAAGATCATATCCTGTTTTGATCCATGATGCTGATTTGACATAAAAGACTCCTTTGAGTATTGAACCTTACTTACTGAAAAGTAAGGGTCTGACCGCGATGCGATGATCAAGAGGATTACGGCATAATCTGTAATTGTACCGTTTTTACCCCAGCTTGTGGATTGCTTGGTGCAGCATTTGATTCTGGTTCACGAATACGAATTGCTTTGCTGCTAAAGGCATTCGCAACATCATCCATATTATTGATGGCAAATGCCCCCACTGTTTCTGATGGAATATTATTGAGATTAATTGGGGTACGAGAAGCAATAAAAATAAGTTTTTCAACGCCTGCTGCATCTGAGTAGAAATCCACTGTTCCTGGCATGGTATAGGTTTTATTTTTACGAAGATAGTTATCTTTTGTTTTAGCGTTTGGTAAAAGTCGAGTGGTTTTTTGCGTGTTTTGGTCAACGCTAAAGATATATAAATAATAGTCAGATTGTTGGCCAACTACTTTAAATTTGATTGATTCCCCCACACGATAAATTGATTTTAATGGTGTAACATTAATTTTTACAGTGTTGTCTTGTTGAGCAGTTGATACAGGAGCAGTCACAGGGCGTTCACGAATGCGTACCGCAGCCTCGTTGATGGTTTCTGCAGCAACAGGCAATATCACACTGCTTAATGAAAGTGCAACAATCAGCTTTTTAAACGTATTCATAGGATGTTCCTTTTTAATAAAATAGTCGGTGTGTCTATATAAACGATGGGATTTTCAATTCGGGTTAAAAATTTAAAAAATTTTTACAGCCCTAAACGATTCATTAAATTTTGTACATCCTGATCAGAATGTTCACTAGACGATCTATTGGATACTGGTGTTTCCGTTGGTGCAGGTTGTGGCATTGGTGTTTCTATCAATGTTGGTTGTGGTGTGGGTGTGTTATGAGATGGCGTTATAAGATGGACATTAGATAAAAATGTATTTGCATTGATTAAACCGTAGCCTGCATTGTTGTTTGGAGCTTGCCCAATAGCATTGGTGGCTTTTTGAATAATCAACTGTTTTAATTGTTTGGCATTTAAATTGGGTTGAGCTTGCCAAACTAAGGCAGCAAAAGCTGCGGTATACGGTGCGGCTGCGGATGTTCCAGTAAAACGAGAACCACCACTGGCTTGGTACGCGGCATTTAAAGTATTGGTAGGTGCACTTACGTCAGGTTTGACCCGACCATCGTCGGTTGCGCCACGACTACTATAGGCTGCAATCTGTTGAGTTTTCACATCCCATGCTGCAACAGCAAGAGCATCAGTAGACGTGGCAGGAATAGCAATACTCGAATAAGGTCGATCTAAATCCAAATGTGCGCCCTCAACATAAACTCGGATATTTTTTAGAGCAGATTGGCTACTGCGTAGCGCGATACCATATTTGCCAACAGGTAAACGGAGCGTCTGGCTTTTTCGAGCTGCGGTATTGGTGGTACGAGGTTGGTTGATTTCAGCAACTTTGACCACTTTACCATTGCTATCCTGTGCAAGAATTACGGCATCTACATCAATATTCTGGCTATTTTGACGAGAACTGTCCCAGTCATCCCAATTCAGCATAATCATGGTATTGGAATCCTCTTTTTTTTCAAAAGTTAGTACATCATATTGTCCAATATCCACCAAGCCATTAAGGTTTCGATCAAGCAGTTGTCCAGTCCATATTTTTTCACCCTCGTTGCCAGCGGCATTGACCCATAAAATATTTTTATTTAAGGCTTCACTGACCTTTTGATCCAGTGCTGAAGTACCATCATGTTGAGAATGATGTCCACCACCTGAGAAGTTAATAATGTCAACATCTTGTTCAATCAACCAATCAATGGCTGCGGCAACTTGACCTGAAGAGGCACTACCATCACCATTGCCTGCCTGAACTAGATATAACTCAGCATCAGGGGCAATTTGATGAATGATTTCGGCGCAAGCTGTGCCATGTTCACTGCTGGCTTGTACATTAATCTCATTAGCATTTTGACCATTATCAAAAGTCTTAGCTTTACTTGGCGCTGGAACAATACCTTGCGTCTGTAACTTGGTATAGTGACGATAACCAAAATCCAAAATACCAATTTTTAAACCTTTGCCCGTAAAGCCTTTTTGATGTAAGGCTGTGGTGGCAATGGCAGTATAGCCTTCACTTTGAGTAGAGTTTGTTGTATTAGGTGATGAATAAGATGTGTGGGATGGAGATATTGATGAACCTTGTTGTTGGTCTGCTAGACCTAAACGGTTTAACAATTCGCTTACAGCCATATCTTGATTATTTTCCAGAATCCCTTGTAAATCTGCACTTTTGACTTGAGAAGATTGCATGACCTGTTTGATTTTTGCCTGAGCCACATTGACAAACAATTGGTCTTTAATGCGTGCTTGTACCTCAATTCCTTGCGAACGAAGTTGTTGTTCTAAAGATAAACCTTGCCCTGAAATGGCTTGTATTTGAACAGCAATAGTTCCATTTTTGGAAACTAAAATAGATGGTATAGATTTGGTAATCCCTTGAGTTAAAACCTGATTTAAATCTGCACTGATCTTTGCTTCAGCAATGGTCTTACTATGACTGAAAATCTGTGGATTTTGTTGTAAAAAGCGTTGTAATTCACTACTGAATTGAGGGGAAACAGCGGCGTGAATTGCACTATTTAATGTTAAAACTGTTGTGCCAAGGGCTAAAATTTTTATGAGTGTTGCCATGATAGGGATCGTTCCAAAATAAGATGTAGATATAAACGTGAAAAATAAAAAATCGGGTTAAATATTTTTTTAATGTGAAAAAATAACCCGAAAGGTGATATATTACGTTTATAGGACTTACGCATTGACAGATTCAAAAAAGTATTAAAATGCTTTATAAAGTATCTGTGATTAGACGAATTAAACATGCTTCTACAGCAACCTGTACTCTACCCATTTATATGGGCTTTCTCATGACAGAACCGAACTC
>NZ_NHRQ01000034.1:0-19486 GCF_002165335.1 Acinetobacter sp. WCHA29
GCGTCATCTCATTGAAAACTATTTCTGTAAGTTAAAAGAATTTAAACGTATAGCGATGCGTAGTTGTAAAACAGATACGAGTTTTGAAGCCATGATTCAATTGTGCGCGAGTTTAATTAACTCTCGGTAATTCTCAACAGACCCTAATAAATAATATATTGATGTCTAATAATTAATTTAAATTTATGAGATGGTTTTATTCTCTAAATTTTTAAAATTCACTTAGGCTATTTATATAGTTAAGCGAAAAGAATCCTTATTACCAAAAACAAGATTTCCTAAGATAAGTCTAAGATTTGAAATAATTTAGCGGTAATTTAAGATAACGTATTCCATTCGATTCTGGTTCAGGAAAACGTCCTGCATCCATATTGATTTGAATAGACGGTAGAATTAGTTTTGGCATTGTTAATTTTGCATCACGCACCTGACGCATCCGCACAAAATCTTGCTTGGTGGTTGTGGCATTTAAATGAATATTGCCCTGCTTTTGTGCTTGAATACTGGTTTCATACACAAACTCAGTTCTTCCATCAGGCTTATAGTCATGGCAAAGAAAAACGCGAGTCTGTTCAGGTAACTTATAAAGCTGCTGCACAGAGTCATATAAAATTTCCGCACTACCCTTTGGAAAGTCACAACGCGCTGTCCCATAATCAGGCATAAATAATGTATCACCGACAAAAACAGCATCACCAATCACATAACTCAGACAAGCTGGCGTATGGCCTGGAGTTGGAATATTGTAGGCATCCATCTCACCAATCTTAAAATGTTCATGATCCTTAAATAGGTAATCAAAGGTTTGATGGGTATTAAAATATTTAAGATCAATATGATAGATTGCACTAAAAATTTCCTGCACAATTTCGATCTTTTCACTCATGGCAATTTTGCCACCTACCCTGCTTTTTAAATATTGTGAGGCAGTTAGATGATCTGCATGGACATGAGTTTCTAAAATCCACTCCACCTTGAGCTGGTTTTCTTCAATGTATTGAATAATTTCATCTGCACCCTGAGTTGATGTTGAAGCCGATGCCGCATCATAATTCAATACACTGTCAATGATTGCACAAACCTTTGTACCTGGGTCAGTAACCACATAGCTAAATGTATTGGTATCCTGATCAAAGAATGCCTTGACTTGAGGTTGCATAAGTTTGTCTCCTATCGTTCGGACCATAAACGATGTACAAACATACCGAACAACATCGCGATAATAAAATACCAGGCTTGTGAATAACCTAGTCCAATCAATGTAATTGCAGGTGCGGGACAGATTCCGGCAATGCCCCAACCAACTCCAAAAAGACTCGACCCAACTATTAATTTTTTATCAATTTGGGTACTGATTGGTAATGATATTTCTTCACCAAAAATCGTTTTCGGATTTCGAATCGCTTTTTGAAATGGAAGAATCGCCACAATGATTGCACCTATCATCACGAACATCAAACTGATATCCCATTTTCCAAAAATATCAAGAAAACCTAAAACTTTTTCAGGATTAGACATTCCTGAAACCAGCAAGCCTAGCGCAAACAAGCTACCAAATACAAAAGCAAGTGCATTCTTCATAGCGCAACTCCAAAGATATGACGAATAACATATACAGTTATTATTCCAGCTAACATGAATGTAACTGTAGCAATCATGGAGCGTATAGATAGGCGACTGATCCCGCAGATCCCATGCCCACTTGTACAACCTGAACCCAAACGAGTACCAAAACCAACCAATAAACCAGCAATAATCAATCCAATTGGAGATGATTTAATAACAATCTCAGGTGTTATAAATATCTGATAAATAAATGGTGTGATCAGTAGCCCCAATAAGAACCACATAGCTGAGCTTCGAACCAATAGCTTGGGTTGTAATAATTGAGACAGTAACCCACTGATACCCGTAATGCGACCATTGACATATAAATAGCCAACGACTGCAAGCCCTAAAATTCCACCACCGATTAAAGCAGAAATAATGCTAGACATAATTGATCCGCAAAAACATTATATATTTTTATATTATATTATTAAGTATAATAATTAAAGCTCTTTATTGTTACAGAATTTCTATTCAAATTCAGCCAATACCCTCCCAACAAATCAAATAGGAAAATCATTTACAAGATAATTTAACTTGCGTAATTCTGCTTTTTCACCATTTGAAGATTTAGATCTGAAATCTGCATTAAAATATGCCTCGATATGCCAGAGTAACAAATCATCTTTAATTTTGCTTTTCCCAGACCATTCGAATTCTAGAGCTAATTTGCCGCATTAAAATATACAATAGCCTGTTTTTCTTGGGTTTTAGGACATATTGATATATTTTTTAATGATACCAATTTCACCCATCAGCGAGGGTTCAAATAAAAAATGATTTTTCACAATATCACAGTCGAAGACTGGCTTGCTTGAACACATTGCGGCATGCTTCTACAGCAAGATTAGGAGAATAATCTTCTTCTTACATACTCATTTTCATGATTATAAAAGCTGTCATTTAAGACTCCTCCGCATGGTTCATTCTTATACTTGAGCTAAGATAAATAAAAAATTTATCTATTTTAGACTCTCATGGACATTAGCGTACTAAATCTTCGATACCAATCAATTTAGGAAGCTTATCAATCAGTTTATTTAATTCTATATTTGCTGGTGAAATACAACCAGTATAGTGACTTAATTTCGTTGTTGTTCCATCTGGTCTAATCCAAACAAAATATGCACTCGGTTGATCAGTTGCCGTTTGCTGACAGCCAGTTGTTTTAACGTTTGAACCTGTTTCTGGACGATAAGTTTTCAACTCCTGTTGTAATTTTTTATATACCGAAGGATCTATTGTTAACGTCTGAGTACCCGTCACTTTAGTATATTGCTTACCATTGAAATTCACTGTTCC
Organism: Acinetobacter sp. WCHA29; assembly: GCF_002165335.1. NCBI lineage: Bacteria > Pseudomonadati > Pseudomonadota > Gammaproteobacteria > Moraxellales > Moraxellaceae > Acinetobacter > Acinetobacter sp. WCHA29. The sequence goes on from NZ_NHRQ01000034.1 coordinate 2,911, forward strand.
AGAAGGTGAGATTTCTACCGAATAAATTGGACAAGCACCAAAACAAGGACTTGATGAATAATGTATCGTTTCCTGTACAGTGTTGGAAGTTTCTGATGGTGTAGATGCACATCCTACTAAAGAAAAAGTAAAAAGACTTAAGATTAATAATTTTTTCATTTGTTAACCCATTATAAATTATGTTTTTTAAATCTAACAAATCATCATTTTATTGTCATTCAGAATGATGTAAAAGTATAAAATAAAATTTACTTAGGCTATTTGAATGTAAAAATTAAAGCCGAATTTGTGATTGAAGAATTAACTGTGCAAGTTCTAAATCATCAGGATAAGTAATTTTAATATTATCTGAACGACCTTGTACTACTTGTACAGGAAAATCAGCGTATTCTAATGCACTTGCTTCATCAGTAATCGTCAAGTGATCTATCAATGCTGTTTCAAGCGCATTTTTTAATATTTTTAATTTTGCGATCTGTGGTGTTTGTGCCTGCCATAAAAGTTCACGGCTGACTGTTTTCTCAATCTGATTTCCAGTGTGTACCTGTTTTAAAGTATCACGTACTGGAATAGCCAAAATTACACTTTGATTATTTTGTATCGCAGAATTAACCAATTGCTCTAAACTATCACGCGTAACACAAGGTCGGGCTGCATCATGCACCAATACCCAATCATTTTCATCCGCGATATCAGATAAATAAATCAGTGCGTTTAATACAGAATGAACCCGCTCTGCACCACCTAAGCAAAAATGTAATTTCTCTTTATGATCAAAAGAAAGTGTTCTAGCAAAATTATCATTCTCACCAATTGCAAGTACACAACCCGCTAAATCCAGTGTATTTAATCGATTAACTGTATGCTCAAGCACAGTACGATTTTGAATATATTGATATTGTTTTAATTCAGTTTTTGAAAAACGACTGCCCGAACCTGCTGCTGGCACAACCGCCCATAGTCTAGTCTGGGTTTTCATTGGTTGCTGTATCTATTTTTGCATTTGGATCGATATAAATTGGTTTGTAATGGGTACTGATGGTACTCATTTGCACAAAAGTTTCATTTGGCTTGATTAAACCTAAATCTAAGCGTGCATGTTCTTCAATCGCTTCCGTTCCATTTTTTAAGTCGAAAACTTCGGCTGCTAAAATACGATTGCGCTCTTTAAGCTCTGTATTTACTTCTGCTTGTTGCTTAATCTGTTGAGTCAAGGCTTGATGAGAAAAATACCCTCCCTCACCTAGCCAAAATTGATACTGTAAACTTGCCACCAAAAAGATGACAAGTAACAGAATCAATTTACTCGAAGTCGATCGAAACATCTCTATCATGAAAAATTCCCTACATCCTTATTACAAGGAAGATCACCTGCAAATTCTATATGATTATGAATTTGCAGAGTTTCTGTCTTTTGTAAAGAAAGATGATCAGAAGTATTCAACATAGATAAATTGACCTTAGTTTAGACCTTTGAATTCAGCTTTACCGCGGTAAGCTGCATTCGTTAATTCTTCGATACGAAGCAATTGGTTATATTTCGCTACGCGGTCAGAACGGCATAGTGAACCCGTCTTGATTTGACCCGCTGCTGTACCTACTGCCAAGTCAGCAATCGTTGAATCTTCAGTTTCACCTGAACGGTGTGAAATTACAGTGCTATAACCATTTGCTTTTGCAAGGTAGATTGCATCTAGAGTTTCAGTCAACGTACCGATCTGGTTATATTTGATCAGAATAGAGTTACCGACTTTCTCATTAATGCCGCGTTGTAAAATCTTAGGATTAGTTACGAATAAATCGTCGCCAACCAATTGGATTTTGTCACCAAGGATTGATGTTAAGTAGCTCCAACCTTCCCAATCAGACTCATCAAGACCATCTTCAATCGAGATGATTGGGTATTGATTTACAAGACCAGCTAAATAATCAGAGAATTGGTTGCTTGTGAATGCTTTATTGCCTTCACCTGCAAGAATATATTGACCATTTTTGTAAAATTCTGAAGATGCACAGTCAAGTGCCAACATAATGTCAGAACCCGCTTTGTAACCCGTTTGACCAATCGCTTCAAGAATAACAGTGATTGCTTCTTCATTTGAACGCAAGTTCGGAGCAAAACCACCTTCATCACCTACAGCAGTGTTTAAACCTTTTTTGTTTAAAACTGATTTTAGAGAATGGAAGATTTCAGCACCTGCACGTAATGCTTCAGAGAATGAAGTGAAACCAACTGGCTCAATCATGAACTCTTGAATATCAACGTTATTGTCGGCATGTGAACCACCATTAATGATGTTCATCATTGGCACAGGCATGCTCAAAGTTGTTTGACCACGCAAGTCTGCGATGTATTGGAAAAGAGGAATTTTCTTTTCAGTAGCAGCAGCACGAGCAGCAGCCAAAGAAACAGCTAGAGTTGCGTTAGCACCTAGTTTTTCTTTGTTTTCAGTACCATCAAGCTCGATCATCGTGTTATCGATGTCTTTTTGTTCAAATACTGATTTACCCACTAAAGCATCACGGATTAAAGTGTTTACGTTATTAACCGCATTTTTAACACCTTTACCTAAATAGCGTGCTTTGTCGCCATCACGAAGTTCTAAAGCTTCACGAGAACCAGTCGAAGCACCAGATGGTGCACATGCACGACCCACAACCCCAGATTCTAAAATAACGTCTGCTTCGATGGTTGGGTTACCACGAGAGTCCAAAATTTCACGTGCGCGGATGTCAACGATTTGGCTCATGAACAATTCCTCTGTTGAATGAAAATAAGATGTAAACAATTACATCAATGGGTATCTAACTTTTTGAATCCTTTAACTAAAGTATCCAATTCTTTTAATTGCGCCAAGAATGGCTCAAGCTGAGATAAACGCAAAGCACACGGTCCATCACATTTTGCGATTTCAGGTTCTGGATGTGCTTCCAAGAACAGACCCGCTAAACCTGTTGCCATACCTGCACGCGCTAAAGTCGTGATTTGAGCACGGCGACCACCCGCAGAATCAGCACGACCACCAGGCGTTTGCAATGCGTGGGTGACATCAAAAAATACAGGTACATTCATTTCTTTCATGATGTCAAAGCCAAGCATATCTACAACCAAGTTGTTATAACCAAATGCTGAACCACGTTCACAAAGAATGAGTTTGTCATTGCCTGCTTCCAAACACTTATGCAAAATATGGCGCATTTCGTGTGGTGCTAAGAATTGTGCTTTTTTGATATTGATAATGGCTTGAGTTTTTGCCATTGCTTCAACAAGATCAGTCTGGCGACTTAAGAAAGCTGGGAGTTGGATAATGTCCGCAACTTCAGCAACAGGCGCTGCTTGGTAAGGTTCGTGAACGTCCGTAATAATTGGCACATTAAAATGTTTTTTAATGTCCGCAAGCCATTCAACCCCTTTTTCCAAACCCGGTCCACGATAAGAATTTAGGCTTGAACGGTTTGCTTTATCAAAGCTTGCCTTAAATACATAAGGAATATCTAAGCGTTTGCAAATATCGACATAAGTTTCAGCAATTTCAAATGCTAAATCTTTTGACTCTAGTACGTTCATTCCGCCAAATAATACAAATGGCAAACGATTTGCCATTTGTATATCGCCTAAACGTACAACTTCTTGTGGTTTTAATTGTGACATTCAAACTTTCCCAGTTTATTTAAAACTTAGTACTTACTTTTGATGCTGTTTTTTTGCAGCTTCAATAAAGCTAGCAAATAATGGATGACCATCACGTGGCGAGCTTGTAAATTCTGGGTGGAATTGTACAGCAATAAACCAAGGATGTTCAGGAATTTCTACAGTTTCAACCAAATGTTGTACTGATGAATAACCTGAAATTTTCATTCCTGCTTCTTCAAGCGCTGGAATAAAACGATCATTCATTTCATAGCGATGACGGTGACGCTCTGTAATTTCAGCTGTACCATAGACTGCACGTGTTTTTGTGCCTTCAACTAGTTCAGACTTTTGTGCACCCAAACGCATCGTACCGCCAAGATCCGACTCAAGACTGCGTTGTTGTAATTCACCACGTTCATCTAACCATTCAGTAATTAAACCAATAAGTGGATACTTAGTTGAGCGATTGAATTCAGTTGAACTCGCTTCAGGCATACCTGCAACATTGCGTGCATACTCAATCACAGCCAACTGCATACCTAAACAAATACCTAGGAATGGAATCTTGTTTTCACGTGCATATTGAATAGCTTTCATCTTGCCTTCAGTACCACGCTCACCGAAACCACCTGGTACTAAAATCGCATCAGCAGTGCTCAAAATACTCATATCTTGCTGTTCAAGGTCTTCAGCATTGACATAGTCAATCTGAACTTTAACGCGATTTTGAATACCTGCATGTAAAAGTGCTTCATTTACAGATTTATAAGCATCTGGTAATTCAACATATTTACCGACCATCGCAACACGAACCGTGTATTCAGGGTTCAATAATGCTTCTACAACATTATCCCAATCTTCAAGATTTGCTTCTGGAAGGTCGTTGTAACCAAAACGTTCACAAATTAAATCGTCAACATTTTGTTCGTAGAATGTACGTGGAATTTGATAAATTGTTTTTGCATCTTTACAGACGACAACGGCACGCGCTTCAACATTAGTGAACAATGCAATTTTACGTTTAGTATCAACATCAACATCATATTCAGTACGGCAGATTAAGATATCTGGCTGAATACCGATCGAAAGAAGTTCTTTAACTGAATGTTGAGTTGGCTTAGTTTTAAGTTCAGCAGCAGATTTGATATATGGTAATAATGTCAAGTGCATCAACATTGTACGTTTATGACCAAGCTCTACCATCAACTGACGTACTGATTCCATAAAAGGAAGTGATTCGATATCACCAACAGTACCACCAATCTCAACGATTGCAACGTCGTAGCCTTCACCTGCGCGAAGTACACGTTCTTTAATATTATCTGTAATATGTGGAATAACTTGAACCGTACCACCTAAGTAATCACCACGACGTTCTTTATTCAAAACGTCCTGATAGACACGACCACTGGTAAAGTTATTCAGTTTGGTCATTTTCGCACGACGCAGGAAACGTTCGTAATAGCCCAAATCTAAGTCAGTTTCAGCACCATCCTCTGTGACGAAAACTTCACCGTGCTGAAATGGGCTCATGGTACCAGGATCGACATTAATGTATGGATCCATTTTTACCATAGTGACTTTCAAGCCACGAGCTTCCAAAAGTGCAGCAACAGAAGCAGCAGAAATACCTTTACCTAGTGATGAAACCACACCACCAGTGACAAAAATAAAATGGGTCATTGAGTTTCTCGTACAATCGAGCCGAAATCGGCCTACAATGTTGGGCAATTTTACTGTACTCTGCCCCTATAAAGCAAAGTCAAACCGCATCAATTCAAAGAACTATAAACAACTGACTATTCTATCAGCATTTTCTATAAAAATTTATGGGATTTGTGGATATTTCATCCATAAATTACGTTTAATGTATAAAAACAACTTTGGATGTGAAATAAATTCACTCGAAGATTTTGACCATATTGCAATTTCAACAGATACGCTGATGCAAGCATTTATAAAATATCAACAAGCTCAATAAATCCTAGGGATTTTTTCATTTAATTTTACTGCTATAATCACTGGCATCTTTCATTCAATATGTAGCTTTAACAATGGCGAATAAAAAACTTTTAATTTGTGCTGCACTTGCAACTGGTCTATTACTTACTGCTTGTGTCAAAAAAGAAGAGCCAAAAAATGAAGAACCATCAGAACAAACTTCTGAAACACAAACGACTCAAGCAGCATCTCAACCACAACAAAACCAAGAATTTCAGCCTTTGGAAAGCGTAGATAAACCAGCAACGCCAGCTCCAGTGATTGAGATGAGTCGAGAAGAAACGCCAAATACAACTACAGAAATTCGTCGTGAAACTCGCCCAACTCAAACAGCAGAAGAGACAACAACGGCACAAGCTGAACAACCAAAACCTGCGCAAACTGAGCAGAAACCAGCAAAAGTTGAACAACCTAAAGCCGTCAAACCCGCTCCAGCACAAACTGAAGACGATGCGGTTGCTGCAGCGATTGCGGCAGCAACGCCTGCATTAAATAATTAATTTATTTAACCTCTCAAAAAAGCCATGAGTCGTTGTAAAGCGAATCGTGGCTTTTTTTATCGTCTAGAAATTAGGAGTAGTGTTTAAAAAAGTCTGCCATCAGTCGTGATGCCCACGATTTCACTTCTAAACTTTCGTAAAAACCACAGTGACTTCCTTTTTTTGTTGTAACTACAGCAATATTTTCCATTTGCTGAATAACTTCTTTATAAGGTTCTAAGTTTTTAATTGAACAAACAGGATCATCTTCTGCATTTAAAATCATCAGTGGAATCTTGACATTATCAAACACATAAATCGGGTTAATGGCTTGGCAATAACTTTGATAATCCTGAAAGCCTGCCATTTCAAAATATTCTTTTTCAAATTCTTCCAAACTGGTCGTGGTGAGCACTTTTTTAAGAGAAGAAACATTGCTCCATGTATTTTGATAAGGATAAATAAAATACTTAAATAATTTTTTGGTCATCATTTTGCTATAAAAAGGATGTACATTTTTAAAGCTAATTTCAGTGTTATAGCCAGGACACATTGCAAAAGCTGCTTTAAATGGTGTGTCGAGACCTTGCTCGCCAAGATAACGCACTAAAAGTCCTGTTCCTGCTGACGAACCTACTGCGTATAAATCGGATTCTGGAAAAAAAGTTTGAATATGGCTCAGTTGCTCTCGTAAATCGTCAGTCAAGCCAAAAAGAGAAATGCGAGGTACTGGCATAGGTAAACCCGCATGTCCACGGCGTAAACAAAGCGCAATCCGCCAACCTGTATATGTATGCAAGTCTTTGACCAACTCACGCATACTCTCAGGTGTTCCTGTAATGGTATGCATGATCACAACGGTTGGCGTTTCTGGCGGAAGATCATAGCCATACCATGCAATCGCTGTTACTCCACCATCTTTCATCGTAAGCTGATCAATACGATCATATTCAAGCTTGATCGTTTTCTTTTTAATCACATCGAAATATAGAAGATGGACATGGGTATTACTCAACCACGGTGTTGGGCGATATTTTTGTTTCAACTGGGGGAGTTTTTCCAAAACATCTTTAATTTTCCCTTTCGGGTCATAGTACATTTTGGGTTGCTCAGCACCAAGTACAGAATCAAGCAGCTCAGAGCCTAACACTTTAATTTTATCTAAAGCAGATATACCCATATTCAATAAAAACCTCTATCTAACCAAGAGTAAATGTTTGTCGCACCAATGTCGCGACCTGTTGCCCCCAAATAGCATAGATTTCTTTACTTGGATGAAAGCCATCACTTGCCATAGATAAATTCATCGCCTGAAAATTTTTAATATCGTATTCAATAAATCTAAATTCTGACTGTGGGGCTAGCCACTGTTTTAATGTTTGATTCATTTGTTCTGCATATTGTCCAAATAACCATGCTAATGGATTGGGTAATGCAGGAAAATGCTGCATTGGCGCTACTCCAGACACAATAATCAATGTTGGCTGAAAATGATTTTGTATTTGAGTAAATAATTGTTTTTGTTGTTTTATCCAAGTTTTAGCAGAAATTAATTTAGTCACATCATTGACACCAACTGAAGTGACGACTACATCATATTTTTTGGGTTCTAATTGTTGGATCGCTTGATAAACTTGTTTTGTTGTATCACCAGTTTTTGCATGCAATTTCCAGTCCAACAAATATTCTCTTTTTAATTCTGAAATAATCGCACCAGATAAAGCATCTTGCTGGGTCTCAACACCAACCCCAGCTGCTGCCGAATCACCTAAAATAAGTAAAGAAAGTGGCTGTCCTTGTCCAATAAGACCATCACGGTCACCACTCGCTTCTAAAAGTCGTGGTGTGTTTTTACGAACCTTCACACCTTGTATTACAACTACAGGTAATAATGCAAAAGTTGAAAGTTTTAACCACATATTAATAATCTCAATATTGCTTAGGCTATTTTACTGAGATGCGTTTGGCTGATATTGTGCGAAGCGTGCACCCATTTTTTCTGCCAATGCGGCCAAACCACTCATCGGGCGAATCATGACTTCAAAATCAATGATTTTTCCCTGTGCATTAAAACGAACCATATCAATACCTTTAAGCGATTTTCCACTTACATTAGCACTGAACTCCAACACGACATTTTCGCCATCTTCAGTGTAGAACTCACGGTGATAAGTAAAGTTTTCAAACACCTGAATCACATTCGTTAAAATGAAGAAAACTACATGTTTTCCCTCATAAGGCTTAAAAGCAACAGGTGAACGAAATACCACATCGTCAGCTAATAACTCATTTAAATTTGAAAGGTCACCTGTTTTGATCATCTGATGCCATTTTTCTAACGCTTGCTTAGTTGTTTCGATTGTCATTGTAATTTCCTTATATTCTAAGCTAATGAAGTTTGAGACATTCTCCTAACATAGAGAATGTCTCATCTTTTATTTATAGAACTGCTGCTAACTCAGCACCTTGACGAATCGCACGTTTAGCATCTAATTCACCCGCTTCCTTCGCACCACCAATCAAGTGAACATTCTTACCATCTGCTTTAAGTTGATCGAACATTGCTGTATATGATTCTTGACCAGCACAAATCACAACATTATCAACGTCTAAAACTGTGGTCTGACCATCTACAGTAATATGTAAACCTTGATCATCCACCTTGTCATAACTCGCACCAGCAATCATTTTCACATCGCGATGTTTTAAGCCTGTACGATGAATCCAACCAGTCGTTTTACCTAATCCAGCACCAACAGCTGCTGTTTTACGTTGTAATAGGTAAATCTCACGTTCAGATTTCTCTAGCTCAGGTTGCTTTAAACCACCTACATGGGCATAGCTCGTATCAATACCCCACTCCGCATAGAATTTTTCAGGGTTCAAACTACCGCTATCACCTTCATGGGTTAAATATTCCGCTGTATCAAAACCAATACCACCAGCACCAATAATCGCAACACGCTTACCGACTGGAACACGCTCTTTTAATACTTGGATGTAGCTCAATACTTTTGGATGATCAATACCTTCAAATTGTAATTGACGCGGTGTTACCCCTGTTGCAACAACAATCTCATCATAATTCGCTTGGCTGAGTTCTTCATAAGTCACGGTATGATTAAGTACCAGCTCAATATTCGGCTGTAACTCAATCTGACGTTTGAAATAGCGTAAAGTTTCGTAAAACTCTTCTTTACCAGGAATAGTCTTAGCAATATTAAACTGACCACCAATCTGATTATTTGAATCAAACACTTTAACTTTATGGCCACGACTCGCTGCATACGTTGCAAAACTTAGACCCGCTGGACCTGCGCCAATTACTGCAATATTTTTGATTGCATTTGTTTCTTTAAAAATCAGCTCAGTTTCATAACATGCGCGTGGATTGACTAAGCATGTAGCAATTTTCATCGAGAAAATATGATCTAAGCATGCTTGGTTACAACCAATACAGGTATTGATTTCGTCACTACGACCTTCACTCGCTTTCAATACAAAATCTGGATCAGCCAACATTGGACGAGCCATCGAAATCATATCTGCATGACCTGAAGCCAATACATGTTCCGCCATTTCAGGTGTGTTGATACGGTTCGATGTGATTAACGGAATTGAAACTGAGCCTTTTAGCTTTTCAGTTACCCAGGTAAATGCAGCACGTGGTACTTTCGTTGCAATCGTTGGAATACGCGCTTCGTGCCAACCAATTCCTGTATTGATAATTGTTGCACCTGCTTTTTCAATTTCTTTGGCAAGCTGAATCACTTCTTCAAGACTTGAACCACCCTCAACCAAGTCCAGCATGGATAGACGGTAAATGATAATGAAGTTCTCGCCAACGGTGGCGCGAGTACGCTTTACAATCTCAATTGGAAAACGAATACGATTTTCGTAGCTACCGCCCCATTCATCATCACGGTGATTGGTACGCGCTGCAATAAACTCATTGATCAGATAGCCCTCTGAGCCCATGATTTCAACGCCATCATAACCTGCATATTGTGCAAGCTTGGCACAGTTTGCAAAATCATCAATCGTTTGCTGAACTTCTGCTGAACTTAATGCTTTTGGTTTAATCGGATTGATTGGTGCTTGAATCGCTGATGGCGCAACATTATTTGCTTGATAAGAATAGCGCCCTGTATGCAAAATTTGCATTGCGATTTTTCCACCAGCCTCATGCACAGCTTGGGTAATCACTTTATGTTTTTCTGCTTCTTCGATGGTATCTAATTTTGTACCATGCGCAAATACAACACCATCATCATTTGGAGAAACACCGCCAGTTACAATCAGACTTACACCACCTTTGGCACGTTCCGCATAAAATGCAGCCATACGTTCATAGCCTTGAGGCGCTTCCTCTAAACCAATATGCATAGAGCCCATAAGCACGCGGTTCTTTAATGTGGTAAAGCCCAAGTCAAGTGGTTGTAATAAATGTGGATAAGCTGACATGTTTTCTCCTTTGGCTAGCAATCTGCTTGCTAATGCAACTTGTTGCATAAAGTTATAAACAAGATTTGATTTTTATGCAACATATTGCATAATTCTGATGAGTCATTTTTTATTACGGATCATCATGTCACTTGCCCATGTTTTATTGACGAGCTTATTAGAGAAACCAAGTACAGGTTTTGATTTAGCTCGTCGTTTTGACCGTTCAATGGGCTTCTTTTGGAACGCGACTCATCAGCAAATTTACCGCGAACTTAATGGAATGCTGAAAAAAGGATGGATTTCTACATTAGAAGAACAAGCTGCCAATAGCCGTAAAAAAACTTATCAAGTTGAACAACTTGGAAGAATAGAACTCGCTTCATGGATTGAACAACAAAGTGAACCTGCTCAACTTCGTGATGACCTCATGGTTAGATTAAGAGCAGAAGCACAGCTTGGCGGCAATAATATTTTGCCTGAACTTGAACGACATCTAGAACTTCATAAAGAAAAACTTAGTCTTTATCAAACAATCCATGACAAAGACTTTAAAAATAATGAACCCACTAATCGTGTCTTATTTATTCATAAAATGATTCTGGAACTCGGTATCATTAAAGAAATCGAATGGATAAGATGGTTAGAACAAATGATTCCTCAGCTTCAAAAGTTCGAACAAACAAACGAAATTGGAGAAAAATAATGCCGTTTTATATCATGCCTGACCAAGAAAAATTATTTGTACGTCGTGTGGGTGAAGGTGAACCTGTACTCGTACTTTCAGGACTAGGTATGCAAAGTTGGCAATGGCTTCCTTTTTTATTTGCAAGTCGCAAAAAATACGAATTTATTATTCCAGATTGGCGTGGTTTTGGTGGTTCAAAAGATTGTGCTATACCAAATACCGATGCCATTTCGAGTCATTGGAATGATATAGATGCACTTATTAAACAATTAAAATTAGACCAATTTATCCTGATCGGTTATTCCATGGGTGCAACCACAGCCATGCATGGTATGAAACATGCTGATTTAGGGTCAAAACTCAAAGCCTATTTACATATCGATCAAACGCCAAAGATTTCGGTCGATGAAACTTGGCAGTATGGGTTATTTGGTCAGAAACATTTGCAATTTAAAAACTTACTCCTTGATATTCAAACTTTATTATTGGAATACAAAGACGCTGTAATACTGGAAGATTTACCCAAAGAAATACGTTTTAAGCTAGTCAGTTTATGGTCTGGATTCATTGAGTTTCAAAGCAGCAACAGTTACAGCCCTAAAATTTTCAAACTCGCATTACATCGCCCATTCTTACAAAAGTATTTACTCCCAATTCAACGCCTAGATTACTTGCTTTGGTATGTAGAGAACTATTTAAATCACGATGAAGATTATCGTGAAGCAATCAGTCATGTTGATTGTCCAACAACCTTCTTTATTGGTCGTGAATCTACACTTTACCCTGAAACAGGACAAACACTGATTGCGAACTCATTAAGCAATGCAACAGCCGTTTACTTTGAGCGTTCAGGGCACACACCTCTAATCACAGAACCAAGAAAATTCAGCCAAGAAATTGGGCATTTTCTTAATGCTCAATCTAAACATGCTGCCTAAATCAACATAGATATAAAAAAGCCAATCTCAATGATTGGCTTTTTTATATAAATTTTCTCTGTACACGACAAATTTCATAGGGCCCTTGTCCTATCAAGCTTATTCTTTCTTAAAATTGCGAGCACTTTATTAAATTCTTCTTTTTTTCCAAAACCAATCAAACGTAGAATAGCCATTTGAACATAGTCCAAACCGTAGCGAAATAAACTTACTGAAAGTCGTCCATGCTTCTTTATTTTTATCGCTTTTTTTCGATCATGTTGCCATTCACCTGTTAAATAGCACCACCAGAAACCGATAGCTAGCACTGCTATCAATTTCTTGACTCGTCTATTTAGCTTATCAAAGCTCACACAACTCATTAAAATGCAGCCCAATGACAATTTTATATTTGCCGTCAGCCCTGATTTTTCTTCAGGCAACCGTGGCTTTGATGCTTTACATGAATTGACCCGCCCGAATACGATTTATTTAAATACAACTGGCACAATTGAAGTTGAAGAATATCGCTATACATCGCAAAAGACTTGCATGCGTAAAGCACCTGTTCGTATCTATGCTGCGAAACTATAAAATAGGAATCTATTCATGATAGAAGATCTTTTCGCATCAGAGAGAACTTGTTTCGGCACCAAACAATATGCAAGTCAACCTACAGCTTGTGGTAGGGGTTTTGAAATTAAAATCCCTTATGGTAGCTTAATTTATATACCCAAATTCATTGAGAAAAAAATAGCTGATCGCACTTTGGCTGTATTCTTTGAAAATGATCATTACGATTGGGAAAATACGAATTGGCATGATATTGATAATATTAATGAACTTAAATGGACAAATATTGCTTGGCAACAAGATTCTGTAAAACTCTACGGTAAAAAACATGAATTACCACGTGTATCAGCTTGGTATGGTGATACAGGGAAGAGCTATAAATATTCAGGGATCTTACTTCACCCTCATCCTTGGAATGCGGCATTGCTTTGGATGAGAGAGCAACTTTCTACAATCAACGATACTCCTTTTAACAGTGTTTTACTGAATTGGTATCGAAGTGGACAAGATCATATTTCATGGCATACCGATGCTGAACCTGAGTTAGGTAAAAACCCCACTATCGCCTCATTAAACTTCGGAGAAGCTCGTCGCTTTTTACTCAGACGTAATGATGACTATGCTGATAAAATTGAAATTAATTTAGGTCATGGTGACCTTTTAATTATGCACGGTGAAATACAACATTTTTGGCAACATAGCGTACCTAAACAGACAAAAATTAAACATGGAAGATTAAATATGACTTTTCGTGAAATATTCTAACGAATTTTCAATTCTCTCAAAGTAATGTGCAGGGTAAGCAACCAATCACTCAGGCTTTCCCTTTATGATTATCACAAATACTCAAAGCGAGTTTTTCCAACTAGCCCAGGTTATAATAATAGCCACCCAAAATACGATTGATCTATTATGAACACCTCCAATGACCCTTTACACGGCAAAAAACTTGCTGACATTTTGGATGAATTATTGGATTACTACGGTGGCTTTGAAGGCTTAAGTCGCAAAATTGAAATTAGATGTTTTTGCATAGACCCAAGTGTTAAATCATCATTACGATTCTTGCGTACCACACCATGGGCATGTGAAAAAGTCGAAAGCTTATATTTGTACGTCTTACGCCAAAAGGCCAAACAGAAACCGTAGCCTCAGACAACACCCCTCTCATCATAAAATTATACCAGTCAGTAAAATACCCTTAGATTAAGCATATGCATGTTGGTTACTATTGTTGATTGTCACAATAAATTAGTGACCAAAAATCAAAGTACCCCACCCCACCTTAAATTACGTCACACAAAATAAAAACTCTATATAACTGTTATATATAGAGTTTGTTAAAGCACCAATTATGTTATTTAGTGTATTTTATGTCGGTGACTCTTGCCAAGGTTGAGGTTACTTAGAAACCTATTTTTCCCGTTTGTTTAAAGTCTTTCTTTTTCATCCACCCCTCAACTGTAGATCCATCGTTGCGAACATACATGACGCTGATCCATGTCTGATTACTGATACGAATTTCTTCATAAGCAATGATGGAATCTTTAGGAATCAAAAAAAGACTTTTTTGTTTACACTGTTCAGTGGGTGCCGTATAAAAATAAGTCCGAAAACCCTTTTGACCTGTCACTTCAAATGAAAGTCTAGGCTGATACATGGCTGAGCGCTGACTATATTGTGAATTCAGTGCGGAGCAGGATTGTGCATGTGCTGATATAGTCACAATCGAAAGACCGATAACTGCAAAGAAACTTCTGATTAAATTTTTCATTTTTTCCCGACCATTGGTTTTTACCAAAAACGTACATGTTCAGTAGATACATCACTCTGAATAATCACCCCTCTTCTAAGATCAAGCTGACTTTCATCTGTGTCCAATGTTTTTAGCCGATAGGTTTTTTGATCACCCAAGTTTTTAAGCTCCCAACTATCCATACCTAGATAACGACTCACATCCCCATCTGGCCATCTAATAGTCAATAATGGTAAGGATTCATTCGCCCCGTAAATTTGCTTTGTTACTGAATCAATTGATGCTTTCACCATTGAACGTGTGACTACACACTTTTTACTGGCAGCTTTGCCTTTATAAGCACAATTGAATGATGCCGAAGCCTGAGAGGCGTTCATAAATTTATTGATTGAAACTTCTGCATTGATCTGCATGGAGCCAAATAAAAAAGTCAGCGCTAGCCCGATTTGAATGATAAACTTCATATTCCCTCGTTAAACTCAAATTACTTTTTAATTAAAAATAACAACTTATGATACATAATATATTTGAAAACTATTTAAAATTCACGTTCAAAATAAATTTATTTTTGCTTCACAATATATTGAAATACGTGTGAATATTTCCTTTTAAGGCACTGTTGCAAATAGAAACTTGAGTCGATGGTGTTCCCTTTAAAAAGTGCTTAGAGACCGAAAAACCTATCCACTAGATACACTTCACCCTGAGGCTGACCGTAATAAAATGACGAAGCTTGTCCTTTACGTAGTGCACGCATGACTTCAATACCTTTTAATTGTGGCATAAGCCGTCTTCATAGATTTGAATCCTAAGGTAACCCTGATGATCCGCTTTAGCTTGCCATGATCACATTCAATCACGTTATTTTTGTACTTAATCTGCCTGTGCTCAAGGTCTGATGGACATTTTTCTTCCCATTTTAACGGTGATAAAGCACGTCCATATGTGGGTGCTTTATCCGTATTGATCACTTTTGGAATTTGCCACTTCTTCTGCCATATTTACAATACCAACGCACAACCCAAAGGATGATCTCACCCTGAAAATGCCAATCATGGAAGAGATTCATATGCTGCACCTTTAGCTAAAAGAGCATTCAGCTTACCATTAGTGGTTATTTGCAACAGTGCCATTTGGAAAGCTTGGAAATACGGGCTTTTTCATGTATGAAATATTTGTGTCAAAATTTCATGCAAATATGAAATTAACAATATGGTTTTTTAGCTAGCTGTTGCATTTCAATCTTATAACTCTCTGGGTCGTAAACATCATCAACTTTACATGATTTAACATCACACTTTACTTTAAAATCACGATGAAATTTTTCACCAAAATTTTTACCTTGTGCTCTTACAAGACCATTACTAAGAACTGTAAATTTCATCCCACTATATTTTGTATCACTATCATTACCTGGGATATAAACATAACGTACCCAGTCACAATACTCTCCACCAAATTTAGAATGAATCGAATCTCTTGTATTAAGTATTTTTCGAAACTCGGGGGTTGCATTAGCTTTTAACGTATCGGTTCGGCTTAGTGAACTCAATTCAATTTTATAAATATTTTTTATTAAATCTACTTTTCGAACTTGTTCATTATTTGCATGTGCAAAATTGGATAAGCTAAAAGATAAATACAAAAATATTAAAGGTAATTTTTTCATAATTTAAGAAGACATATTATTCCTAAATATTTTATATTTATAAAGTTTTATTTGCTATCTAAAATTTTAAAAAGTAAAAATTTTTTCTCAGAACTTTTATGCTCAATTAACTTCTGGTATAGGAGTTGCTTTAACCATGCTTCATTAGCCTTGACGTACTCAAGCAACTTGTCTAGCAATTCTACTTGCTGTTGTAATTTAGCTGTAATAATGTATGTCGAAGCCAAGAATGACTGGGCTAAAAATTAAAAGTACTGAGGCTAAATAAACTAGGGTTTGTTGAGAATTACCGAGAGTTAATTAAACTCGCGCACAATTGAATCATGGCTTCAAAACTCCTATCTGTTTTACAACTACGCATCGCTATACGTTTAAATTCTTTTAACTTACAGAAATAGTTTTCAATGAGATGACGC
>NZ_NHRQ01000035.1:0-18426 GCF_002165335.1 Acinetobacter sp. WCHA29
TTCTTGCTCATGGTAAACTCCTAATGAGTATGTATAGTTTACCAAGTTAAACCCTCCTGTTTTTTAAGCACACATCATACTTTCGATGGGATCAATTGCTTTGTGTGAAGTAATTTCATATGCACTCGAATCAACTTGATCTTACTTCACATTCAATAATTTATTTTTTCTTCTTCAAAAATTCTTTTAAATTTTCTTCAGAAATACTCGTGAAATTGTTTTCTTTTAGAAAAGTCACTACTTCTTCTACAGTTGCACCAAGACTAAAAAGTTCAAGTAAGGTTTTCTTGTGTTGTGTAAGTAACTGATTACGTGTGATCGTCTTTTCATTCATTTTTTCTATATGACGAAAAAGAATATCTTCAAATTTTTTAGAATCATTGACACTATAAATTTTTTGATTTTTCTCAACAATTTTTGAATGCTTTTCTTCTTTTGTCGATACAGTTTCAGAAGTATTTTCTGTTGAGGATGTTAAATTTTTATTAGCTAGATTCTGAATATCAAGTTCTGAAACATTCTGGTCTTGTATCATGTTTTTTCCTAAGAATAAATATATAAGCCAATTTTTCTGAATATATTCTATTACAGAAATGGTAAAACTTGACCCATTTCTAATTTTTGAATTACTGAAAAATGTAACATTTTGCACTCATAAAAAAAATATAAATCATTCATTATTTTCATTAACGTTAATTCACTCACCGATTACAAAAAAGTACAGGATGGGACGATGTATATCACATCGTCCAGATTCACAAATCTCGAGCTCGCTTCGCTCGGTCTCAATTTGTATAAAGTAGAAAAAAATGAAAGTTAAAGCATCAAGAAATAAGCAGATCATTGTTCGTTTAACTGCAGAAGAACATCAAGATATCAATGATGCCGCTAGGGCATTACAGCTCAATCAATCTGACTATATACGTAAAAAAATTTTAAGTGATGACTACAGTCAATTAATCGATCAACGTGATATTCATACGATTAGGATGATCGGGATTGTTCTCCCAAAAATCTTAATTGAACTCCAAGATAAAGATTTGATCCCCGAAGAATTATGTGACATTACAGAGCTCGTGCATGAGTTGAAAATCATTGTGCGTCGACTAAATGATGAGGTGCTTAAGAGATGATTACTAAGATCATTCCAAATGTATTAGGCACTTCTGTTGAAAATCGTATCAACGGTTTATCAGACTACATACATAATCCAAATCAAACGCGTATCGACTACCTCAGTGACTATATTACTCAGTTGCATGCTAGCTTTAGTCATGAGCTCATTTCTGAAAAATGTGTTTACTCGAATTCACGTAACTTTCTGGATGACAATATTGAGTATCAAAAAATTGAAATGTCACAAACTGCCAGTTTGAATACAAGGGTGGATGACCCAATTGTTCATATCGTCGGAAGTTTTAAAAAATTTGAAGTCCCAACGACCCAGGAATTAGAAGAACAAATCGATATTTTAAGTAAACATCTCAAAGCAGATGACTTACAAATGCAGTATGCATTGCACATTGATACAGACAATGTGCATTTTCATTTGATCATTAATCGAATCCATCCATACCGAAAGAATAATCATAATGAACATCAAGCGGTGGATCTAGCTGATGGTTGGATTTTGAATGCAGTGCATAGAGCCACTGCTGAAATTGAAGCAAAACAAGGCTGGGAACCTGAGCCAAATCCTCTGTTTATCTATAATCATGAAACTGGCCAATGTGAAAAAAACATCAACCACATATCAAATCCTGATGCATTTAAAATCAGTGCAAAGATTCGTGATCAAGAACATCGACATCAACAAAAGAGTCAGTTGCGCAATGACATTGCGACTGCAGGCAACTATCAAGCTGACCTTGAAAAAACCATTCAGCCTATCCTAAACGATGCAAATAGTTGGCAGGACTGGCATCAACAATTAGCAGGTTTAGGAATTTTGTATGAGCGAAAACGTAATGGTAGTATTTTTAAAATAAAAACTGATGATCAACAGTCTCTGACGTTTAAGGCTTCTTTATTTTGCAATAAACAAGTCACTTTAAAGAATTTGGAAAAGTGTTGGGGGGAGTTTACACCTCATCACGTTGATCAGATCAAAATCTATCAGCCCAAATTGAATGCGACAGCTCAGCACACTCCACATGAATCCTCAAAGATCTCTGCTTATCATTTATTCCAAAGTGAAGACTTTTTGGTTAAGGAGCTTCATGACGCTTATCTCAAGATGAAATCAACTAAAGATGTTTATAGTCAGAATCGTCGATCTAAATATCAGGATATCAGCTTCGAGAATGAACTTTATAAATACAATAAATCTTCTTTTTTAAAGCAACATCAAAAGAAATTTCCAGAACAGTCTACTGATACCATTTATACCCTATTGCATTATCAGCATCAGGCAGAACAACTGACCACCAGAGCTGAAATTAGAAAAGTATTTCTTTCCCAAAATCAAAATTTAAGCCAACAGACTTCTGAAAAACTATTTGATCAAAATTTTTTGTCTAGAAACTTTGATTCAACCCAAATTACCTCTTATGCTGATTTTTTAAGATTTGTTTCACCAACTAATCCTATATTGATACAACAACAATTTCTATTTGATCAACGTCAGTCTAAGAATTTTATTTATCAAGAAGATCCAGATATCAAGACTGCCAAAATACTGTTTGATTCACAAGATCATAAAGAGCCTATTGGGATTCAAAATAGATATGGAATTCTGGTCTTTAGTAATTATTCAATCACCCGATTACAGCAATGTTTAAAGAATTTACATCCCGAGCATGAAGTATCAGTTCGAGGATCATCAGATTTTAAAAACTTATTTAAGATGCTGTCCCAACATAAATCCAATGAAATTCAAGATACAAACAAAAGTAGAACTCTGCCTGCTCTCTCAGAATTATCATTAGAGCAACTCCAAATTGGCTTCAAGCAACTCTATCAACATTTTAAGACAACAGGCGAATGCAAAAGCACAGCACTGATCAAAACTGGTTTACTTCTGAACTGTTGTGGCATCAAACTGAGCCAGCTCACATCTATTTTAGCAACATGTATTCAAAAGCATCAATTGCCTCAGCTTAATCAAGACGATCAGAGTATCTTGATCCAAAGACTGCATAACCTGATCTATACACAAGCTTCAAAATTAAATAAAAAATATTTCAACTCAAATGACATTGAGCAAACCTGGCAATTATATTTTTCTTTACAACATCAGCCTATGATCAACGAAAAATGCCATACCCTTGTTATAACCAACGATGCTTCGCAACATTTGAAAGACCTAGCACTTATACCTAAAAATAAAGTGAACAAATCCTATCAACAGACAGAATCTTTATCTGAACTAGATTACTTACAGATGTTTGAGTTTTACGAATACAGCAGAAAAGCTAAGCTACAAAAACAACAGGAATTAGAGCGGAATAATATCTTCACGAGGCCAAAAGAAACATTGGAAGATTCTGATCAAATTTTACAGTCAGCTTCCCCTATTAAAAAATATCGTATCGAATACAGATTTGGAGAAACATTTTATATCGATCAAGAGAAAGTCGCTTTTTTTGAAAGTAAAAAATCTGAAAATATTACTGTACTGAGCCAACAACGTGACCATATTCACGATGCCTTATTATTAGCTAGAGATAAGTTTGGTGTTGTATTGGTCTCTGGTACAGATGACTTTAAAAGACAGGTTCAAGAAATTGCACGTGCAACAAATATAAGAATCGAATTTGACCACCCATTAGTAATAGATCGTCAAGTTGAAAGCTCAGCGAACGACAAGATAGCTCACAATATTGTGCACCAAATAAATGAGCACAAGACTGTTATTCCTAATTCCCCTCCAACATCACCAACTATAGAAGATCACCCCCTCCCTATCGATAAAGAAAAGTCTATAACATTAGATGAAAACTCTAAGAGCCTAAACCGTACCACTGATAGCTATGATTTTGGTTTCTAGTCCTTCGGTAATCCCCCCTTCAAATTAATTTTTTATAAATTCTGATAGAAGATAAAAAAATGCTAAAAAAACTAGATTTTTCATATTTATTGAGTTATAAAATCAATAGCCCCCTAGTTTTATAACAGACTAGTTGGTTAGCTAGAATTAAGGCTAGCGGGAGAAAGTCACTCTTATTTAAAGACATGAAAGGATAACTCGTTTTTTACGTGTTTTTCGTGTGCTTTAAATAAGGTTAAATAGTGAAATCTTCGCAACTATACAATACATTTCTTCTTAATATTCTTGATAAATTGGTTCACAATTCATCGGATAGCTTTACTGTCTCTTTTATTAATATAAATAATTCTAAGATGTTAGAAATATTTTGTGACTCTCTTCTTTCATTTCATTTTTTTGGATACAAGTATATCGGTAATAAATACTATAAAGTACATAATGGTTTAATTTTTAGCTACACCATAGACCACGGGAAAAAAATTATTACTTTTAAATGTGATTTGAAAAAAGAAATATCTGGGTTGGACTTAATCACTAAAAAATTGTATTTAAATCGAATATTATTCAATAGCAATTAAAATTAAAAATAGTCAAATTAATTCTGAAAAGTTAATTTAACTATTTTTTCGTTATTTCTTTTAGAGTATCCAATTGAATAGCCACCAAAATTCTAGACTGGACTGCCACCACTCTCCTAGACAAATTTAGTCTATTCTTGGGCCTTTTCATAATCTAATGGAGAACGCTGACCATTGGAACCATATCTGCGTTTTGAATTGTAGAACCTCGGTATTGGAGAATCCTCGAATTCCCAAAAACAAGCTGTCAGGATATCCTAACCGCTACAAGATTAAACTTCGCAGTATTGGATATCACTTGGTTTATGAAGTCATTGATGAGGTAATTATCATCGTGATTGCTGTAGGCAGATGTGAAAACAATGCTGTCTATAACGAAGCCAACTCTCGCCATTCATAGGTAATTTACTACTTTAAGCAGAAATTCCTTTACAGAGGAATTTCTGCTTATTGGTTGTATTGAATAAACTAAATGGCTTCATATTAGTTGTTTTTTTATTCTTAATTGAAATCAAATTGAAACTAATTAGTAACTAGAATTATGTTCTCAAAATAAGTATCATCACTATTTCACACTCAGTAATTGATCCCACTTAAAGTAGTTCTGTGTCAGTGAATCTCGGGACATATTTCATGTTCTGTTCAGCATTAAACTTGCACCCAAGGCAATCTTGGTTTTGCTATACTTAAGATAAATCGCTTCAAGGAAATCCATCAAAGCATCACTGATCTCTACATGCTGCATGTCTTTAAACATATCATAGACATGATTTTCCTTTGGTTCGAGACACGTCAGAATCATGCCACATTTCTTGAATGCTATACCGGCAACAACATATAGCTAAATTCTAAAGGCTGTAGCACGTAAATATATTTGTAAAATACTATTTTACAATGGTTTTTGATGTGCTACTAAATTAAGTAATCAGCTATAGTCAAGCGATCATGCAACAACTGTATGAATGGCTCAACCAACATCATCTGACGATGCCAGGGCGAAGCTAAGAGTCATTGTGAAGCGCCTACTCAAGAAGTATAGTTATCCACCTGATATGGCTTTATTGGCTACAGAGACTGTGCTTGAGCAGGTTGAAAAATTAGCAGAAGAGCTCTCTGCTGCTTAATTTTTTTGTAATCAAATTGAAATCATTACAAAACTATATTAATTGTATATAACAACTAATCTAGTTGCATTCTATAATTCAAGACCTAACTCTTTGAGGACGCCAGCATACTTTCTGACAACCTCGGCATCTTGTAGTTCGATCAGAAGCCTTTTCTCTAGATCAGCATAGCTTTCCCCTACTGCAGCTTTTTGGCTTGCAAATGGATCATGGTGAGCCAGCTTGTTGGCAAACAATTTGATCTGTTTGTCACTCAGCTTTTTAGGGAGTGTTTGGACACTCAATGCTGTGTTTTTTGAGCTGAATGAGAAAGAGAAACCAGTAATAACTCTACCTGATTTATGTTGTTCATACGATGCAACAATATCGGTCTTCTCGTTGATTTGAGTAAGAGCTAAATCAAGCACCTTCTTCTTGAAGTTACCCATGATTTGATACTCATCAGTACCAAGACCCAGCTTAAAACGAAAGTCTTCAATATTGAATAATGGAGTTTTTCCAACACTTCGCCATTGAATTAAGAGCTCATATAAGCGAATAGCATACTTACTTGATAAGGAACTGATCTGCTTTAATTCATAAGAGGTAAATGAACGCTCTAACTGGGTAATAAGCGGAATAACATCAGGCGCAAAAACTAACTCCAAAATACCGGCACTATCAACATAGGCTATTTTGGAAACCCAACGAGACTTCACGATCTTTTCCTGCTGAGTTCCCTCATGGATACCCTTGTAACTGAACTTACGCTCAAACAAGCTATTAGCCGCATTCTTTAATGCTTCGTAGGCTGCATGCCGATCCACATTGAATTGCTTCATATAATGCTGTGCATGGACTTCTAGGGTGGTATTGGCATCAATCCCCTTACTCAGATCTCTAGCTTGAACAATCGCTAAAAGAATCAGTCTCTGCTCAGTAGTATCTAAGTTATAGCTCGCATTAATGAGTGCATTGTCTTTAACAACTAATTCTTTTGACATACAGACATTCCTAGTTTTTTGCCTTAATAAATATACCTAAACATTTTTAGTATGTAAATGGTGGGAAAAGGTATCGGTATTGGTGGGAAAAGGTATCGGTATTGGTGGGAAAAGGTATCGGTATTGGTGGGAAAAGGTATACATATGTCCTCTGAAATGCTGATGTAGCAAGACTTTCAGGCAGCGTAAAAATATTAAAAATTAAAAATTAAAAAATAAAAAAGAAATTTGTTGAAAAATTGGTATTTTATTGTTTAAAAATTAGCCAATTAAGGTTTGAAAGTCAAAGTGGTATTTTATTAAAAATTAATCTGGTGGGAAAAGGTAGTTATATGGATAATCTCTTTACTTAATAGCAATCTGATTCTATATTACATTCAAACTAGTTATAAACTAAATGTAAAAATGATCATCTTAATTGGTAGTCAAAAAGGTGGATGCGGTAAATCAACAATAGCCATCAACATTGCAGCATATCTTGCTAAACATAACAAAGACATCGTACTTGTTGATGCAGATCCTCAGCAAAGCTCAGCTAATTGGGTAAAAGACCGTGATGAAACAAGTCTACCCAAAGTACATTGTGTTCAACGCTATGGCGATATTAAGAACACACTGAAGGATTTAGATGGTCGCTATGACTATGTAATTGTCGATGTTGCTGGGCATGACAGCAAAGAGCTTAGAACAGCAATGTTAACTGCTCACTATCTGGTAGTGCCATTTAGACCATCACAATTCGACTTGGATACTTTACCTCATTTATCAGAAGTCATTGACCAAGCGAAGTCCTTTAATGAGGAGCTGAAGTCATTTGGATTACTAACATTAGCTCCTACAAATCCATCAGTATCTGAAGTGCAACAAGCAAATGACTACTTAGCTGACTTTCCGTTGTTCACAACCTTGTCGTCAGTGATCCATGATCGTAAAGTTTATCGTGATGTCACAGCTGAAGGAAAAGGTGTTGTTGAATCAAACAACCCCAAAGCAACAGAGGAGTTCGAGGCTTTTATGGAGGAACTTCTAGCATGATCAAGAAAAGAGAAACTACGAACCTTCTTTCTGAAGAAGAATTCATTAATGGTGCTAATGAACAGCTCACACCAAAATTAGACCCAAAAGCTTCCAGAAAATTTAAGACACATACGATCCCGATGAATGAATATGAGTATCAGTTGCTCGCTAAGTTAGCTGAAAAGTACGGTCAAACTCATAATGGAATTATCAGATTTGCTTTGAAGAAACTTAGTGAAGAATAGCAACTAATTTAGAACTAAATTACAACTATTTTGGTTTTAAATTAGCTGTGTTTTGGATGTAAAAAAGTCCTTAATCATTAAGGGCTTTTTTGTATCTAAATCTTTCCTCTTTTATAGCGTTTACTCTAATTTCAACTGCTACAAAAGAGGAAAGACGATTCATCAATTAATAGTCAAAGTTAAAGAAATTTTCTGGGAAACAAGAAAGGAAAGCTTTTCGAATATCACTGTATTCACCTTCTGGATGTTCTTCTAGATAACGTCGAGTCCAAATCAGTGTAGCTTCATAATCGTTAAAGCACTGATCGAGTTGTAAAAAAATCCAGAGTTCATGGGCTTTTTGAATGAAAAAGTCATTAATAATCATGAGAGCAATTTTCTTTTCAGTGTTTGAATCCGGGTATGAATACATCGTATGTTTCTCCGATAGAGATGATAAATAGATTAGTTGATAAGCTATTTATAACACATAAAAATATGTGTTTTACACATATTTTTATGTGTTTTTATGTAAATGTAACCCTATGCTATAATTTCAAAACACCATTTCTATAAATTTAATCAAATGCCATATACTGAATTTCAACGTCTTATCGGTAAAGCAGGGCTTTCAATTAAAGAATTTGCTGAATTATTGGGCATGAAACCTAATTCAATTACGAATTACAGTAAACAAGGTGTCGTGCCTACACATATCGCTGTAATTGTTGCGTTGATTTCTACGATGAAAGATGAGGGATTGGATTTCTATCCTATTTTCGAAAAAATTAAGTCATATTCAAAAGACTAAGACTCTCGTTTGTTGATTGTTTTAAGCTGTTAGTGATGACGTAAAAAATGCCTGAAGTTCAGTCATTTTTTCGTTTCAGGGACTTATAAACCTCGATAAAACTTTTCAATAAAATTTCGAGTTTTGAGAACCAGAGTGTTCATCTGGGTGAACCGTACCGGGTTTGTCGGAGACTTTTTCATTCAAACCTAAGCAACCTGTGGATGCAATTACGCATAATAAACCTAAGAAATTGACAGATAAACAGATTCAATTCTTTGCCAACAAGCTAGCTCACCATGATCCATTTGCAAGCAAAAAAGCTGCAGTAGGGGAAAGCTATGCTGATCTAGAGAAAAGGCTTCTGATTGAACTACAAGATGTCGAGTTTGTCAGAAAGTATGCTGGTGTTCTCAAAGAGTTAGGCCTCGAGGTATGATATGCAACTAGATTAGTTGTTATGTAGAACTAATCTAGTTTTGTAATAATTTCAATTTGATTGCAAAAAATTAAGCAGCAGATAACTCATCTGCCAATTGCTCTGCCTGTTCCAAGATAGTCTCTGTTGCCAATAAAGCCATGTCAGGTGGATAGCCATACTTCTTGAGTAGACGCTTCACAATGACTCTCAGCTTCGCTCTAGCAGCTTCTTTGATGGTCCAATCCAGAGTGACATTCTTCCGAATGGACTCAGTGAGGACTACTGCAAGCTCTCTGAGAATGTCCTTCTGCATCAACTCTCTGGCACTGTCATTGTCTGCAACTGCTGAATAGAATGCATATTCATATTCAGTCAGGTTGAGTTCCTCTGCCATTTTGTCTGACTCTTGGATTGCCTTAGCCAACTTGATGAGTTCATCAATGACTTCGGCTGCAGTCAGCACCTTGTTCTGATAGCCCTTGATCGCAGAGCTCAGCATATCCATGAGCTTTTTACCTTGCGTGACACTCCGCTGTTCTCTTACCTTGATCTCATCACCAAGGAGCTTCTTCAATGTTTCAAGTGCAATGTTCTTATGCTGATAGCCTTTCATCTCCTGCAAGAACTCATCTGAGAGAATTGAGATGTCTGGCTTCTGGATTCCTGCGGCATCGAAGATGTCGACCACTTGTTCTGTAACAAGTGCTTGGTCAATGGTTTGCTTCACTTTAGCTTCAAGCTCAGCATTACTCATGCCTGAGACGTTGCCTGAGCCATCACTGAACTTCACAAGTCGCGCTTTCACTGCTTGGAAGAAGGCAACCACTGGTGCTGCTTCCATCGCATGAGGATGAGGCACTGCTAAAGCAAATGCCTGTGACATCGCTGCAACTGCTGTCAGAAAGCGAGTCTTACCATCTCCTTGGTCAACACCTAAGATGTGTTCTTCTGCTTCAAGGATAATGTTGAGCTTACGAGAAGTATTGGCTGTGAAGTATTCTTGGTAATTGAAGCCATGCATAATGCCATCAATGACTTCGAGCTTCTCTTGTAGAATGGTTGCAGCTTCATCCTGTACTAATGCAGGGTCACCCTTACCACCTGCTTCAGAGTAAAATGAAAGTGCTTCTTTCAGGTCTGATGCAATACCTAGGTAATCAACAACGAGTCCACCAATCTTATCTTTATAGACACGGTTCACTCGTGCAATCGCTTGCATGAGGTTATGGCCTTTCATTGGCTTGTCGATGTAGAGCGTGTGCATACTCGGTGCATCGAAGCCAGTCAGCCACATATCACGAACAATCACCAGTTTCAGCTTGTCATCATTGTCCTTCATACGATTGGCCAGGATTTGGCGTTGTTGCTTGGTCGTATGGTGTTTGGCAATCTCCTTACCATCAGAAGCAGATGAGGTCATCACCACTTTGATCACACCATCGTTTAGATCATCGCTATGCCATTCTGGTTTGATCGCTACAATTTCGTTGTAGAGGTCGACAGCAATCCTGCGGGACATGCTGACGATCATGCCTTTACCTTGGTTTGCATTAGCTTTCAGACGTTGTTCAAAGTGTTCTACGATGTCTTTGGCAATCGCTTTGATACGCTCTTTACTGCCGATCAGCCCTTCGACTCTTGCCCACTTCGCACGCTCTTTTTGTGTTTGGTTTAAGTCGTCTTCACTGAACTGTTCGTCAAAGTCTTCAATCAGCTCTTTTCCTTCCTCACTGATGGCAATCTTGGCGAGTCGGCTTTCATAGAAGATCCGAACGGTTGCACCATCCTCAACAGCCTGAGAAATGTCATAGATGTCGACATAGTTACCAAACACTGCAGGCGTGTTGACATCCGTCTTCTCAATCGGTGTACCAGTGAAGCCAAGATAAGTGGCGTTCGGCAAGGCATCGCGCATGTACTTGGCGAAACCATAGACAGTACGCTTACCTACGACTTTGCCCTCATCGTCCTTCACATCGACTTCTTTGGCATTGAAACCATACTGTGAACGATGTGCCTCATCTGCAATCACCACGATGTTGGTGCGGTCTGACAGCAGCTCATAAACACTGCCACCATCTTCAGGTTGGAACTTCTGGATGGTGGTGAAGATCACACCACCTGAGCCAACTTTGAGGAGTTCTTTAAGTTCTTCTCGGTTATCTGCTTGCTTAGGGGTTTGTCTAAGCAGTTGGCTTGATGCTGCAAAGGTTCCGAACAGTTGGTCATCTAAGTCATTACGATCTGTGATGACCACCACTGTTGGGTTATCCAAAGCCAGGACAATTTTGCCTGTGTAGAAGACCATAGACAGAGATTTACCCGAACCTTGGGTATGCCATACTACACCTGCTTTCTTGTCACCGACTGCTTGTTGTTGCACAAGTTCAAGCTTACTCCTGCCTTGGTGTTGCATAGCAAGTTCTGCTGATTTCGAGTCCGAAGACATTGCAGACGCACGAATAGTAGAGAGGACTGCTGCATTCACTGCATAGTACTGGTGGTAAGCAGCCATCTTCTTGATAGTCTTAATAGTGATTAAGCCGTTGGCATCTTCTTGCTTATTGGATTCAAACACAATGAAGTGTCTGATCATGTCGAGTAATGTCACTGGATTGAGCAAACCATGTAGTAAGACTTCAAGCTGTGCCTGCGTCTTCTTTGCTTTGGTTTGACCATTAGAAGTCTTCCAAGCCATGTAACGACTCAGGTCTGCTGACACAGTGCCTGCTTTCGCCTCTAAACCATCAGAGATGACGTTGAAAGCATTGTAGGTGAACAGTGATGGGATCTGGCTTTGGTAGGTCTGGATCTGCTTATATGCGCCTTCTACTGTGGCATTCTCGTCTGTGGCATTTTTAAGCTCAATGACCACTAAAGGTAAGCCATTCACATAGATGATAATGTCAGGTCGTCTTGTCCAACGATCTTCTTTGATGGTGACTTGGTTTACGACAAGGAATTCGTTATTGCTTGGATTATTGAAGTCAACAAGCCAAGCATATTCACCTTGGGTGTTACCATCCTTGCTCACTTCAATATTGATGCCTTCAGTAAGTAAGCGGTGGAATGCCTGGTTGTTGCTGAGCATATCTGGGGAATGCAGATTGGTGACTTGCTTCAGTGCCTCAATGCACTTGTCTTCATTCAAATGAGGATTGAGACGTTGCAAGGTCTCCAGTACTTTGGCTTCCAAAATGACCTGCTTATAGCTTCGTAGAGGGTTGCTTCCCTTGGATTCAATATCAGGTCCATACACATAGGTATAGCCCATTCCCTCCAGTTGCTCTATCGCCATCAGCTCTATGTCTGATTCGGTCATTTTAGTCATGGTTTCCCCCTATGTTTTCAAAATCTTAAGTATTTTTAATAATTATTAGAGCAACCTGAATATGAATCACATGATCCGCTAAATGTATTACCATCACTATCGGTTCCATTGTAGTAATAAGTATTACCTATCTTTTCACCTGTCTGATTCCATTCATTCCCATCTTTGTCATATCCTGTCGTATATACCGTATTACCAATGGTCTCACTTGTTTGACTCCACGTTGAACCTGATAAACTACTACCCTGAACTTCTGTAGTATTTCCATACTTAGTAATCTCATAAGTATTTCCATTGTTTGGATCCACACAGGTATACATAGTTTCACTACCTGTACAATTACTTCTATCACTTACATATCCAGAAGAAGATTCCTCTCCTACTAAATATTCTTCAGACTCACTATCTGTAAAATTATCATTACCCGAATAAATGTAAGTATCTGCATCTGAATAATTGTAACTATCTGCCTCTGACTCAATCTCACTTTCATCATCTAATGTAGTTTCCTCAAATGAGTAAGCGGCATCTTCAGCTTTTTTAGCGCAACCTCCCAAAATGAAAATTGAAACCATAGCTAAAATCAGTAATTGTTGCTTCATGCTAGTTGCCTTCCCCTTTAATGTAAAAACGGTGAAGCCATCAAATGACTTCACCTAAATGTTATGCAACTTCTTCCGTTTGGTATTGGACTCTGACTTCACCACTCATGAGTTTTGGTAGAAGCGTGTCTCTTAGGTTTTCTAGTGTTTGGATTTGCTTTGCATTTAGCTTAATTTTGCTAAACCAATTGATACAGTAGCCATTGAATCTCTTTAACAGAGACTCAGGTGGGCAAACAAATGGAAGTTCCCTAAAACTTGCTTTGGAAATTTCTTGAAACACTGAACCATTACCTGAATTTTTGATCAACTCCATATTGGCTTTACACCACAAGTACATGAACTCATTGCTGTACAAATCATGCTTAAGAATTGCAATATATCCTTGGTTTACAGCAACCTCTATGTCAGTTAATGCTAAATAGCCAATAGGAGCACGAGATGACATGAGCAATGTACCAACTGGTAATAACCCGGAGCTGACCTTTGTTAAGCCTAATTCAGTAATTGTTCGCTCAGTTGAAAACATATACAAAGACTTAGCAGTTGAAAGGTCTCGAGGTGATGTCCATGCAATACTACCATCCCAATAGCTTGGCTCTTTAGTACTAGGTGTTCCACCGCCCTTAATGGTAAAGATGTCACCTATCGTTTTCTCTTCCCAATCCTCTTTCGCTTCCTCAATAAACCATTGACGAAACAGTGTTTCAGCCATGGCTTCTAAGGTCTTGTTCTGACGATGCAGTAAGTCAATCTTGTCATCGAGGGATGAAAGGACTGAGGCTATGGCTTTTTGTTCAGGGAGAGAAGGAAGTGCAAATTCATAATCCTTGATTTGTTGTCCACTAATATGAGGAACTGCTGTACCAGTTTCTATAGAACAAACATATTCCGTAAAATTCTTAGATCCGACAACATACCTTAGAAACTGTTGGTCAAGTGTTTCCTTAGCTCGTAAACAAGCTACACGTTGAACTAATAAACATGGTAAATCTTGATTAGAGACAATCGAATACTTTAATCCTGCTTCTATCCATGGACGATCCATTGCCAATATCACATCATTTACTTTAAGAAAGTAATTCTGTTCGCGAGGATCACTTGTCAATTTCCATCGCTTTACGTTCTCCCAGCGTAGATAGCCTTGAGCAACGTTATCACCTCTCAGTAACTTTATGTCCTCATCGGAATCTGTATATTCCTTGCTCTTGAATGGAAATCCAGTTAGTAGATTGACATGATCCCCAAGTTTGACTGCCACCCATTCACTCATACAATCACCTTTGCCAAGTTCTCAGCAATGGCTTGATTGAGCTTGGCTTCCTCAGCAAGCTGTGCCTCAAACTCTGCTTTCAAGCTGGTAAAACGTTCCTTAAAGTCGAACTCATCTTCATCATCCGCTAAACCCACATAACGACCTGGTGTCAGTACATAATCAAGCTCAGCCACTTTCTCAAGCGGTACAGATGCACAGAAGCCTGCAACGTCTTCGTACTCACCCTCTTGGTTTCTCCAATTATGGTAAGTGTCAGTAATCAGCTTAATGTCTTCATCAGACAACACCTTGGTTCTGCGGTTAATCAGATGACCTAGGTTACGAGCATCAATGAACAGAATCTCATTGCTACGGTCTTTGTACTTGGTTGAACCAACACGGTCACGACGCATAAACCATAAAGCAGCAGGAATCTGTGTGTTCAGGAACAGCTTGGCAGGTAGATTCACAATACAGTCGATGACATTGGCTTCTGAAACCAAGGCTTTACGAATCTCACCCTCACCACTGGTTTTAGAGGTTAAAGCACCTTTCGCAAGGACTACACCTGCCTGACCTTTAGGACTCATGTGATACAGGAAGTGTTGCATCCATGCGAAGTTGGCATTACCTGCAGGTGGTACACCCAACGACCAACGAGCATCTTCTTTAAGTAAGTCACCACTCCAGTCAGAGACGTTGAATGGTGGATTAGCAATGATGTAATCCGCTTTTAGGTCTTTGTGTGCATCGTTGAGGAATGAACCCTCAGAGTTCCACTTCACATGCTCTGAGTTGATGCCACGAATCGCTAAGTTCATCTTAGCGAGTCGCCAAGTGGTTTGGTTACTTTCTTGTCCATAGATGGAGATGTCATCGACTAAGCCTTGATGCGACTCTACAAACTTCTCAGACTGTACAAACATACCGCCCGAACCACAGCAAGGATCGAATACACGTCCTTTATATGGTTCAAGCATATTAACCAATAAGCTTACGATGGATTTAGGTGTGTAGAACTGCCCACCTTGCTTGCCTTCAGCTAAAGCGAACTCACCAAGGAAGTACTCGAATACATGCCCTAGAACGTCTGCAGAGCGCGATTTCGCATCGCCTAGTGCAATGTTACCAATCAGGTCAATCAGCTCTCCTAGGCTCGTAGGATCGAGATTCTGACGTGCATAGACTTTAGGAAGTACACCCTTCAATTGAGGGTTGTCATTCTCGATGGCTTCCATTGCCTCATCAACGAGCTTCCCGATGTTAGGCTGTTTGGCTTGGTTTAACAGGAATGACCAACGTGCATTCTCTGGAACAAAGAAGACGTTGTATGCAGTGTATTCATCACGGTCTTCAGGGTCAGCTCCTGCAAACTCTCCTTCACCTAAAACCAGTAAGTTGTAGTGGGCCTCAAATGTGTCACTGATGTATTTGAGGAAAATCAAACCAAGGACGACATGCTTGTACTCTGCAGCATCAATGTTCTTACGAAGTTTGTCTGCAGTCTTCCATAACACAACCTCTAAGGGTTCTTGTTTGGTTTGCTTTGGAGCACGAGCCATAAAATCATCCTGCAATGAATAGCTTATCTAATATTTGTTAATTGAATACTAACCAATTATCTATGCGTGCGTAAGCATGCAGATGACATTAATTGTCGTATACCTCCAGTGAGGTGGCGATAATGCGGGAAAATTTGCAGTAGCCTTTATGGGAACCATAAGGTTTATTCGCCACTCATCGAAATGGTCTTGAATCTGTAATACATTCAGTCATATATTTGATTACGTCACAAAATCAAAAAAGTAGATGAGTCATGAGCAATAGTCGTGGGGGAAGCCGAGAAGGTTCCGGTAGAAAGCTCAAATATAATGAGCCTACAAAAACGATAAGAGTACCTGTATCCAAAATCATAGAGATCAGGAATTACCTCAACGAGGCAGAGAAGCAAAGCTTCAATGATGTGACATCCATCACGCTTGTAGATCCTACAACACTTATGCATATTCCTTTGGCTTCAGAAAAGGTTGCTGCTGGTTTCCCTTCTCCTGCCCAGGACTATATCGACAAAACTTTGGACATGAATGAACACCTCATCAAAAATGAAGCTGCAACCTTCGTTGTGAAAGTAGCTTCACTTTCCATGAGAGATGCAGGTATTGAGATTGATGATGAACTGATTGTAGACCGGAGCATTGAAGCCAAGCATGAAGACATCGTGATTGCACTGATCGACAATGAGTTCACTGTAAAACGTCTCATGATTGAGGGTGATGATAACCGTTGGCTTAAAGCAGAGAACCCTGAGTATTCTGACATTCATCTAAAGGATGGGCAGGAAATGGTGATTTGGGGTGTAGTGACTTTTGTTATCAAGCCATTCAGAAAGCGTTAATACTTTATTGGTTTCATGCTCATGCAAGCATCTCACCAGAAGATCTACGCTTTAGTAGACATCAACAACTGCTATGTCAGTTGTGAACGCATCTTTAACCCAAGTTTGAACAATAAGCCTGTCATTGTGCTATCCAACAATGATGGCTGTGCTGTAGCTCGATCTCAGGAAGCCAAGGACTTGGGCATCAAGATGGGTGTTCCTCTCTTTCAGATCAAGGACATCGTAGAGCAGCATCAGGTGCAGGTGCTATCAAGCAACTATGCACTGTATGCAGAAATGTCTCGCAGATTCATGAAAATCCTATCAGATTTCGTATCTCCCAAAGAGCAGGAGATTTACTCAATTGATGAGTGCTTTCTGGATCTGACAGCTCATTCAGGGAATTACGACTTGACTGAATATGCCCATCAGATTCGTCAGCGTGTGTTTTCTTGGCTTGGTTTACCTGTATGTATTGGCATTGGACGCTCAAAGACTGAAGCGAAACTAGCGAACCATATTGCCAAGAAGAACGCTTACTTCAATGGTGTTTGCAACTTGGTTTCAATGGATCCATGCTCTGCTGAAACTCTGCATCAAGCCATAGATGTTGGTGAAATCTGGGGCATAGGCCGAAAGCATTCTAAGAAGCTCAACAGCCTGGGGATTCATTCAGTTATGGATTTTGTCTTGGCTTCCCCTCTGATGATCAGGGACCAATTTTCTGTAGTGATGCACAGAACCTTATTGGAACTCCATGGAATTGCTTGCATTGAACTGGAACATACGCCACCAGCCAAGAAGCAAATTATTGCGAGTCGCTCTTTTGGTCAACGCATCTACCATATTGATGATCTCAAGGAGGCTATGTCGCTATATGTCATGGATGCGGTTAGCAGACTGAGAGATGATAATCTGTTGTGTGGTTGTCTGATTGGTTTCGTACAATCAAACCCATTTGATAGCTCAAAGCCCTTCTACAACAAGTCTTTATCCTTGGCTTTACCAGAACCTACCGACAACTTATTGCTGCTATCTAAACTCGCTACAGCGATGATTGATGGCCTGTATGCCAAGGACATTGCCTTCAAGAAATGTGGCGTGATTCTGACGTGTCTCGAACCAAAGGCAAGCCATGTATATGATATGTTTACCGACATGAAGCATATCGAGATCAGTGACGCTTTGATGGATTCCCTTGAAGCGATTCATCTTAAGTATGGCAAAACCAAGATTGCCTTGGGCGCAAGTTTAATGCCGAACAGAACATGGAATATGTCACGAAATCGGCTAACACAGAACTACTTTAAGTGGGATGAGCTACTTACTGTGGGGTAGTAGCAAATCAAATAATCTATTTTTTGATTTCAAATTATAATCAATTTAGTTTCAATAAAATTGCAATTGAAAACTAAAAAACAACTAATAGAAGGCTGCAAAAGAGTGAAATACTCATTTATCTTAGTCAAACGATTAGTTAATTTACTCGAGGCATACGAGCAAATAAGGTATATTTGAGTATTCCAAATATACTTTATAAGGATAAAAAATGAGTATGAACAATTTACTTCCACACATAATGCCTCCTACTAGGGTTTGTTGAGAATTACCGAGAGTTAATTAAACTCGCGCACAATTGAATCATGGCTTCAAAACTCGTATCTGTTTTACAACTACGCATCGCTATACGTTTAAATTCTTTTAACTTACAGAAATAGTTTTCAATGAGATGACGC